>JABWBC010000114.1 GCA_013360695.1 Phycisphaerales bacterium
CACCATGCCGTGCTCGGCGAGCAGCGCCCGCACCTCGAGCGCGACCTTGCGGACGTCGGCCCACGGCACGCCGGGGCCCGGATCGAGGTCGATGCGCAGCTCGTCGGGGTGATCGACGTCGCCGGAACGGACCGGGTGCGGGTGCAGCTCCATGCAGCCGAGGTTCGCGACCCACGCGAGCCCCGCCGGGTCGTCGACCACGACCTCCTCGGCGGTGCGTCCGGAGGGGAAGTACAGGGTCGCGGTGCGGATGAAGTCGGGGCGGCCCTTCGGCGCGCGCTTCTGGTAGAACGGCGTCGCGTCGGCGCCGTCGACGAACCGCTTGAGCACGAGCGGCCGGTCGCGGATCCCGCGCACGGCGCCGTCGGCCACCGCGAGGAAGTAGCGCACGACGTCCAGCTTGGTGACCTGGGCCGTGGCGAAGTAGACCTTGCTCGGGTGGGTGACCTTCACCTCGCGCCCGGCCACGGACAGGACGATCGGGGCCTCGTCTTCCTTGCTCACGGCCCCAAGGCTACCGTCTCCGGGTGGCGCGCACGAAGGCCGACATCCTCGACATGTTCCACGAGCTCTCCGAGCTCACCATCCTCGAAGAGGGCGACCCGGCCTCGTTCCGGGTCCGCGCCTACGAGAGCGCCGCGCGCGCGGTCGACGCCTACGTGGGCGACGTCACCGCGCTGACCGCGGCCAAGCTCCAGGCCCTCGAGGGCATCGGCAAGAGCAGCGCCGCCAAGATCCGCGAGCTCGTCGACACGGGCAAGGTGGAGAAGCTCGAGGACCTCCGCAAGAAGCACCCCCCGGCGATCGTCGCGCTCCTCGCCATCCCGGGGCTCGGGCCGAAGGCCGTCAACCGGCTGCGCAAGGAGCTCGGCGTGCAGGGGCTCGACGACCTCCGCCGCGTCATCGCCGAGCACAAGCTGCGCGACCTCAAGGGCTTCGGCCAGAAGAGCGAGGACAAGATCGCCCAGGCCCTCGCCCGCATGCAGAAGCAGGGCACGCAGGGCCGCACGCCCATCTCGGTCGCCCTGCCCCTCGCCGAGCGCATCCTCGCCACGATCGAGGGCATCGCGGGGGTGCGGAAGGCGGCGTACTGCGGCAGCCTTCGCCGCTTCGCCGAGACCATCGGCGACCTCGACTTCCTCGTCGCCGCCGACGACCCGGGCAAGGTCATGGACACCGTCGTCGCCCTCTCGATGGTCGACCAGGTGCTCGGGCGCGGCGAGACCAAGACCAGCGTCGTCACCCGCCGCGGCCTCCAGATCGACGTCCGCGTCGTGAAGGAAGAAGAGCTCGGCGCGGCGCTCATGTACTTCACGGGCAGCAAGGCCCACAACGTCAAGATGCGCCAGCGCGCGCTCGCCCGCGGCCTCACCCTCAACGAGTACGCGCTCACCGAGATCGCGACCGGCAAGGTGGTGGCCGCCCGCACCGAAGAAGACGTCTACGCGGCGCTCGGCCTGCCGTGGATCCCCCCACACCTGCGCGAGGACACCGGCGAGATCGAGCTCGCCGAGCAGAACGCCCTGCCCGCCCCGGTGCCGCGGATCCTCGGCGACTTCCACGTGCACACGACGGTCTCCGGCGACGGGAAATCGTCGCTCGAGGAGCAGATCGCCGCCGCCCGCGCGCGCGGCGTGGCTCGAAGCCGAGTTCAGCTCGGGGCCCTTCCAGCGCAGGCGGATCGTGTCGCTCGCGGCGCCGTCGGGATTGACGACGCGCACCGGCTCGAGCGGCGACGCCGAGGAGGTCCTCTTCTTCCACGGCACGGGCTTGATCATGGTGATCTCGGACGGGTTGAAGTACCGCGTCTCGACCGGCCGGTCGTCGATGAAGGCGACGCAGCCGGGGGCGAAATCCGCGCCGTGGATCGTGATCGTCGCCGCGCCCGGCGCGATCTCGCGCTCCGAGACGTCCGCCAGGCTCGGGCCCGCGAGCGCGAAGGAGGAGCGGGAGCGGGCGCTGGCGTGCCACTTCCTCGTGCGCCGCGCGGCGGGGATCGCGGCGACGATCGATCGCCTGCACCCGGAGCCCACCAAGATCGACGAGTGCTTCACGATGCTGCGCTGGGCGACGCTGCTGAAAATCGAGCTGATGAGGAGCCAGCTCCCGCTGCTGGTGTCGACGATCGAGAGCGTGCTGGATACGCCGCTGGAGCTGGCACCGCTCGGTGCGGCCAAACTGCGCGAGATGATGGAGGCGGGCTTGGGGGCGCTCTCGGAGGGTGTGAATCAGTTTGAGGCGGCCAAGGGAGGGCGGCTGGCGGCGCCGGCGGGCCTGGCGCTCAATCGCGCGATCACGCGCGTCGCAAGGTCGATCGCGGGCGCGGAGAAGAGCGTGGCGGCCGGGAAGGCACGGGCGGTCGCCAGGGCGTCGATGGAGATGCAGATCGGCGCGTGGGAGCGGGCGGTGGACCCGTGGCAGCGCGAGATCGAGCTGGACGCGCGGCTCAGGGGTGTGCTGGTCGCGATGGAGTCGGCGGATCGACGCGTGATCGAGCGGCGCGCGGGCTGGGATGGTTCGCCGCCCATGACGCTGGCGCAGTTGGCGAAGGACCTGAAGACGACGGCGATGCGTGCGGCGATGCTGGAGCGGCGTGCAATCCGCATCGCGCGGGCGGCGCTTCGCGGCGAGGCGTCGGTGGATGAAAAGAAGAGCAAGGGGCGTGGCGGCAAGCGTGCGAAACCCGCGCGCGGCGGGAAGGGAGCGGGAGCTTGAGCACGCGGGGTGGACAAATCGGCGCGATCCCACGCATCGACACCGAAGGTGTGCGCGAGGCGTGGGTGCTGCACCGCGGTGCGCTGGGCGACAGCGTGCTCACGTGGCCGGTGCTGAGGCACCTGGCGCGGAGCGGCGTGGAGACGACCTTTGTCGCTGATCTTGCCAAGGCCGAGCTGGCGAGCGCGTGCGTCGGCGTGCGCGCGATGAGCGCGGAAGCGCCCGAGATGGTCGCGCTGTGGCGCGAGGGCGGATCGCTGCGCGGGCGGCCGGGCGCGGGGCTGGTGCTCGACTATGAGCACGGCGCGAGCCAGGCGCGGGACGCGCGGGTGAAGCGGATGTTCCCAAAGGCGCGGGTGATTGCCATGCCGCAGGCGCGAGGGGGGGACATGCTGCGCGCGTTTATCGACGCGCACCCGTTGGCGCAGACGGAGACGCGCGCGAGCGAAGGCGAGGAGGCGAGCGGGGACGCGATCGTGCTGCACGTCGGCGCGGGGAGCGACGCGAAGCGCTGGGTGATGGCGAACTGGTGCGAGCTGCACGAGCGGCTGTGCGATGAAGGCGCCGGAGTCATCGCGATCGCGGGCGAGGTCGAGCGAGAGCGATTCTCCCGCACGGACGCGGGCTTCTTTCAACGCATGGGCGGGCGCTGGATCGAGACGCTCGAGGAGCTGCGCGAGATCGTGGGCGGGGCGCGGGCGTTTGTCGGCAACGACAGCGGGCCGACGCACCTGGCGGCCCAGATGGGCGTGGCGACGGTCGCGCTGTTCGGCGCGACGGACGCGCGAGCGTGGGCTCCGGTCGGGCCGCGCGTGCGCGTGGTGGGGCGGTTGGGAGCGTGGGGAAGCGTGGATGAGGTGGCGCGAGAGTTGAGTGCGATGATGTCGTGAGTGGGGCGGAGGTCCCGGAATCCGAAGGTCATCCAAACGCTCAATCGCTCGATGAAGACGAACACCACGGCGAGTGATGCGGGCTGTTGCCGCCATCGGAGCACGGAAAGTCGCTCGCCAGCGGGACCGGCGGGCCACCCAATTCACGACGCCGCACTACGATGCGTGCATGTCATACGCGGACATCGTTTCGGTGACGTTGGTTGTGGGGCTGGAGGTTCACGTCGAATTGGCGACGCGGACCAAGGTGTTCGCCAGCGCGCCGAACCCGGCGAACCCGTCGTTTCACGACGCGGAGCCCAACACGCTGATCGACGAGGTGGTGATCGGGCTGCCGGGCGCGCTGCCGGTGCTGTCGCGCGAGGCGGTGGAGATGTCGATGATGGTGGGGATGGCGCTGGGATGCCGCGTCGCGCCGGTCACCAAGTGGGACCGCAAGAGCTATTTCTATCCCGACCTGCCCAAGGGGTACCAGATCAGCCAGTACGACCTTCCGGTGTGCTTCGACGGCGCGGTGCGCTTGCCGGGCCTGGACGAGAAGGGCAACCCCGATTCGTCGCGCGAGGGCGCGACGATCGGCATCATCCGCGCACACCTGGAAGAGGACGCGGGCAAGCTGCTCCACGAATCGCCGGGCGGACGGCCCATCGATTTCTCGATCGCGGACTACAACCGCGCGGGCGCGCCGCTCCTGGAGATCGTCACGCAGCCCGATTTCACGAGCGCCGCGCAGGTGGTGTTCTTTGCGAAAGCGCTGCGGAACATCTGCCGATTCCTGGGCGTGTCTGAGGGCGTGATGCAGAAGGGGCACATGCGCTTCGAGCCAAACATCAACACGCACCTGACGCTGGCGGACGGGCGCGTCATCAAGACGCCGATCGTCGAGATCAAGAACCTGAACAGCTTCCGCGCGGTGGAGGCGGCGATCGAGTATGAACTCGCGGAGCAACCGCGCCGGTGGGTCGAGGATCGGCGCGTGATGGGCAAGGGGATGAAGGTGACGCGCGGGTGGGACGATCACCGCGGCGTGTCGTATGTGCAGCGTGAGAAGGAGGACGCGCACGACTATCGGTACTTCCCCGATCCGGATTTGCCGCCGCTCTCGATCGACGACGCGTGGCGCGAGCGGGTTCGCCTGCGCGTGCCCGAGCTGCCCTTGGCGCGGGCGGAGCGATACGCGAAGGACTACGGGCTGGGGGCGAAGGAAGCCGCGGCCTTGGTGGAGGAACGCGACGACTGCTTTTTCTACGAGCGGGCGGCGGGGGCGCTGGCGTCGCTGGGGACGGTGCCGAGCGTCGCGGGGAAACTGGCGGCGAACCTGGTGCTGCAGAGCGGGGCCAAGCGAGCCAACGAGCGCGGCGTCATGGTGAGCAAGCTCGGGATCGAAGCGGCCAGCGTCGCGGCGATCGCGAGGCTGCGCGAGGAGGGGCAGATCGGAAACCAGGCGGTGGAGACGCTGTTTGATGAGTTGTGCGGAATGAAGAGCACCGGCCACGAAGGGCAGTCGGTGGCGCGTCACGTCGATCAAACGAGTGACGACACTGCGAGTGATGCCCTCGCGGCGCTGGAACGGGTGAAGAAGCTGGCGCAGGAGCGCGGGCTCCTGATCGTGCGTGACGACGCGGCGATGGAGCGCTGGTGCGACGAGGCGATCGCGGCGCAGCCGGCGGCGGCGGCGGACGTGAGGGCAGGAAAGCAGGCCGCCATCGGACGGTTGATCGGCGCGGTGATGGCGGCCAGCGGCGGCAAGGCGGACGCGAAAACTGCGCGAGAGTGCTTGGCGCGAAAGCTGAAATGACCGGAATGTGGCGAATGTAAGGCTCCGGCGTGTCCACTTGCCGGGCGATTGGCCGATAAGCAGCGGTCGGTTCCGAATTTCCACACCGGAGCGAATCATGAACACGAAGACGATGCTGACGATGACCGGGCTTGCGGTTCTGTTCGGCTGTGCGGCGAGCCAGAGCGGGCCGAGCAGTGATGCATCGAGTGCCCGGGGCATCCGAACTCTCGTGCAAGCCAACGATGGCACGTGGGTTGACGAAGGCGTGCAGAAGTACGACCAGCGGACGCTCGATCTTCTGGCTCACACGAAGTTCACGGCGGCGAAGATCGACGACGCGGGCCGCCTTGCGGCGTACGCGCCGGTGGGTTATGCACCGGGCGTAACGCCGCCTCCGGAAGGCACCGACCTTGAATACGAAGTGCTGGACAACGCCGGATATGTCATCGAATGGAAGGCGGCGGAGTAAAGAAAGGGACAAGAGGCGGTGCCGTGAACGGAGACGGAGAATATTGTTGTTCTTGAGAATCGTTGTCGTGCGCAGGTTGTGGGGCCGATGTTCTCCGAAGACCATCGAGTGAGGTCATTTTATCTGAATGAGAGGAGTCACGATGAAAAGTACGCTGTGTGTCGCCGCCATCGGCTGTGCTGTCATCGCGATCGCTGGCTGTGCGGTGCCGATCCGAGAGCCTCTTGGACAGGTCAATGAGCCTCCGCCGAACGGTGCTCACGATCTTCACACGTTCGTCGAGAGTGAGACGGGCGAGTTGATCGACATGGGGATCATGCGGTATAAACAGTCAACGCTTGACCTCATGCGTCGCACCAAGTTCTCTGGAATCCAGGTCGACGAGCATGGCAACCTCGTGGCTATCGAAGCACTCAGGTTCGCGGATGGGGTAGAGGCACCGCGGGATGGACAACCGCTTGACGAAGTTCGAGTCGATGCCGACGGACAGATCGTGGGATGGACGCCTGCAACCGAGGATCCTCCGGTCATCGCGTGCAAGGTGAAGATCGTTGGAACTCTCGTTTCGTGCCTCGTATTCAACTGTTCGGGGCTTTGTGTGCTGCACTACATCCTGGACGAAAACCAGAACATCATTGGCTATCGTTGCGTGTGTGAACCGACACCTTGATGCGACGCGCGGCGTTCCTGGCTCATTCCTCTTCCAGCGTCTTCTTTTTCCTCAGCACATGATGATAATGCTGGGCGAAGCGGTGCGCTTCATCGCGCACGGCCTGGCACAGGCGCAGGCCGAGGTTCTCGCGCGAGAGTCGGATCGGCTCGCTCCGCTCCTGCACATAGATCAGCTCTTCCTTCTTGGCGAGGCTGATGACCATGGGCGGCCTGATGTCGAGGATCGCGAAGGCTTCCAGGGCCGCGTGGAGCTGGCCCAGGCCGCCGTCGATCAGGATCACGTCGGGATAGAGCTCGTGCCCCTCGCCGGCCTCGCGGTAGCGGCGGCTGACGACCTCGCGGATGCTGGCGTAGTCGTCGTTGCCGCCCTCGACGCTGGAGATTCGGTAGCGGCGGTATTCGCTCTTGAACGGCCGGCCGTCGATGAAGCAGACTTTGCTTCCGACGGTTTCGTTGCCCTGCAGGTGGGCGATGTCGATGCCTTCGAGGCAGCGAATGGGCTCGTCGAGGCCGAGGGTCTTCTGGAGGCTGCGCAGGGCCGCGGTGGGGTCGATGATGGCGATCTCGGCCTCGGGCTGCCAGCCCTCGGCGCGGGTTGAGCGTTCGTCGAGCTTCTGCAGGGCCTTGATCTGATCGCGGAGGACGGCGGCCTTCTCGAAGTGGAGGGCCGCGGAGGCCTGGCGCATCTGGTCTTCCATCTCGCGGACGAGCGTGGAGCGCTTGGTGGAGAGGCAGCGGACGAAGAGCTCGACGTCGCGGGCGTAGTTGTCCTTGCCGATCTTGGCGGCGCAGGGCGCGGTGCACTGGTTGATCGCGTGGAGCAGGCAGGGGCGGAAGAAGCGGTTGCGCTCGTCGGATTCGACGATGTCGAGCTTGCAGGTGCGGAACTTGAAGACGCGCTGGAGGAGCTGGACCGCTTCGCGGAGCGCGCCGGCGTTGGTGAAGGGGCCGAAGACGCGGGCGCCGCGCATGTGCGGCTCCTGCTCGCCGCCCTCGGTGATGCCGCTGGGGTTGCGGGTGACGAAGACGCGCGAGAAGTCCTCGCGGGTGGTGACGACGAGGTAGGGGAAGGTCTTGTCGTCGGTGAGGCGGACGTTGAACTTCGGCTTGATGTCCTTGATGAGTCGATTCTCGGTGAGGAGCGCCTCCCACTCGCCCTCGCAGAGGAGGATGTCGAAGTCGTGAACGACCGAGAGCATCGGCTGCTTTTTGGGGCCCAGGTCCGCGGAGGGGACGAAGTAGGAGGAGACGCGATCGGGGAGATTGGCGGCCTTGCCGACGTAGATGACGACGCCCTTGTGGTCCTTCATGAGATAGACGCCGGGGCGCGCGGGGAGATCGCGGGCGCGGCGGAGGAGGCGCGAGAGGCGCGCGTCGTCGGCCGCGGTTCCCCACGCGGGCGGCGTGCCTTTGGGGAGAAAGCCCTCGGCGTCGAGCGATGGAAGGTCGGGGTCGTCGGGCACGGTGGATTGTAGAGGTGCGCGGCGCGACGACCGCGACCGGACGTGATATCGTGCCCGCGTATGGAACACCTGGCAGAGAACGGGCTGGCGCTGGCGACCCTCACGCTCATGGAGATCGTGCTGGGGATCGACAACATCGTCTTCATCGCGATCATCACGGGGAAGCTGCCGGAGCCGCAGCGCCCGGCGGCGCGGCGGGTCGGTCTGTTCCTGGCGATGTTCATCCGCATCGCGCTCTTGCTGGCGATCAGCTGGGTGATGAGCCTGACCAGGCCGCTGTTTGAGGTGATGGGAAAGGAGTTCACGGGCAAGGACCTTGTGCTCCTTTTGGGCGGCGCGTTCCTGATCTACAAAGCGACGACGGAGATTCATCACAAGCTCGAGGGCGGCGGGCCGGAGGAGGCCGCCAAGGCCGGCGGGCTGACGTTCAAGAGCGCCGTGACGCAGATCGTCATGCTCGACATCGTGTTCTCGCTGGACTCGGTGATCACGGCGGTGGGGATGGCACGAGCGATCTGGGTCATGGTGACGGCGGTGGTGATCTCGATCGGAGTGATGCTGGCGTTTGCGGGGCAGATCTCGGCGTTTGTCGAGCGGCACCCGACGGTGAAGATGCTGGCGCTGTCGTTCCTCTTGCTGATCGGCGTGATGCTGACGGCCGACGGGCTGGGGCAGCACATCCCGAAGGGGTACATCTACTTTGCGATGGCGTTCTCGCTGGGTGTGGAGATGCTGAATCTGAGGATGAGGAAGCGGAAGGGAGAGTCTCGCCCGAGCGTGCCGTAATACGGGGACGCCGCCTGAATCGAGTCCGGCTCAGGGCAGAGCTTTGACGCGAGTGCCCGCTCGGTCTGGTCGCTGAGAGGTTAATGGTTCGAAAGGGGATGAGCATGGCCAAGTCAATGTCCAAGGCAAGGAGCAAGTCGCTGTCCAAAGCCAAAGCCAAGCCCAAGCTCAAACCCAAGGCGAAGTCAAAGACGAAGCCCAGTTCTCGCCGAGGTCAGATCATCAGGCATGGCGAGCCGAAGGAACTGCTCGGCGTGAGCTATCTCACCGTGAAAGAGATGGACGCGATTCAGGATCATGTGCGGCGATATGTCGGGGGCGAATGCAGTGTGCTGCACGAGATCATGTCCGAGGGGTTGCACATCGATGTGCTGAGTTTTCCGCCCACGGCCAAGCGAAAGTACCACGTGCTCTGCACGATGGGCATGAGCGCCGAGCCCATGACCATGCCCGCGCGCTGGCGCGGCCCAAGACGGATGGAACTCCTCATGATTCTCCCGCCCGAGTGGCGAATCGATCGGTTTGGCGACGGAAAGCGCCGGCGGGAAAGCGAAGAGAAGCAGGAGCGTTGGTACTGGCCGGTCCGGTGGCTGAAGAACCTTGCACACATACCTCAGATGTACGAAACCATGCTCTGGTGGGGCCACACCGTTCCCAACGGTGATCCACCCGAGCCGTTCGCGGACAATACACGATTCTGTTGCGCGGCCTTGCTCTTCCCTCAGGCGCTCTCAGAAGGAATTGCTTCGGTTGTCATCGGCGGCAAGTCGCAGCCCAGGAAGTCCCGGAAAGAGGTCGCCTTTCTGGCCGTGGCGCCTCTGTTCCCGGAAGAGGTTGAGCGCAAATTGCGTGAGGGGATGGAGCCGATCGACGAAGGGCTGCAGGGCATCCCGATCGAGAGTTGGTTCAGAGAATCGCGCCCGAATTTCGGTCTGTCCGCCAAGGCCTAGCGACGCACGAACCACAGGAACGCGTCGATTTCGGCGCGATGGAAATCGGCCGTGCCGCCGCTCGGCGATCGAAAGGTCTCGGTCGAGTCGAGCCACTGCTGGGCGGTCAGGCGTTTGGTTTCGGCGTGCCCGTCGAAGTGGACGATCGGCCAGGGCTCGGCGTGGTAGCCGATCACGTCGTAGATGTCGGTTGTGACCAGCTGCCAGGATCGGCCCACGCTGTCCATCGCGTGGCGATGCTGGTGGACCTCCGCGAAGAAGGTCAGGGCATCGCCCAGCGCGACGAGGCGCGTGGGCCAGGTGAAGTTGGTGAGCCTTCGCCAGCCGCGCGTGGCGGTTTCCCAGCCGTCCTCCGCGTCGGCGCTGACGACGACCTCGCCGGTTTCATCGTCGCGCAGCACGCTGTTGTAGGCGAATCTGCCGGCGCAGGAGTGGGAGATCGCGAAGTGGTTGATGTGCTGGTCGTCCTGCTCGGGGCGGATTTCGACGCAGCGCCAGGCGCCGGTGGGAGGGAAGAAGTCACCCTCACGCGTGAAGGGTTGTCCCTGGTAGTTTGCGAGCAGGCGCGGCAGGGTCCAGAAGGTCTGTTCGTATTGGTCGTCTTCTTCCTTGCGATTCCAGAACACGCCGCGGGGCGGGAGGGATTCCTGGAAATCGTTGGTGTAGGTGAGCACGACCTGCCCCTGAGAGCGGAGGTTGGCGACGCAGGCGGTGAGGCGTGCGGAGTGGCGTGCGTGCGAAAGCGCGGGGAGAAGGATGGCGATGAGGAGGGCGACGACGGCGATGACCACCAGCAGCTCGATGAGCGTGAAGCCGCGGGGGCGGGAGGTTTGGCCAGCAGATCGGCGCATCGCTTTGCTCGAGTTGCGGTTCAGGTCTGATGCTATCAGCATCCGGGGCTTTGCAATACCTTCCATAACACGAACCGGGTCGTGATGCGAGCCAACTTGGGGCGAGTCACCCAAGCGATGCAGCGGACCAACCGATGTTGATGCCCATGGCGGTGAGGCTGACCAACCCAGGCGAGTACGAATCCGCGGGCGCGAGCAAACGGCGCCACGGGCGGGTGGTGTGCGACGGCGTGGCGTTCCGGGCCGGGAAGCGGCACGGGTTCGTGGTGGACCTCTCCGCCAGCGGGGCGCGGGTGAACGTGGCCGGCGAGCGAGCCGCCCCGGGCTCGGTGCTCGATTGCACGTTCTCCACGGGTGAGGACGAAGTGAAGGTGAGGGCCAGGATCGTGTGGTGCCGCAACGAAGGCGGGCGGCGGCTGCTCGGCGTGGAGTTTGTCGAGCTCACCGAATGCCTGAAGCGCGAGTTGATGGGCCTTCTCCGTACCGCGATGTCGCAGCACACGATCGGGAAGAGTGCGTGAAGGAGTCACGAAGCCACGGGGTCGCGGAGTCACGGCGTGGCTCGTTGATCGGGTGGTGGGTGGAGTCGCGATCGGTGGCCGTGCGCAACGGCGCGGCGGAGTCCGGGGGAGAATCCACTGCCGCCTCGCTGCTTCGTTCCTCCTGATGCCCGATGCCGGGCGCATCATCGGAATTTCCCGTACATCGTGCGGCGAACAGGGCTCCGGCCGTGTAGCATTGCGGCATCATGGATGATGTTCCCGAGATGATGCCCGAGGCTGGCGGGGAGAGGGGCGAAGTGGTTGGCGAGGCTGACGGCGAGCCGGGTGCGGGCGTTGACTGCGCCGCTCGGCCCGCGTCCGACGCACACGTCGCCACCGTGCCGATCGAGCCTCCCGCCGATGTCGGCGCGAGCGGTGAGGTTCAGAGTGAATCCCAGCCCGCGCCCGCCAGGCGTGGACGGCGGCGTGCGGTGGTCGTGGAGATTCCGATCCCGCCGGTTGAAGAACTCTCGCCGGTGGTGGAGGCGGTGCTGCTGAGCACGCCGCGTCCGGTGGCGACGCCGG
>JABWBC010000115.1 GCA_013360695.1 Phycisphaerales bacterium
GGGCGTCGGTGGTCTTTGTGGCCGTGGACGGGCGCGCGGCGGGCCTCGTGGCCGCGGCCGATCCCGTGAAGGACTCCACGCCCGAGGCGATCAGGCAGCTCCACAGTGCGGGGATCAGGATCGTCATGGCCACCGGCGACGGGCTGACCACCGCGCAGGCCGTCGCCAAGCAACTCGGGATCGACGAGGTCCACGGCGAGGTCCGGCCGCAGGACAAGGTTGACCTCGTCGCGTCGCTCCAGGCCAAGGGGCGGCGGGTTGCGATGGCCGGCGATGGAATCAACGACGCCCCGGCACTCGCCCGCGCCAACGTCGGCATCGCGATGGGCACCGGCACCGATGTGGCGATGAACAGCGGGCACCTCACCCTCGTCAAGGGCGACCTGCGCGGCATCGCCCGGGCACGCCAGCTCTCACAGGCCACGGTCGCGAACATGAAGCAGAACCTCGTGTTCGCCCTGGTCTACAACGCGCTCGGAGTGCCGATCGCGGCGGGCATCCTGTACCCGGCCTTCGGCGTGCTCCTCTCGCCGATGTTCGCGGCGGTGGCCATGAGCCTGAGTTCCGTCTCGGTGGTCTTCAACGCCCTTCGGCTTCGGAAGGCGTGACAAGCATTCGTGATCAGGTCGAGAACTCCCGGTGAACTGCTCGCGGCCAATGGCTCGAGGTCGTCGTATTCGGGATGACTCCATGCCCGCATGCGCACCTTGACCGGTCAAAGGCGCTCGCACCGCTCTGCCAGACGCCGCAGGACGGCGTGCTCGTGCAGCAGTCGGTCCCGCAGCGCGGGAGAACGGACCAGCGGGAGCAGCATCCGCTCTTCATCATCGAAGTGCGCACCGATCTCGCTGCGACACGCGTCCAGAATTCCGGCGATCGCGCGAACGCGGCTCGCACGATCCAGATCCGAGGCCTGCCGCAGGCTCCGAGCCTGGATCAACCCGCCCATGTGCCACCGTCGCTGCGTTCCCGCGGGCGGTCCCCGCTTTCGTGCGTCTCGCCGAGTTGCAGACTCCCGCCAAGCAACAGGGTTGACATCTCTCGTGTCGTGGATATGGGGCCTCTCGCCGGTTCGCCGCGCGGTCAGTGGGGCATTTTGTCCGCGACCTCCCGCTGAAACTGCTCCGGGGTCATGGTCTTGTCGAGAACGGGCAGCAGCACCCGCTCCTCGATTTCGAAGTGTCCGAGCAACAGGCCGGTCAGGTGGTGCGCGGTGAGCGAGAAGGCTGCGGCGTCGGGCGTGGGCTGGGACGCCTCCTTGTCGAGGGTCGCGATCAGACGTTCGATGATGCGGTGCTCGTAGATGGGCACGGCCGTCAGTTGGCTGCCCGGGCCGCTCTCCCGCTGCACGACGGGGTAGAGCACGCGCTCTTCATCGGCGGCGTGGGCCGCGATGTGCTCCTTGAGGAACGTTACGGCCCGCCGCATCGTTCTGCGCTGCTCCTCGGGGGATTGCCCTCGGAGGGCGACCGCCATCGCGTCGATGTGATCCAGATGTTCGATGATCTCGGCGTGGTGGCGACGGAACGCGTCGGTCGGCAGAGCGGTCGATTCCGGCTGGTTGTGCGCAGACACCGGCTCATGCCCGCAGGTCGCGGATGTGGCGGCACACCCCGCGGCCGTCACGAGTATCGCGAGGCTCAACATGGCACGCATCGCTGTCCGTGCCCATTTCATGGCCAAGATGGACCTGCCCGATCGAGGAAGTGTCGCTTTGGTCACGTCATCGCTCCTTGTACATGGTTCACCCACGCCCCGGCTGGACACGTCGCCTGAAAACTCAATCGTCATCGCCATCGCGGTATTGGCGGTCCCCGCCGTCGTGTGCCTCGCCGAGTTGCAGGCTCACGCCCAGCGCGGGGACCGTGGTCGAGCGTGTGGCCGGGTCGTAGGCGTTGACCAGCGCGGCGGTCCAGGCCCCCGTGACCAGCAGGAACACCGCCGCGGCCAGGCGGCGCGGCGAGCGGATGCCCTCGGACTCCTGCACGTTCTTCCGCCCGTGGACCATGCCGGCGGTGAGGTTCTCGCGGTGACGAAGCGAATGCACGATGACGCCCAGCACATGCACGCCCGCCACGGCGATCATCGCCCACACGAGCACTTCGTGTACGTCCTTAACGCTGTCGTTGCCCCGCCCCGACATCACGCCGGTCACCGCCAGGCCCAGCATGAGGGCGAGCATTCCAAAGATGGCGTACGCGGAGCCGGGGTTGTGCCCGGCGTACCGCAGTCCGCGCCCGGTCAAGACGCCCTTGACATACCCGGCGACAGCGCCGGGGCCGAACGCGAAGGAGCGGAATCTCGCGTGGCGCGAGCCGACGAAGCCCCAGACCACACGAAACACGAGCATCAGCCCCAGCGCCAGCCCGATGATCCCGTGGTAGGGGAACAGCGGGCTGTCATCGCGCAGGCCCAGGGCGATCACCGCCGCGGCGATGAAGCCCCCGGCGAAGAGCCAGTGGAAGAGGCGGGTCGGAAGATCCCAGACGAGGGAGCGTCGCATGGTGTGCTCCGGGTACGAGGTTCGCGTGCCGGACGAATACTGGACAAGATTATAGGGATATACAGCGCCGGGGTTTCACGGGTTCGTGCCCGGTCTGGGCCCCGTGGCGGAGGGCCGGGGCGGGGATTTGGCCGCCGCCTCGCACGAGCCGACACACGTTCACTTGCGCACGCGAGCGCTCACGCACACCGCATAACCCATCCCCGTCACCGCCAGTGCCCACGCCGTGATCGAGACATAGCAGAACACCGGCGGCAGCACGCCCAGGGATGGTGGCAGTTCGATCGCCGAGTTCATCCGCGCCGTCGCGACCGAGTACATTCCCAACGGGAACACCGCGCCCCAGTACAGCGGGTCGTAGCGCAGCGGGAACCTCTTGACGATGTGCCGCCACACGCCCAGGATCAGCAGCATCGGGATCCACCACGTCGCCGTCGCCCAGAACAGGAGCGTCGCCCCCTTGATGAACGGGAGCAGGTCGCGGACCAAGGCGATGCTGGAGTCCCGGTCTTTTGTCGCCAAGAGCAGTGTCGTCCCCGCCAGCGTCGAGATCGCCATCGCCCCCATGTTGATCCAGTACGGCGGGGCCAAGTCCGACGGCTTGAACGGGAAGAACGTGTAGCGGTAGAAGATCAACGCGATGATCCAGATATAGAGCATCGCCCCGCCCAGCCACATCACCAGCGCGATGAAGAGCAGCCCCTCGCTGTGGCCGTGGCCGACGACACCTTCGGCCCCCGCGGCGCTCGCGAGTTGCCCCGCCAGCACCGCCACCGCCTGCGTCGCCACCACGCTCAGCAGCCACCCGCCGCTGATCCCGTCGGCGAGCGTGGGCTTGACGCTCTTGACCGTCAGCACCGTGAAGATGGTGTACGTCAGTACCGCCCACAGGATCGTGCCGAGGATCCACAGGCCCCACGCCAGCCCGGTCATCCCCTGAATCAAGAGCGCCTGCGTCCCCAGCACGCACGCGCCCGGCACCATCGTGAAGAATCCCACGCTCTTGTTGTGGTCGGAGAAATCGGCGATCAGCCGTGTCCGGTGCCGCGCGATGCGGATGAGCGTGAGCGCCCACAGCGCGGCGAAGAACAGGAAGTTCAGCCAGAACATCCCGCGTGCCAGCGCGGCCAGCATGCTGTGCCCACCCACCCCTCCCGACTCGATCCACGCCGCTAGCGAGACGATCCCCGTCGCCATGACCAGCGAGAAGTACGCCGGGTGAAGGCCCGCCGCGGCGCGGTCGATGGTACCCGGAGATGTCGCGATCGCGCACGCAATCGGAGCGGGCGCAGGTTCGCCGCTCATCGCGGGCGCTCCAGCAGGTAGAGATACCGCAGCAGCCCGAGGTTCAGCAGCAGGCACACAATGCTCGCCCCCAGCGCCGGCCACACCACCGCGTGGTCGCCGCCGAGGTACGCGTTCATCGTCGCCGTCAGCAGCCAGAGCTGCATCAGGCCGATGATGAGCACGATGCAGAGGATGCCCGTGACGATGGCCGTGCGGTTCTGCTCGGCGAAGCGTCGGCGCGCGGGGGGGGCGATGCCGGAGCGCGGCAGGGCGAGGGGGGGCGCGGGCAGAGAGGATCGCTGGGTGTGCGTTTGGGCCTGGCTCATATGGTGCGCTCCTCCACGCCCGTGGCGAAGACCTTTCCATCGCGAACTTCGAGCACGATCCGCGCTAGTGGACGCCGCGGCGGACCGGCGAGCGGACGGCCGGTCGCCAGATCGAACGATCCGTGGTGGCACGGGCAGCGCAGACACCCCGAGGGCACGTCCGGCGTTACCGGGCACGACAGGTGCGAGCACTTGTTGCTGTACGCCAGGAACTCGCGCTCACCCGCGCGAACCAAGAGGCACGAGTCGTGCTCGCCGGGGTAGAAGAACAGCGCGGCCTGCCCGACGGCGATCTCATCGACGCGGGCGATGGCCTTCGGTCCCGCGCCGCCTCCTTCGCCCCGCAGCGTCTTGAGAGCGATCCACCCCTGGCCCGCGACGAACGACGCACTGATCAGCACCATAAACTTCGTAAAGTCGCGCCGGGCCACGAAGTTGTCCTGCTGCGTGTCGATGGGGAAGTCCTGCCGCCACTTGGGCTGGGCGTCGCTCGGACGGCCGTTGGGCGTGTGGACACGGATGGGTGTAGGGTCTGCCATAGGGAACTCCGATCAGGCGGCGGGCGGCCGCGTTCATCTCGCGCCATTGAGCACGCCCAGCGAGACCGAGCGCGGTGGGGCGTGCTCGTCCATCGCCGCCGTTACGTCGATGTGCTTGGGCCGTTGGCCCGCCACGTTCTTAGGCCCCATCATTTTCACCTTGGTCGTGATGGTCTGGTTACCGAACTGGAAGCGATCGATCGGGGCCGCTTGCGGCCGCAGGGCCTCGATCTCCTCGCGCGTGCCGAAGAACAGCGCCTGGCTCGGGCACACGCTCGCGCACATGGGTTTGAGGCCCACCGACGAGCGGTCGTAGCACATGTCGCACTTCATCATCAGCTCGAACTCGACCTGCATCTTGGGCACCCCGAACGGGCACGCTAACACGCAGTTGTTGCACGCGATGCAGCGCGGCTTGCGGGCCGACTGCACCACGCCGTCCTCGCTCCGCTTAATCGCGTCGGCGGGGCAGACCTCGGCGCACGTCGGCGAATCGCAGTGCATGCAAATCACGGGGATCGTCTGCGTCGAGTGCGCCCGGTCCACCGTCTCCAGGTGGATCATGGAGTGCCCCTTGTGCGTGTCGCACTCGGTGCATGCCTGCACACACGCCTGGCACCCGATGCAGCGGGAGGCGTCGATGTAGAAGTTGAGGTGGCTGGGGACGCTCATGGCGACTCCGATAGGTTCATCCCTGCTGCGGCTCCAGGCGTCCGGCCCACTCGGGCGGCCCATCGGCCTTACGCACGCGGGCCGCGCACACCTTGTACTCCGGGATCTTGGAGATCGGGTCCTGCGCCGAGATGGTAAGTTGGTTGGCGCTCTTGCGGCCCGGCCAGTGGTAGGGAATGAAGATCGTGTCGGGGCGGATCGTGGTGACGACCATCGCCTTCAGGGTGCAGTCGCCGCGCCGGGACTCGGCCGTCACCCAGTCGCCGTCGGTAATCCCCATCGTCTCGGCGAGGCGCGGGTGCATCTCGATCCGCGGCTCGGGGTACTGGTCCACCAAAGGGCCGATGCGCCGCGTCTGCGTGCCCGAGAGGAACTGGCTGACCACGCGCCCGGTGGTGAGCATGAGCGGGTACTCCGCGTCGGTCACCTCCGCCGGCGGCGTGAACGGCGCGACATTGAAGCGAGCCTTGCCGTCAGGGAAGTAGTACGGGCCCGCGCCCTTAGCGACGGGGTTCCACGAGTTCGGCTCGAACAGGCGCGGCGTGCCGGAGTGGTCGATGGGCTTGCCGTCGGGTGATTCGGAATAGCACGGCCAGCAGACGCCGTACTGCCGCTCAATCTTCTCATAAGTGATGCCGGAGTAGTCCGCAACGCCGCCCTTGCTGGCCGTGCGGAGTTCGTCGAAGATCGCGCGGGGCGAATCGAACGTGAAGCCGGTGGGGCGCTCCAGCGCGGCGGCGATGTCCTGGACGATCCGCCAGTCCTGCTTCGCATCGCCCGGGCATTCCACGGCCTTGTTGATCTTGATGACCTTTCCCTCGATCTGCGTAACCACGCCCTCGTCCTCTTCCTGGAGAGAGCCGGGGAGCACGATGTCCGCGTGCCGCGCGGTCTCATTCATGAAGAAGTCGATGGCAACGTAGAACTCGAGCTTGCCCAGGGCACGGGCGATGAAGGCATTGTCCGGGAGCGAGACCATCGGGTTGAAGCAGAGCGAGATCAGACCCTTGATCTCGCCCGCGTCGATCTTGCGGAACATCTCGTAGCAGTCGACGCCGGGGCCTGGCATGTCCGGCTCGGCGATGCCCCAGACCTTGGCGATGTGGGCGCGGTGCTCGGGGTTGGAGATGTCGCGCCAACCGGGCAACTGGTCGCACTTCTGCCCGTGTTCGCGTCCGCCCTGGCCGTTGGCCTGGCCGGTGATGGTGCCGTAGCCGCACCCCTCGCGCCCGATGCGCCCGGAGGCCAGCACGATGTTGATTGCTCCGAGCACGTTCTGCACTCCGTGGCTGTGATGCTCGATGCCGCGGGCGTGCATGAGGAAGCTGGTCTTGGCTGTGCCCCACCATTCCGCGGCTTGGCGGATGAGCCGCTCGGGGATGCCGGTCACGTCGGCGGTCTTGGCAGGCGTCCAGTCGTGGACGTGCTCGGCGACCTTGTCGAAGCCGACGGTGAATGCATCGATGAAGGTCCGGTCGATCCACCCCTTCTCGATCATCAGGTGCAGCACGCCGTTGAACAGCGCGATGTCGCGCCCCGGCTTCACAGGCAGGAACAGGTCGCAGGTGCGAGCCAGCGGCGTGATGCGCGGGTCTACGACGATGATCCGCGCCCCGTTATCGCGTGCCTGCCAGACGTACTCAGTCGTAATGGGCGCGCACTCGGCGACGTTGGCCCCGCTGATCCAGATCAACTCGGCCTTGGGGATGTCGCTCCACGGGTTCGCGGCCCGGTCGATGCCGAACGCCTTCTTATTTCCAGCACCGGCGCTTACCATGCACAGCCGGCCGTTGTAGTCGATGTAGGGAGTCTTGAGGCACACCCGGGCGAACTTACCCATGAGGTATGCCTTCTCGACCGTGAGACTCGCGCCGCTCAGCACGCCCATCGCCGAGTTGCCGTAGGTCTTCTGGATGCGAGTGATCTCGGAGGCGACGCGCCCGATCGCCTCCTGGTAACCCATCGGGCTGAAACCCTCGGGAACCGTGGTATCCCGCTTGAACGCGGTGAGTAGCCGGTCTGGGTGAGCGCCCTGGAGATAGCGCTTGACGCCCTTCGGGCAGAGCATGCCCCGGTTGAACGGGAAGTCGTACCACGGCTCGAAGCCGGTGACGACGTTGTCCTTCACCTTCAGTTGAATCCCGCACTGCTGGCCGCAGAAGCAGCAGTGTGTCTTCACGAGCCGATCCGGCTCGGTGTCGGTGGCCAGGCGCACGGGGCTGGCGCGGTTCAGGTGTGGCCCGAAGCGGTCCAGGATCGGCAGAAGGTTGGAAGGGGGGTTGGACATCGGAATCCCTCTCGTCGGTCAGGCCCGCTCGTTCGCCGCCGCCGGAGCCGACGCGGGCTCCATCATCTCCGCAACATCCACGATCCCGGGGCGATCCGTTACCTCCCGGCCCCGCCCGGCCTGCCACAAACGGCCCTGCGCGAGTGCCATGCTGAGGCGACGGCAGCGCGGGCAGATGTACTGGTAGTGGCCCGCCGGATCTCCCCTTCCCCCCGGCATCTCGTAGGAGTACCCCAGTGCGCGCTCGACCAGGATGAGGTCTTCGACATGCATCTTCGAGGCAAACGGCTGGGAACAGTTCCGGCACACCGCCTGCTCCCCGGATCTGCCGGCGTCCTTGTAGAAGGCTACACCCAGCTGCGCCGGCCGCTGGAAGATGTGGAAGAACTTGCCGAACGGCAGCCACAAGAGTGTGAAAATGACACACGCGGCATGCACAATCGCCAGGAAGTCGTAGGCGTACCCCCTCATCCACGTGTAGCTCGCCGTCAGCATCAGCCCGGTGATGCTCACCGCGAAGAGCAGGATGAGCGGCAGGAAGTCCTCGCCGAACTGCTGCACGGCTTCAGCGCCGCGATCACGCATCCGCCGCCTCATCGCGATCATCACTCCCGCGATGACCAGAAACGAAGCCCACACCAAGCCGTGGAAGATCAATCCGCCGAGCACGCTCCCAATCCGGAAACTGAACGTGGGAAAACCAAAGACGTACACGCGGTATCGCTCGAAGTCGTCGGCGGGCGTCTGGAAGTGGATCCACCCGAACACCAGCGGGAAGGTGATCGCCGCCGCAAGCAGGCAGCCCCACATGATGAGCCAGTGGGCGGCCCAGCGGGTTCGACTGCGTCGGAAGATGAAGTTGTTGATCGCGAAGACACCGACGACGCGCTTCGGCCAGGCGGCGAGGCTGGCGAGGAGCCGGTCGCGAGAGAAAAACACCTGCCAACCCCGCCGCCAGTAGAGTGCCGTCGGCGGGCGCTGCAGCCACATGGAGTAGCGGTACGTGATCCCAAACACCGCGAAGAGTGTGGCGAATGTGTAGCCAACGAGCGCGGCGTCAAAGTGGGCGAGATTGCGTGAACCGATGGCGATCAGGGCCGCCACGAGGAGTGTGGCCGCAACCCCTTGTGCACCTGCCCTGACCGTCTCTCGATTCAAGGATGGCATCGTCACCTCGCACACTGATCGGCGCCAAGCCGACATCCACGGTTGCGAGAGTGTAAGCCGGACGGTGCGGACGGACGGCTCTCTTGGTCGGAAGCCGTGGGGAGGTCAGGGATGGACCGGTTTCGCCCACCGCCCGACAATCGAGTGGGCCTCCGTCGACGATCGGCGACTTCGCCCGTCGTCACGCAATACCGATCGTTCGGTAGACTCGCACGACCGGGGGATCTTGGAGCAGACCGCGCCATTCCGCGAGCAGGGCTTTCATTTGCTCCACCTCGGCGATGCGGAGCTGGTCAAGTGCGAAGGCAGCCTCATCGACATACTCAACACGCTCGATGTACCGGCCGGGCCGTTGATCGTCCCGCAGGAGCGTGACGCGAATGCCGCCCGGCTGCTCGTAGAACGGAACGGCTCGGCGTAAGAACGCCAAGAGGTCGGCGAGTCGCGGCTCAGCAACGCTGATCTCAAGGTCCAGCACGACACGGCCGGGAGTTTCCATCTCGGCAAGGGTAGGAGTATCGCCGGCAACAAGGATGCGTCGCTCACGGCGAGGGACATGGTCCAGCTGCCCATCGAGCTCACCGACCTCAAGGTCGTTCAACCTCGCGGTCATCGCCTTCGGCGCGGACAAGCGCCTTCCCGCGAGGGGTGTGGTCGAAGAGAAAGCCCCGGCGAAGGCCGAGGCGTGAGGAAAGGGCACCGATGCGTTCAGATACTGGGGCCCTTCTCCCGGAGGGCATGGAACTCGACCATCGCGTCCTCGTAGGGCGTTGCGACCGCGGCGGCGTGGTTGCGCCCGCCCGCGGGAACGACCACGCCCAGCTCCTTGAGGAACGCGAAGGCGACGGCCGCCTGCGACCAGGGGATGTCGGCGGCGTGCCGGAGGTCTTCGAGGTTGCACGGGCTGGTCGCCTCGGCCACCGCATGGGCAACCGCCTCGAAGGCGTCCTCCGGGCACCGGTGCTGGTACGGCTCGCCCTTCATCGGGGCGACGCTGCGGACCAGCGCCCGCGTGCCATCGACAGTGAACGTCTCCGTCCGCTCGTTCGCGGGCGGCTCGTTGCAGGCCGCGACCGCGTGCTCCAGCGCGTCCCACTCCTCGGTGGTCAGCATCTGGACCTCGCGGGCGTTGAGCAGGCGCTCGGCCGCGTCGAGCAGGGCTTCGAGTTGGGCGCGGGTGGCCTGCATGGGTCAGGCCCCCTTCCCGGCGACGAAGACGCCCTTGTTGTGCTTGTTGAAGCGCGCCTTGTCGCCCTTGGCGGCGATCTCGCGGATGATGGCGGCGTAGAGCGTGGCCTCGGGCGTCTTGCCGCCCGGGCTCTTCCACAGGCCCTTGGCCTCCATCTCCGCGATCATCTCCTTGGCCCGCATGGGGACCTTCGCTCCCGCGATGACCTGCGCCGCGGCGTCGAGGGCGCTGACGCGCTTGGGCTTCTTCTCCTTCGCAGGCTTCGGGGCCTTGGGCGTCTTGGGTGCCCTCCCGGCCTTGGCCTTCGCGGGTTCGGCGGGCTTGCCGTCCAGGCGGTCCTTGATCTCGGCGAGCGCGGCCTTGCGGAGGCGTTCGCTGCGGGCGGCCCCCTCGGCGCGAGCGGCGCTCTTGGACATGCGGGCGGGCTTCTTGGTCGTCTTCGTACTCATGCTGGTCTCCAAACTACGGGTGCGGAGTCCCGCCGCACATTGCGGCGGGGAATCGCGTGCGGCGCAGTGTCCCGCGTCGTCGCGCGTCGGGGGGGCTGGTCACTTCCCGAAGATGTGCTCGGCGAGGCCCGCGGCGAGCAGGCCGACGACTACCTTGGCCGCGTCGGTCGTGGGCTGGCGGTCCCAACCCCGGTCGAAGCAGGCGACCTCGGTGTGCGTGAAATGCTCTTGGAGCCACAACTTCGAGATGCGGCTGTCGCCCATCTCGAACGCGGCGTCGGTCGCGTGCTCGGGGAAGACCAGCGCCTCGAAGGTGTGGCCCGCGATGTTCCCCTTCACCCACGTCCCGCCCGTAGGGCGTCCGGTCTTCTTGGTGATCTCCAGCGTGTCGAGCATCTCGCCCGGGTCGGCGGGGTCGAACTTGAAGGGGGCCGGGGCTCCGCTGCCAGCGGCGACCCCGGCCTCGAAGGCGAGGGCAATCGCGTCGCGGATGCTGGCCACCGAGATGTCGTGAAAGTCGAGGGCGTCGCGCTTGCGGTCTTCGAGCGTTTCCAACCCGAGTCGGTTGCGGACCGCTGCCGTCACCGCCGCCATGTGGAGGGCCTTCGCCTTGTTCGTCGACGTCTTCGTGTTCTTCTTCGCGTTCATGTTCGTGGTCTCCTTTGCGGGGTTCCGCCCCGCGTTGTGACACATGAAGCCATGACGCTCGCCAACCGGCAAGGCAAAGCCGCGAGGATTCGCGGTGAATCTCGCTGTTGTGGGCAACGTCCACATTGATGTGGGAAACGCGCGATGCCGCGCCGACGGACGACCGCACGTCGCGCCCCGCGTCCCGGCGCGCCCGTTGGCCACCCGTTGGCCCACGTCGGCCCACGCCGCGTCCTTGGCGCGGGGGCGTACCACCCGCGCCCCGGATCGGCGCTCGGACAGCGCAAACAAACTCTGTCTCCAAGCGCGGCTGTTCCCGCGGGCGTAGCAACGCGAGGCGGGCGGGGAAGTACCTACCGACCCCCTCACCCTCGCCGTTAGGCTTCGGGCTGTTGGGCTCGTGGTAGGCGCGGCCTGGCACGCGACCTGCATGGGCGCGGCGGGGCGGGAGGGGGGAAGTACATGATGAAAGAGAGAGATGTTTCAATCTTTCAATACCTCCCTTACGCCCATGTCCGTGCCCGCACGTACGCGCCACGCGTGCGCGCGCGGTGAATGGATGAATGATTGAACTAT
>JABWBC010000116.1 GCA_013360695.1 Phycisphaerales bacterium
CCCGGCGCGGAACTTCCACCAGCCCAGCCCCGCGATCGCGCCCGCGCCCACCAGCGCGGCGAGCGTGATCACCAGCCGGGGCCTGGCCCGGTAGATCGCGTGAACTCGCAGCGAAATGGCCCGCATCGGGCGCATGTGGATCTCCGTTTACGTCAGGCCGCCGATCAGGATAAGCGCCAAGAGCAGGAGCCCGAACCCCACCGACGCGATCGCGATGAAGAGGATCACCGGGCGCTTGCCGGGGTCCGGCGCCTTGACGCGCAGGGCCTCCAGCTTCCCGCTCTTGACCAGCCGCTCGTACTCCTCGGGGCGCGTGTGCTTCAGCTCTTCCTCGGGCATCGTCCCCGTGAAGATCACCGGGTCGACCGGGAACGTGCCCGGGCGCAGGTGCGCGTTGAAGAAGTGGATCGTGAAGATGAAGCCGATCGCCAGGAGCGCCTCGTAGCCGTGAACGATCATCGCCACGTTGAAGAGCCAGCCCGGCATGATCTTCGACGCCAGCTCCGGGAACCACAGGAGAAGCCCCGACCCGCCGATGATCATCGAGCCGCCCACCTCCGCCCAGTAGTCGAACTTCTCCCAGTAGGTCCAGCGGTCCAGCCGCGGCGGACGCTTGCGGAACAGGAACCACGCGAACATCCCCATGATGTCCTTGGCGTCCTTCCAGCGCGGCGCCATCGAGTTGGGCCCGAACACCCACTCCATCACCGGCACCGTCCGCGTCATGAACCGACGCCCCAGCACCGCGAAGTGCAGCGCGAAGTTCAGCATGAGCAGGATCGCAAAGAAGCGGTGCCACAGCCCCGCCGCCTCCACGCCCCCCATCAGAGTCGCCATCGTCCGCGCCCACCCCTGCTCGCTGAAGATGAGCGGGATCCCCGTCGCCGTCAGCCCGAAGAACGTGATCGCCACCAGCGCGTGGTTGACGCGATCGACGAACGTGAAGCGCGTGATGTGAGTCTCGGCATGGTTGTGGTGGGCGCCCAGGCGGGCCCGCTCGCGCCGCGCGCGGTAGAACCACAGGATCGTGTGAATCCCGAAGAACGTGAACACGGCGCTCATCATCACCATGAAATACAGCCACACCCCGTGCAGCACCGGATAGTTCTTGGAGTCGCGGAAGTTCGCGTGCGGGTCAAACTGCACGAAGCTTTCGTTGGCCCCCGGGTGGCACGCCGCGCACGTCTGAACAAGATTCTCCTTGGCCACCTTCGACGCCGGGTTCTCCAGCGGCAGGATGTCGTGCGCGCCGTGGCAGTCCGAGCAACGCGCCGCCCGCTTCCCGCCCAGCTTCGTCACCTGACCGTGATAGCTCTCCACATACGTCCGGTAGTACGTCCCGGGACGCCCCTGCGCCGCGTCCGGGCTGTCGTGGCAACGCCCGCACTCGTCGATGATGTCCTGCATGAAGCCCGACTCGGCCTCCACCGAGATCCCGTGCGCCGTGTGACAGTCCGTGCACACCGCCGCCCCGCCCGGCTTCCGCGCGTTCTTCATCCCGTGTACGCTCTTCTCGTACACCTCCATGATCCCGACATGGCACCGCCCGCAGGTCTGCGGCACGTTCCCGCGATGCACCTTCGACGACGGATCCTTCGACGGCTTTACGCCGTGCGCCCCGTGACAATCGGCGCACGTCGCCGCCATCGGAAGCCCCGCCTTGTCGATCGCCCGCGCGTGCGTCGACCCCAGGTACGTCTCGATCCGCCCCTTGGGGTCCTTCGACGCCGGCGTCGGCGCGTGCTTGGCGTGGCAGTCGCCGCACAGGTGCAGCGAGTTCAGCTTGTTCGATCCCGCGCGACGATCCGCCACCTTCAGGATGTCGTGCCCGCCGTGGCACGACGCGCACGTCGGCGCCAGCGGGTCCTTGGCCTCCAGCGCTTCGTGGTGCGCGCTCCCCATGTACTCCGTGTACTCCGCGCTGTGGCACTTGGTCGCGCACGTCGCCTTCTCCAGGGTCGGCGCGTGCGGCAGCACCGCCGCGTCCTCGTGGCACTCGATGCACCGCAGTTCCGCGTGCGGCCCGCCCGCCAACGCGTCGGCCTTCACGTGCAGCCCCGCCCGCTTCGCCGGCTCCTTCCCCGTCAGGCCCGCCACGTTCGCCGGCGTCGTCGGCGCGATCACCGCCGCGTCGTTCTCCAGCCGCGTGCCAACCATCGAACGCCGCTCCGCAGGACCAAGCTCGCCGATCGCCGCCTGCCCGTGGCACTGCAAGCACCGACGATCCGAGGTCGGATTCGCCGGCGTGTTCTGGGCGAAGGCCGGCGCCGCCAGCCACAAGAGCGCGCCCGCCAGCATCCCCGTCATCACCGAACCGCCCGGCGTTCGCGTCCGTGCCCACGTCCCGGCACGCGCCGTTTCTCTTTCGCGCTGCCCTTCCGCCTCGTCGCTCGTGGTCGCTCTGATCTGGGTGGTTTTCATGGGTCGCCCGCCGATTGAGAGTGTTGAGGCCCGCCGCCGCGCTCGCGCCCCGTCAGGGCGCCGCCAACAGTCGCGACGACATCGCGTAGACGATGAGCACCAGGAGGATCAGCCCGAGCCCGAACGCGATGAACCCCAGCGGGTGGATGACCTTGCGCCACTGCGTCCATTCGTCGCTGGATCGGATGCTGTCCAGCCGCCCCGCCGCCACCAGCCGGTCGTACCAGCGCTTCCGCTCGTGCAGCATCTCGGTCTTGCTGATCCGACCCGAGAAGATCACCGAATCGATCGGGAATTTCTCCGGGCGGAAGTGAACATTGAAGAAGTGGAACGCGAAGATGAAGCCCGCCGCCAAGAGCGCCTCGTCGCTGTGGATGATGAGCGCCACGTTGATGACCCACCCCGGCAGGAACCGCGTGAACGTCTCCGGGAACCACATCACCAGCCCCGAAACCCCGATCATCGCCACGCCCCAGAACACCGCGAGGTAGTCGAACTTCTCCCAGTACGTCCACTTGTCGAACTGCGGCTGCGGACCCTTGCCAAAGAACCACTTCTGGTGCGCCCACCAGTCCTTCACGTCCTGCACGTGCGGGTACGGCAGATCGGGCCCGAACACCACGCCCATCACCTGCCGGATCGTCACCTTCCCCTTGGCCGGGTCCTTGAACTGCGCCCGGTTCACCCACCCGCGACGGAAGAGGCTCCCGATGTGCAGCGTGAAATACGCGAACGTGATGATCGCCCCCAGCCGGTGCAGCTGCGCCGCCGCCTCCACGCCCCCGATCCAGTCCATCACCGCGTGGGCCCAGGCGGTGTAATAGAACTTCAGCGGCATCCCCGTCGCGACCAAGAGCAGGAAGCTCGTCATCACCAGCACGTGCAGGAATCGATCGAAGGGCTTGAAGCGGACGAAGTGCTCGGGGTCCTTGGCGCACGCCGCCTTGATCTTCTTGAACGCCTGGCGGTCGCGCACATAGATGTACGCCGAGCGCGCCAGCCACAAGATCGTGTGCGCCCCGAAGAACAGGAATGTGCCCACCACGATCATCGTCATGAAGATGAAGGTCCAGTACAGCGTCGGGTAGAGCTCGCGGTTGGTGTGGTCGGCGTGCGCGATGTAGTCGGTGAACTTCGCCGTCGCCGTCGGATGGCACTGCTGGCAGGTCTTCAGCTTGGCGTCGCCGAACAGGCGGCTCTTGGGGTCCTTGATCGGCACGATGTCGTGGTGCCCGTGGCAGTCATAGCACGCCGCCACCTTCGGCAGACCCAGCTCCAGCGCCTTGCCGTGGAACGTCTCGCGATAGTGCTCGATGCGGTCCTGGTGGCACTTGCCGCACCGATCGCCGCTGGCCAGCTTGAACGCCACCTGGTCCGGCTGGATGATCTCGTGGGCCGTGTGGCAGTCCGTGCACACCGGCGCCTCTTTCTTCCCCTCCGCCGCAAGCTGCCCGTGGTAGCTCTGCTTGTAGATGTTCAAGATGCCCACGTGGCAGCGCCCGCACGTCTCGTACACGTTCGCGTGGTTGACGGGGGACCGTGGGTCGCTGACCGGATGCACCGCGTGGGCGCTGTGACAATCAGCGCACGTCGGCGCCGCCACCAGCCCCGACTGCGCGATCGCCTTCCCGTGCGCGCTGTGCAGGTACGCCTCGATGTGCTTGCGAGGCGCGTAGCCGCTCGGCGTGTCCTTCAGGTGCTTCTCGTGGCACTCGGCGCACAAAAAGATGCTGTTCAGCCGGTGCTGCGGGCTCTTGGTGTCGCTCACCGCCACGATCTGGTGCCCGCCGTGGCACGACGCGCACGTCGGCGCCAGGGAATCGCCCCGCTTCAGCGCCTCGTAGTGCGCCCCCGACGGGAACGCCTCCGCCGCCTTGGTGTGGCACGACGTGGCGCACGTCTTGGTGTTCAGCTTCGGTTCGTGCGGCAGCTTGGCCGCGTCCTCGTGGCAATCCACGCATTTGTTCTCGCGGTGAACGCTCCCCGCCAGGGCATCATGCGCCACGAACAAGCCCGGACGCGTCGCCGGTTCGTCCCCCTTCAGCAGCGTCGTGTCCCCCGGCTTCTCCGGGAACGCCTGCGACGGGTCGTTGGGGTCCAAGAGCGTTCCCACCATCGACCGCCGCTCGCCCGGCCCCAACGTCCCGATCTTCTCCTGCCCGTGGCATCGAAGACAGCGACGATTCGCCGCGTCGCGCTCCGCCGTGTCAACCCCCTGAGCCGACGACCCCCCGGCCGCCATCGCAACCACCAGCGCCGCCAGCCACCCAACCACCCGCGCTCCCAGCAATCCCGTTTGAATCGTGTTGAGCGCCATGCGTCGCCCCGTACGCCCGCCGTCGTGACCCGCGTTCCTCGCGTACACGCCGACCAGCCCAGAACGGGCCCGGCGCAAAAAGCGCACTCTGAGCCCGCACGTCCAAACAAAGTGCAACATTCGTGCCATGAAGTTCCCGGCCGGCATCGGTCGAAAACCCGTAGCGACAGGCACTTACAGTTGTTCAATTGACGGGCGTTCTCACCGCTGGGAGATTCGCGGTCGACGGTGTCCAAGAAGTGATAATTCCCACCCGCGCGACTCCGCAGCTCCGCGTCTTCACACCTTTCGCTTGGGTTCAGAAGCCCGAGTCCGAAGAACGGCCCCAGACGTCCGACCGCAAGGCGCAACGATCTCCCTTTCGTGCCGCGCGAGCTTTTTCACGCCGAACGCGCACTCATTTCTGCATGTCCACGCCCCAACGTGTGTTCGCCCGACCACCTCTTGCCTTCATTTCGCCGCTCCGCCACTCCGCCTCTTTACCTCTCCTTCTCTTCACCCCGTCTCTTCGTCTCTCCCTCCCCAAAAAGACCACGGGCCGAGGCGAAGCTCGAACGGAGCTCCGCATCGGCCCGCGGGGCGCGTCATCCATCCGCGTTCAGTGCATCGAAGCGCTCGGCGCCAGGTTCTTCACCAGCTCGCCGACCACCGCCTTCGCATCGCCGAACAACATCCGCGTCTTGTCCAGGAAGTAGAGCTCGTTGTCGATGCCCGCAAAGCCCGGGTTCTTGCTGCGCTTGACGGCATACACCATCCGCGCCTTGTCCGCGTCGATAATGGGCATCCCATAGATCGGGCTGTTCTTGTCGTACCGCGCCGCCGGGTTCACCACGTCGTTGGCCCCCAGCACCAGGCAGACGTCGCACACCGGCATGTCCTGGTTGATGTCGTCCATCTCCAGAAGGTCCGTGTACGGAATCTCCGCCTCGGCCAGGAGCACGTTCATGTGCCCGGGCATGCGCCCCGCCACCGGGTGGATCGCAAACTTCACGTCCACCCCCTTCTTCTTCAGCTGGTCGTACAGCTCGCGCACCTTGTGCTGCGCCTGCGCCACCGCCATGCCGTACCCCGGCACCACCACCACCAGGCCCGCCTGGCCCATCATTGCCGCGGCGTCCTCCGGCGTCTCGGGCTTGTAGCTCTTCTGCTCGCCGCCCGCCGCCTTGGCCTGCACCTGCCCGAACGCCCCGAACAGCACGTTCGAGAACGAACGGTTCATCGCCTTGCACATGATGATCGACAGGATCAGGCCCGACGAACCGTCCAGCGCGCCCGCCACGATCAAGAGCTTGTTGTCCAGCACGAACCCCATCGCCACCGCGGCCAATCCCGCGTAAGCGTTCAGGATCGCGATCACCGTCGGCATGTCCGCGCCGCCGATCGGCATCACCAGCATCCACCCGAAGTTCAGCGCCAGGAACACGATCCCGAAGAAGATGTACGGCGCGTACGCCGCCGTCGGCTGCACGATCAGCACCGCGCCGCCCACCACCGCCACCCCGAACGCGATCAGGTTGACGATGTTCTGCCCCGGATACACCCACGGGCGCTGCGGGATCCACTTGACCTCCTGCAGCTTCGCCGCCGCGATCACCGAGCCCGTCAGCGTCAGATAGCCCAGCAGAACCTCGAGCACGATCGCCGCCACCCGGAAGCTGGTCAGCATCTCCGGCTCGTTGTTGAACCAGTACAGGAACTTCGCCGTTCCCACCAGGCCCGCCGCCAACCCGCCGAACGCGTGCGACAACGCCGTTCGCTGCGGGACCGCCGTCAGCGGCACGTTCGCCAGCCAGATGCCCGGCCACACCGAAAGCGCCAGCGGGATGATGATCCACAGGTGCCGTGTCACGTCCGGCTTGGCCCACGTGAACAGCACCGCCATCGCCATCGCCGCCACGCCCGCGAACACGCCGCGCCGCGCCGTCTTGGGGTCGCTCATCCAGTGCAGCGAGAAGATGAAGAGACCGGCCGAGATCATGTAGGCCAGCTCGATAACGTCCTTCATGTTGGGCAACGACCAGCCCGCCGCCAGCGTGGCCGAGATCGTGTCCGAGATCGATGTCAGCGTTGTCATTTGGCCTGTCCCTCCGGCGCCGCATGGAACATCTTCAGCATGCGGTCGGTGATCATGAAGCCCGAAATGATGTTCGTCATCGAGGCGAACAACGCGCACGCGCCCATCACCCGAACCCACGTCGGGTAGTGCTCACCGCCCGCGATCATGATCGAGCCCACCACCGCGATCGCCGAGATCGCGTTGGTCAGCGACATCAGCGGCGTGTGCAGCAGACGCGACACCCGCCGGATCACGCCGATCCCGATAAACGTCGCCAGCATGAACGCGAACAGCATCGACACGAAGTCGAGCGGCTGCACCGCGTGCGCGCCGCCCACCGTGTCCGCGACCTGGCCCGCAAGCTGGTCCGCGCCCTGGGCGGCCTGCTCCGCCGCCTGCGCGCCCAGCGCCCCCATCACCCGACCTACGACCGGAAGAAGCATCGGTGGCTCCTCGTTAATCCAGCCCGGCTAAACCGCCGCGGCCTGGAGCATTTCCTTCGTCTTGGCGTGCGTCACCTCGCCCGCGTGCGCGACCGCCGCGCCCTTCAGAATGTCGTCGTTCATGTCCAGGTTGAACTTCTTGTCCTTCCAGAACGCCATCAGGAAGTTCAGCATGTTCCGCGACCACAGCGTGCTCGCGTCGCTCGGCATGCTCGACGGGATGTTCAGCGGCCCGAGGATCTTCACGTTGCTGTCCACCACCGTCGTCCCCGGCTTGGTCAGCTCGCAGTTCCCGCCCCCCTCGCTCGCCAGGTCGACGATCACCGAGCCCGGCTTCATCTTCCGCACCATCTCCGCCGTGATCAGCTTGGGCGCAAACACCCCGCCGATCAGCGCCGTCGTCACCACCATGTCCGACACGGCGCACTGCTGCACCAGCATCTCGCGCTGCTTTGCCTTGTCCTCCGCCGAGAGCTCCTTGGCATAGCCGCCGCCCGCCGACGCGCTCTGCGCCAGCTCGATCCCGACGTACTTGGCCCCCACGCTCTCGATCTGCTCCTTTACCTCCGGGCGCACATCCGTCGCGAACATCTGCCCGCCCAGACGCTTGCCCGTCGCGATCGCCTGAAGCCCCGCCACGCCCGCGCCGATCACGAAAATCTTGGCCGGGAAGATCGTCCCCGCCGCCGTCATGAACATCGGGCAGTACTTCGCCAATTCGATCGCGCCCAAAAGGATGCCCTTGTACCCCACGATGTTCGCCATCGACGACAGCGTGTCCATCGCCTGGGCCCGCGTGGTGCGCGGGATCGCGTCGGTCGAGAACGCCGTCACGCCGCGCTCCGCCAAGGCCAGGATCACCCGCGGATTCCGCGTCGGCATCAACGAGCCCAGCAGCATCTGCCCCGATTGCAGGAGATCGATCTCGTTCCGCGGGCCGTCCGTGGTCGGGATGCCGATCTTCAGCACCATCCCCGCGCCCTCGATCACCTTGGCCGGCGTCTGCTCGATCGTCGCGCCCGCCGCCGTGTACAGCTCATCGCTGAAGTACGCGCTCTCGCCCGCGCCCGCCTCGACGCAAACGGAGAACCCCGCGGCGGTGAGTTTCTTGACCGACTCCGGCACCAATGCCACCCGTCGTTCGCCCGCCGCCGTTTCCCGCAACACCGCGAGTTTCATGTGGACCTCGCTGAACAGGACCCCTGATGCTCCCGCCCGAAACTCGCTGATCGGGGTCCGGGGCCGAGCGGCCTCACCCGATCTGTTTCGGACAAGTCGATCCGAATGTCTACGAGTATACACACTCCCCGCGCCCCGTCTCAACCCCACGCCCCGATTCCCCGCGCTCATATAAATCCCGCCCGACGCGGCCGCTCGCTCCCGGCGCGGATACGTCCAGCGTGCAATCACACGGCGAACACGTTGCGATCGAAAACGCGGACCCCTTGGGCGGCCGCGACGCCGTTTCCATGAATTCAGGACCGTCGCGCGCCGGGGTCACACCCCATTCCGAGCCTGTTTCGCCGGAGAATTCACGGTTTCTTCAGCCCGCCGATTTGCACTCCGGGCGTGCAAACGCCACGCGAGCGTGCGGACCGCGTTAAGACACCACCCGCCAGAGGTGTCGCCGCGCGCATAATTGTAGACTGTTATATCTATTGATCCCGTTTATGGCTTGCGCGCCGAATTTATCGCGGCACCGCGCCCGCCAACGTCACGTTCAATGCCCGCTCGGCGCGGCGTGCCCATCGGCCTTCTTCGCGGGTTTCGACGCCGGCTTGGCCGCGGGCTTGGCCTTTTCATGCCCACCGCCCGGCGCTTCGTGCCCGCCAGACTTCGCCGCCGGCTTGGACGACGGCTTGACCGCGGCCTTTTCGTGCCCGCCCTCTTTCTTCTCCGGCTTCTTCTCGCCGTGACCGCCACCCTCGCCGCCCTCTTCCGCGTTCTCCACCACGTGGATCGCCGCCGCCGGAACAAACGCCGGCGCCGGCGTGTGCAGCACCAGCACATAGAACCACACACACACGCCCAGGAACGCCGTCCACAGGCCAACCCAGCCGATCGTGTCGCGCGTGCCGCGGCTCGAATTCTTCAAAGGCGACGACGCCAGCGCCAACGCCGACAACGCCGCACTCCCCGCCGCCGCCCCGACCTTCGATCTCAGCTTCGCCAGCGCGCTCGGCCCCTTCGGCTCAACCGCCACGGGCGCGGCCCCAGCCGACACCGCCGCCGCCTCGGCCGCAACCTTGGAGACCGGCGCCGCCGGCTGCCCTACCGGCGTGGAAGTTTCCTGCGTGGCCGCGACGCCCTCAGTCGCCGGTTCGCGCTCTACGACCTTGCCCGCCTCAGCTTCGTTCGGTCCAGTTCCAGCTCCGGTCTGCTCTGCTTCATGCTGGCCGCCCGGCACTTCGACCGCGCCCTCGCCGGTGCCGACCTTGGCCGCCGCCGCTTCCAACTCCGCGTTCAGCGACTCGATCGTGCCGCCCGCGTCCTTGGACTCACCGGAATCGGCGTCCGTCGCTTCCACTTCGAGCGACTCGACCGCCAGTTCCTCGCCAGCCCCTTGCCCGGCCGCGTCCGTGCCCGACAGAAGGCTGTCCAATTGATCCGCCAACTCCGGCAATGGCTCTCCCGCCCCAGGCCCGTCCGCTTCCATCGCGGGCGCAACCACAGCCTCCGCGTCGGACGGCTCCGTTCCGTCCGGCACGTCAACCGTGGCCGCCTCAGGACCACCTCCATCGGCGGCAGATTCTGCCGAGTTGATCGAATCAACAGGGATTTGCCCCAAGTCATTCTCCGGGGTCGAAGTTGGATCTTCTCCGGTGTTCACCCGGTCCTCTAATGGATTGACCCTAGAAATACCAACCGCTTCTTGCGCGTCCGCGCCGATCGCTTGATTACCCGCGGCATCGGCAATCCCCGCGCCCGAATCAGAGATCGGGCCGTCCGGGAGAACCGGCTCGGCCGCGGCTTCCACCTGCCCCACGTCGACGGCCTCCGCCCCGACCCCGCCGTCGGCGATGGGTGCATCATGGGCGATGGGCGTCGGCTCGGCTTTCTTCGGAATGGGTTGGCCGTCGTCCAGGAGCTCTGTCCCCGTGAAAGACGGCTTGGGCCTGCGAGCCTCGACCTCTTCGACGCTCACGGCGCCCTCATCCGTGATGACCTTTCCCTCGGCCATCTGGGCCAAAAGCTCGCCGACGTTCTCGTCGAGCGGATCGCGTTTCGGGTTGGAGTCATGCTTGCTCATGGGCGCACCAAAGCCTCATCGACCCGGCAGCACGATAACTCAAGCAAGCCCCGCACGACAGGGACGTACGCCTCAAATCACACCCCATTCTCACGCAATTCAGGCCGATTCCCGAGGGGTATTCCCGGCCTGATAAGCTCCACGCGATGTCACTCCATCGCGTCCTGCTCGATCCCATCCCGGAGCATTCCGCCGTCATCGGCGGCGAAGAGGCCCACCATGCCCTTCGCGTCAAACGCCTCGGCGTGGGTGACCGTCTCGAGCTTCTCGACGGCCGCGGCACGCGCGCCCTGAGCGCCATCCGCCAGGCACGAAAGCTCGGCAAGCAGGGATGGGAGATCGAAGTCGCGATCGAGCGAACCGAGCGCGAGCCACGCCCCCGCCCCGCCCTCCATGTATTGACCGGCGTCCCCAAGGGCGAACGCTTCGAGATGCTCGTCGACCAACTCTCCCAGGTCGGGGCGGCCTCGTGGGCCATGCTGCGCAGCCAGCACGCCACCGTCGATCCCAGCGAGCACCGCCTCGATCGCCTTGCACGCATCGCCGGCGAGGCGAGCAAGCAGTGCGGCCGCGCATGGTCGCTCACGATCGAGCCCGAACGATCGTTCGATGATGTGCAGCGTGCGCACGCCGACCCAACCGCCGGCTCGAAGCCGCACGCCCGCGTCGTCGCGCATATCAGCGGTGGCGAATACCGCGCGACCGGCGCCGACGAGATCACGCTCCTCATCGGGCCCCAGGGCGACTGGTCCGAGCGCGAGCTGCAATCAGCACGGGACGCCGGGGTGCAGATTGCGACGTTTGGTCAGCATGTCATGCGGGTGGAAACCGCGGCGGCGGCGGCGGCCTCGTGTATCCTCTACGCCGAACGCGTCGCCAAAGGAGCACCCCGATGAAAAGGCTGATTGCTTCATTGCTGGTCGGAGTCGTGATGGCATGTGTCCCCCCGTTCGCGTGCGCACAGGGCGAGGCGAGCGCCGGCGCATCGGGCGTCGCCCGATCGAGCGATCCGCGCGAGCAGGCGCGGGCCATGGCCGTCAAGGCCGCCGCATGGCTGCGCACCCAGCAGGACGCCTCGGGCGGATGGAGCGTCCCCAGCG
>JABWBC010000117.1 GCA_013360695.1 Phycisphaerales bacterium
GGGTTGGGTCGTGGGTTGGGTCGTGGGTTGGGCCGCGGGCTGATTCGGCGCGGGTTGACCCGACGGGCCGGCGGGCTGAGCGGCCGGCGCGGGGTTGTTGGCCGTGATGGGGGGGGCGGCGTGCTGCTTGCCGGCGTTCTTCATCACCGCGATCGCGATGAACAGCCCGCCGAGGCCCAGGATGGCCGGGATCAGGACGCGCAGAAAGCGGTTTGGTTCTTGAGGCATTCGGTGTGGGAGCCCATTGGCGGCGGGGGACGCCCGCCCAGGTGAATTGGCTGGCATGGTAGGGGAGCGGTCCACAGGACGCCGAACCGAGGGCGGTTGGACGCCCGGGCACCACCTCTTCGGTCAAGGGTCGTTGATGCGGCCGCAAGCGTCGGCGTGCCCGGCGCGAGCGGGTCTACTTCCACTCCGTCCTGCAGGTGACCTCCAACCGCCCGTCACGCGGCAGGACTTTCAGCAGGCGCACGCGCCGCCCGTCGCCGAGCTTCACGACCGGGGTCGCGATCAGCGGGCCCTGCCCGTCGAACGCCGCGAACATCTCGCGTGCCTCGGGGATGTCGCGGATTTCCTCGGGGAGTACGCTGCGCGCGGGGTCGAGCAGGCGCGCGATGATCCACGACGCGGGCACCGGGAGTTGGCCCGCGTGGAGCCACGTCGCGTTGGTCCACAGCGTGCCGTCGGGGCGGATCTCGGGCACCAGCGTGGCGGAAAGGACCTGCTCGCGTCCCGACGCCACGACCCGCGCGCCCACCGCGATCTTGCCGTCGTTGAAATCGACCTGCACCTCGGCGATCTCGCGTGGCCAGCGGATCTCTTCGGCCCGGTTGGCGAGCCACTGAGGCAGGCGAGCGTTGAGCCATGCGTTCGCGTCCGACGCGGAAATCGCCACGCTCCACTCGCGGCTGCGCCACTGCGGCCCGCCGGGGAGCACGGGCGACGTGTCGGTCTCACGCTGGAGCGAAAGCTGACGCGTTACCGCGCTCTCGACTTCCTCGGCGAGCGCAATCGTGCGCGGGTCGCTCGCGTTCACGCTGCGCCACCACTGGGGGCGCGCGTTGGTCAGCGAGATACCCAGCAGCACCAGCACCGCGACCAGCGAGATGAAGATCGTCGCGCCGACCAGGAAGATGCGGCGCAGGCGTCGCGACGGCATCCGCGGCGGGCGCGGCCGCCATGCGCGGGCCCGCTCAACCAGCCCCTGCCAACGCCGAATGAACCACTCGCGCCGAGCGATCGCCCGCGCGTCTGATTCCGACACAACCTCGAGACCAGTCCCACCCATCAACGGCTCGCCGACGACTCAAGAACAGATCATTCACCACGGAGCAACACAGAGGGGCACGGAGAGCAAACCGCGGAAGACGGAAGTGGCGATCGGGCTGCACACGGCACACAGACCGAAACCTCGCTTCCCGACGCTTTCGCTCTGTGTTCTTCCTCTGTGTCTCTGTGTTGGAATTTCTCCTCCGTGATTCTCCGTGTCCCTCCGTGGTGAACTCACCCGAAACTCTATCAAAAAAGCCCCCCGCGACGCGAGGGGCTTTGAGAGATCGATCCAGATTGTCGTGGCCTGTAAATCGGAGCAACAGGTGGAGCGGTCCGGCCGCTCCAGCGTCAACGCCCAACGATCAACGCTTGGAGAACTGGAAGCGACGGCGGGCGCCGGCCTGGCCGTACTTCTTGCGCTCGACCTCGCGGGCGTCGCGGGTGAGCATGCCAAGGTCGCGGAGCACGGGGTCGAGCGCGGGGTCCATCGCGACCAGGGCGCGGGCGACGCCGAGGCGGATCGCCTGGGCCTGGCCCATGAACCCGCCGCCGTGGACGCGGGCGACGACCTCGAAGCGGCCTTCGCCGCCGGTCGCCTTGAGGGCGGCGTAGCAGTCCGCGCGATCGCGGGCTTCGGTGAAGAACTCCTCCACCGTCTTGGTCTTGTCGTCCGGACGGACGATCGTGAACTTCGGCTGGCCCGTGATGGGGCGCAGGCGGACGCGGGCGACGGCGGTCTTGCGGCGGCCGGTGCCCCACCACCAGCCGCGCTTGTCCGCGGGCTTGGCGGTCTTGATCGGACGGGTGTTCTCGCTGGGAGTCGTCGTATCCATCGATGGCCTCTTCATTCACCCCGCGACACGAGCCGCCGGGGCGGGATTGTGCGGGTTAGATCTTGATCGCCACGGGGTTCTTGTCCGCGTGCGGATGCTCCGCGCCCGGATACACCATCAGGTTCTTGAGCACCATCCGCGACATGCGGTTCTTGGGCATCATGCGACGCACGGCGTCCTGCACCAGCTTCTCCGGCTTGCGCTGACGCACCGAGCCGTAGCTCTCCATCTTCAGCCCGCCCGGATACTCCGTGTAGCGCTGCTTCATCCGCTGTTCGGCCTTGCGACCGGTCAGCCCCACCTTCGTCGCGTTGGTCACGACGACAAAGTCGCTGCAATCGACGTGCGGCGTGTAGTCCGGGCGATGCTTGCCCATCAGCACGATCGCCACCTCGGCGGCCAGACGCCCGAGCGGCACGCCCTCCGCATTCACCACGCGCCAGGTCTTCTTCATCGTCCCGGGCTTGGCCAAAAATGTGTCCCGACGCATCATCCGACACCTCCGACACTCGCCCGATCCGACACGCCGAAGCGCCCGAACCAAGCGATGAAGTTCCCGCGATGCCGGGCGGCCCAGACGAGCGAATCCACGCTCCGGGTCACGCGACGCCGCGCTGCTCGCCGCCTACCGGGCGGGGCGGGTCGGCCTTCGCGTTCACGGGTGTGCTCGCGGCGCCGACATGCTTTCCATCAGAGCCCGGGCCATCCGAAGCCCAAGGCAAGAGGGAAAGAAGCATAGACCAAGCCCAAGCCCGGTCAACCACGCACCCGGCGACCGAACAAGCCCCTATTTGCGCTCGAAGGCCCCGATTCGCCGATGATTCATCATGCCCGATTTCCCGCCCAACCCGTTTTCCCATCCGACACCGGCCGCGGTCCTCGGCGGCACGCCCCCCACGCCGCCCGCCGCCACCGATCGCCTCCCCGACCCGGGCTCTCCCGGTCGTCGCTCCGTGGCGCTCCTGCTGGTCGCGGTGCTGACCATCGCGGTCGCGGTGGTGCAGCGGCTTGATCACGCGCCGGCCGCGCCGTCCGACCCCAAGTCCGCCGCGATCATCCACGGCTCGGACGAGGTCGACCTCATGGGCCGCCTGTTCGTAAAGCTCGGCCTGTTCTTCAAGTCCGCCAGCCCCGGCGCGCCGGTCGACATGTACGCCGAGTTCGTCGATGAGCAGGCCAAGCTCGGCACGCCGACCGATCGCGTGTGGGCGGCCATCGCCGCGGGCGAACTGAGCGACGCCGACGCCGCCAAGTCCAGGCTTGAAAAAGTCACCGCCGAACTCGATGCGCCGCCAGACCCCGCGCCAACCCCCGCGACTGACCCCGCGTCGAATCCCGCCGCCGCACCCGCCGATCCTTCCGCGGCCGCACCAACCGACGAGGCCAAGGACGCGCTCCGCAAGGACATCCAGTCGCTCAACCTGATCTACGAAGGCCGGGCCGCGGAACTGTCGCAGGAACAGCGCGACGCCCTCGCCAAGAACCACGGCTTTTTCGGCAAGATCGCGCTCACGCACGGCCTGAAAGACGAAGACCCCGCCCGCGCGCCGCTCCTGGCCGGGGGCGGGCGCCTCCTGGCCATCATGGGCGCATTCGTACTCGTGCTCGTCGTCGGCACGCTGGCGGGCATCACGTTCTTCATCATCGCGATCGTCAAGCTCATGAACCGCTCGGTCCGCGCCACGTTCCGCGCGCCGGCCCGTGGCGGGAGCGCGTACCTGGAGGCCTTCGCGCTCTTCCTCTTGGCCTTTCTCGTGCTCGCGCTGGGCACCGAGCTCCTGGAGCAATCCCTGCGATCACGCGGCGCGAACACCGACTGGATCGGGCCCGCATCGCTCCTGGCCCACTGGCTCCTGGCCCTGGTTCCGCTCTATGTCCTCACGCGCGGGCGGAGTTTCGCGGGACTTCGGCAGGACCTCGGCTGGCACACCGGCCGCGGCGTGTTCCGCGAGGTCGGCGCAGGGATCGCCGGCTACCTCGCGGGCCTGCCCCTGTTCTTTGTCAGCGTTCTGATCGCGATGGTGCTGCTCGTGGTTCAGCAGGCGATCGTCACGCAGATGACCGGGCACAAGCCCGCCCCGCCGTCCAATCCGCTCTTTGAGCGCATCGGACAATCCTCCGGGCTCGAGATGGCCATCCTCTTCTTCATGGCCACGGTCTGGGCCCCGATCGTCGAGGAATCGCTGTTCCGCGGCGTGCTCTTCCGCCACCTGCGCGGCACGGTCGGCGTCGTCCTCGCCGCCCTCGGCTCGGCCTTCGTCTTTGGCATCATCCATCCCGTGCCCGTGCTTCTCACGATCCCGCTCATGACGCTCGGCTTCAACTTCGCGCTGATGCGCGAGTGGCGCGGCTCGCTCCTGGCCCCCATGACCGCCCACTGCCTCCACAACGCGACCGTCCTCACCCTCCTCATCTCCGTCATGTCGGTGGTGAAGGACTGAAACGCCAGTGGCGAGCGCGCGACTCGCCGCCCATTCTCCCCACGAAAAAGCCCCCGATTTCTCGGGGGCTTCGGGTCGTGCGCAGATGTCGGGTTCTTGGGCCTTTGCTTGTGCTTCCTTCACTTCTTCTCTGCGTCTCTCCGCCTCTTCTCTTCCTGATGCCCAATGCCCAATGCCTTCTATTTCCCGATCGTCCGATCGAGGAACTTGACCATGCGATCGCTGAAGAGCAGGCGGTTGGAGAGCTTGGCGAAGCCGTGCCCTTCGTCGGGACAGAAGACCAGCTCGGGGTCGAAGCCTCGCTGCTGCAGGCCGACCGCCAGCTGCATGGCCTCGCCGACCGGCACGCGCGGGTCGTTGAGCCCGTGGGCGATCATCATCGGCACCTTGATGTCGTCGATGCGGTTGATCGACGACACACTCGCCAAGAACTCGGGGTCCGAGAGCGGGCCGTATTCAACCTCGCGCAGCTTGCGCCGATAGCCGGCCGTCTGCTCGAGGAATGTCTTCATGTTGACGATGCCGACGACGTTGACCGAGGCGCCAAAGACGCGGTCCTTCGACGCGCCGTCGTCGACGATGGTCGCGACCGCCATGAATCCGCCGTAGCTCCCGCCGTACGCCGCGATCCTGCCCGGCGACGAGTAGTTGTTCTTCACCAGCCAGCGGGCGGCCTCGACGCCGTCCTTCACGCTGTCCCAGCGCTTCTTGTAGTCGTCCATCATGTGGAACTTGCGGCCGTAGCCCGTGCTCCCGCGCACGTTGGGCTGCATCACGCCGTAGCCGCGGCTGAGGAGGAACTGCGTGAGCGCGCTGAAGGTCGGGCGGTGCTGGCCTTCCGGGCCGCCGTGATAGTTCACGACGAAGGGGATCGGCGTGCCTTCCTTGTAGCCCGGCGGCGTCCACAGGAACGAGGGGATCTCCAGCCCGTCAAAGCTGGTGTATTTGACCAGCTTGGGAAGCGGGAACGCCGAGAGGTCGATCCCCTGAGTGTCGGTGAAGGTGATCTGGCGCGGCGCGTCGCCGGCCTTGTCGATCGTGTAGGTGAGGCCCGGCGTCTGCGCGTTGCTCAGGGTGTAGCTGAGCCGACCCTTCCGCGTGTCGCCGATCGACACCACGCCCTTGGGGATGTCGGGGAGCGCCATCTTCTTGAAACTCGGCAGCTCGTACACCGACGCCTCGCCATAGCCGTCGCGATTCACCGACACGATCAGGCGATTCCGCTCGTGATCGATCCCCGCGCCGTCGAGCTCATAGCCCGACAACTCCTTGATCGGCTCGCTCACCGCGCCCGTCGCCAGGTCCTTCAGCACCAGCTTCTTCACGTCCGCGTCGGCGTCGGTCAGCAAGAGCACGCTCTTCTCGCCGGGCATGTAGCCCACGATCTCGTTCGACGACGTGCCCTCCTTGGGCTTGACCGAAAGCTCGGTCAGCTTGCCCGTGGCCGCGTCGAGCTCGTGAACGCTGCTGTCGGAGATCGAGCGGTACTGCGCGACCAGGTAGCGCTTGGCGTCCCTGGTCACGTCGCCCGCCGACCAGCTCCCTTCCTTGGAGAGGAGCTGAGTCACCTTCCCGTCCGCCAGGTCGTAGCGATAGATGTAGAAGTCGCTCGGGCTCTTGTCGTTGCCCGTGAAGATGAACCCCGAGCTGTCGTCCAGCCACGCGTTCACGGCGTACTGCACCTTGGGGTTCTCGACCAGCGGCTTGAACCCGCCCTCCGGTTTCAGCAGCGAGATCTGCGTGTTCTCGTTGCCGCCCACGGCGTGGAAGAGCAGCACATTCTTGCCGTCGGGCGAGAGCGAATACCCGGACAGGCCGTCCTTGAAGTCCGTGAGCTTCTGCCCGCTCGAAGACTTGCCGACCTGATCGGCGGGCACGCGGTAGAGCTGCCACACGCCGTCCGGCCAGTCACGAACGTACATCGAGCCGTCCGCCGCGATCGTCGCCGAGCCCGGCGTGCGGATCTTCAGGAACTGCTCGATGGTGGGGGAGCCGCTCTTGAGGGCCGCCTTGCCCGCGACCGCCCCGACGGGCTTGGCCTCCTGAGCGAGGACCGGCGCCGCCGCGCCCGCGAACATCACCAACGCCAACACGCCCGACAGCATCCGACCAGTGCGCATGGGATTCCTCCGTTTCAGGTGCGGGGAATGCTATGGACGATGCCGCGGCCGGTTGCGGATTCCGCGCCGGGAGCCCGCGGGCCGGATTTTCTCGGGCGTGGGACACACGGGCTGCTCGGGCGATTTCCGCACCTCTCGCCGCCCCCGGCTCGAATAGACCCCCGGAACCGCCGATAACTGGTGTGCCATGCCCAGCACTCCCAACACCGATCTCTCCCGCGAGCTGCTCGACCACATGCAGCGCATCAAGGCCAAGGCCGCCGAATACGGCCTGGACTTCCCCGAAGTCGTCTTCGAGGTGCTTCCCTTTGACACCATGAACCAGATCGCCGCGTACGGCGGCTTCCCCACCCGCTTCCCGCACTGGAAGTGGGGCATGGAGTATGAGCGCCTGAGCAAGCGCGACGCCTACGGCCTCGGGCGCATCTACGAGATGGTCATCAACAACGAGCCGTGCTACGCGTACCTGCAGGAGTCCAACGCCGTCACCGATCAGAAGCTCGTGATGGCCCACGTCTATGGGCACGCCGACTTCTTCAAGAACAACTTCTGGTTCGGCAAGACCGACCGCAAGATGATGGACCAGATGGCCAACCACGCGACGCGCGTGCGCCGCCACGTGGAGCGCCAGGGCCAGGACACCGTCGAGCGATTCCTCGATCTGTGCCTCACGATCGAGCACCTGATCGACCCGCACTCGATGTTCGTGCAGCGCGAGGCGTATGCCGGCAAGGCGCGCGAGCCCGAGGCCTTCACGCCCGACCGCCTGCCCGCCAAGGACTACATGGACCCGTTCGTCAACCCGCGCGCGGAGATGGAGCGCCAGCGCCGCGAGCACGAAGAGAAGCAGAAGGCCGCCAAGGCCAAGTTCCCCAAGGAGCCGACGCGCGACGTGCTCTGGTTCCTGCTGCGCTACGCGCCGCTCGAAGAGTGGCAGCAGGACATCCTCTCGATCATCCGCGACGAGGCGTACTACTTCTCGCCCCAGGGCATGACCAAGATCATGAACGAGGGCTGGGCCACCTACTGGCACTCCAAGCTCATGACCCAGCACTTCCTCGAGGCCAGGGAGATCGTCCACTACGCCGACCAGCACTCAGGCGTCGTCCACATGCCGCCGGGCGGCTTCAACCCCTACAAGATCGGCGTCGAGTTGTACAAGGACATCGAGCGCCGCTGGAACATGGGGCAGCACGGCCCGGCGTGGGAGCGGCTCGACTCCATCGGCGCCAAGGAGCGCTTCGACGACAAGTCCATGAAGGGTCGCGACAAGATCTTCGAGGTCCGTCGGATCTACAACGACGTCAACTTCATCGACGAGTTCCTCACGCCCGAGTTCGTCGAGAAGCACCGCATGTACCAGCACAAGCGCGACCCGCAGACCGGCGAGCTGAAGGTCGTGTCGCGCGATTTCCAGCGCGTCAAGACCACCCTGCTCCATCACCTCACCAACATGGGCCAGCCGTTCATCTATGTCGTCGACGCCAACTACCTGAACCGCGGCGAGCTCTTCCTGGCGCACCGCTTCAGCGGGCTGGAGGTCGACGCGGGCAAGGCCGTCGAGGTGCTCCGCTCGCTCCGCCTGCTCTGGGGGCGCCCGGTGCACCTGCAGGCGCGCATCAACGAGGAGATGTACATCGTCTCGCTCGAACAGCCCGACGATCGCCCGAAGAAGGAGCGCGTGAGCGAGGACACGCCGCCCCCGGCCCACATGATCGTGTAGGCTCACACGTCGGAGACGTGCATGACCAGCGTCCAGTCACCCGCGGACAAGCCCGCCTTCCGCTTCGATCCGCGCCTGGCCGCGGGCGTGCTCGCCGTTCTTGCCCTCGCGGGCATTGGCCTGTGGTTTCTCTTCCGGCACCTTGCCTCGCTCGACAACTCGCCGGAAGAGCATCAGCGCATCGGCACGCCTTTGTTCGCAGGGGCCGTCGCGTGCTTCGTCGGGTGCGTCACGACCGCAAAGCTCTCACTTCCCGGATCGAAAGCCACCCTCGTGTTCGCGGCCCTGGCCGTCGTCTGCTGGCTCGCACCCGTGCCGTTCGGCCTCGCGCGTCTGGTCAGCTACGGGTGCATCGGCATGCTCATCGCCCGCCTCTTCGGGGGCGTGCTCGCTTCGTGCTTCCGCCTGCGCATCCCCGACAAGGCCGGCGACCCAAAGCTGATCCGCCTGCATCGGCAGAGCCGTCGCAGCGGCTGGGTGTGCGTGCTCGGCATCGTTTGTGGAGGCGCGTGTCTCTTGATGCTGATCAAGGCCGACGCCCTCGGCTGGGCCGCTGCGATTGATTAGGCGCACGCAACACCGCGTGGTAAACTGCACGCATGGCCGGCAACACGCGGCGGCGTGGCACACAACCCCTCGACGACGGACCATCCACCGACGACATCGAACGATTCTCGGGCGTGACCACATCATGCCCTTCCTGCGGCACGGAGATCCGCGACGACGTCGACCTCTGCTGGAAATGTGGGCACGCCATCGGGGACCCCGCCGACGAGCGATCGCCCGTCTGGATCGTGGTCGCCATTGCGCTCGTCCTGGGCGCGATGCTCTTCTGGGTGACGAGGTTCTGAGCGGGCGGCCCGGAGCGGCACGGATCATGAAATCCGGGGGTGCCCAATCCCAAACGCTCTGATGGGCCTTTTCACGCGGGGTGCTGTATGAAGCTCGATCGCTCGTCCCTCAAACGTACCACCAAGCCCTCCCGGGGGATCACGCTGTTCGCCGTTGTAGCCGCCGCCGCGATGGGCATTGTGCCCGACACGCTGGCCCAGAACGCGACGCCCGAGCCGCCGGCCAAACAGCCCGAAAAACAACCCGCCGCACCCGCGGCCAATCCGCTCGGCGGCCCGAAGATCGACGCGCCGTCGCAGGCAGCGCCGTCGCTGGTCTCGTCCGATTTCAACGGCACGGTGCGGCGTCTTGAAACCACGCCCGAAGAGGCCGCCGTCGCGCTCCTGAAACTCAGCGGCGAGGCCAAGGAGCGGGTCGACGCTCTTTTCGCCAGGCGCGGCAAGGCGATCGAGGAGTTCGTCACCAGCAACCTCGACCTGCTCACCAAGCTCGACACCGCGGGGAAGACCAACAACAAGCGCGACCAGCTCATGCTCGGGCTCGAGGCGTTCCAGAAGCTCAACGTGGTGTGGAAAGACGGCACGCTCTTCGACCAGGTCAAGGCGATGCTCCCCGAGGACCAACGCGCGGAGTTCGAGCGTCTCGTCACCGCCTATTGGAACGCGCTGGTCGAAGAGGGCAAGAACATCCCCAACGAAGACGGCAACAAGCGCGGGCGGTTCGAGATCGTCGCGGGCGAGCGGCTGCAGGCGTTCGTGGGCGAGATCGGGCGCGCGTTCGAGCGCGGCGTGAAATCGGGCCGCCTCATCGCCGAGTTCGTGCTCAAGGACCTTAACCTGACCGACGCGCAGAAGGCCCGCGTGCGCGAGATCATCGACTCTGAGGCCGCCGAGGCGCCGCTCAAGGAAGACGACAAGCGCTACGAGGGCCTGTTCCTCAAGATCCTCGGCATCCTCGACGAACAGCAGCGCACCGCGATCATCAAGCGATTCCGGGGTGAGTGATGAAACCCATTCTTGCTTTCGGTGCGGCAATCCTGTGCGCGACGGGCCTGTGCGCAACAGGCTTGTGCGCGGGGGCCCTGTACGCGGCTTCCGGGCTCGCGGGCGAGCCGCCCACGACACAGCCGCTCGCCGGTCCGACGATCCGCGACGATCACCCGTCGATCGTTGAGCGTGACATGACGGGCAATCTCCGCCCCGTCGAGTTCACGCCCGAGCGAGTGGCGGTCGCCAAGCTCGTGCTGGATGAAGCGACCCGTCGCAGGGTCGACCACATCATCATCGCGCACCGAGAATTGCTGGATCGGCTTGTCGCCGACCACATCGACCTGGTGCTCCGGGCGCGCGGCGCGGGCGACGGCACGCCCGTCGTGGAAAAGGCGTGGATCATCGCCGCGGCGCTTCAGGCGTTCCGCCCCGCGCTCGAAGGCCCGTCGCTGTGGGAACAGATCTCGCCCGTGCTTGGCGCGGTCGAGCGCGACCGGTTCGACGCCATGATGCGCGAGTACTGGGACGCCGTGTTCCATCAGGCGACCGGCGGGCGCGAGCCGACCACGCTCGAGAAGACCATCATCAGTGCGCGGCATCGCCTCGCGGTTCTGGGCGAGGAAATCCGGCTCGCGGTCGACGGCCTGGGAAACAGCGGGCCGCTCGTGGTGCGGGCGATGACCAGCGGGCTCGTGCTCTCGCGTTCGCAGAACGATCGTCTGGCCGAGATCGCGCGCGACTTTGACACCGCCACGCTGCATCAGCCGTCCGGCGACGACCACAAGCGATTGCTGCTGCAGGTGTGTGCCGTGCTGGACGAGGACCAGCGCCGGGTCGTGCTCGCGCGCGTGCCGAGATAGTGCGACACACGCGAAGTCTCGCGTGTCGCTCGTTCCTCGTCTTGCGAATGCCGAATGCCGCGTCTTTTGGTGAGGTTTGCTACCGAACGAGCAGGAACAGAGGCGCCAGCACCAGCAGCACGTCGAGCGGCGCGAGGCTCCACGCCACGATCGCGAGCGCCAGCTTGCCACCGCGCGAGCGCCGCTCGATCCACGCGGTTCGCGTCAGGTATGTCCACGCCAGCAGCGGATACGCGACGACGAGAGGCCAGAGCGTGAACTCCAGCACCAGCCGCACCGGTGTCGCGAGCTCCGACATCATCACGCGCACCGGCGTGCCGATCGCGCCCGCGGCGTAGCCGAGCCCGAGCAGCGAGCCGACCAGCCCGGCCATGACCAGCTTGTCTCCGGGCATGCGCCGCTCGCGCCACGCGCGGGCCT
>JABWBC010000118.1 GCA_013360695.1 Phycisphaerales bacterium
GCCCTCCGCCCCGAACTCGGCTGGCTCATCGCCTCGGCCGCCCTCGCCGCCGCCCTCTCGCTCCACGAGATCGAGGCCGCGGTCATCCTCATGCCGCCCGGCGACCTCCTCCCCCGACGCGTGCTCGCGCTCCTTCATTACGCCCGCGACGAGGAACTCTGCATCGCCGGCGCGTCCATCACCCTCGCCGCCCTCGCCCTGGCCGCCGTCGCGTCCATCGCCATCCGCCGCCGCGCGTGCCACTGACACGTCGCCGGGTCCGTGCGCTTCCATCTCATCTTCCACCTCCTCTGCTTCTTCTCCGGGTGCCGTGGCCATGCCCCGCTTTGGGGGCTTGACCACGCTCTTGATACGTCGGCGCTCCGTCTTCGACGCGGGAATCCCTCTCATGCGGCCCGCCCGCTCCGCCGCGATGCACTCCTGATCCCAAATGAACCAGCGCGACCTGACGTCCGTATTCAAGCCGTGGATCGCATCTTGCGAAACGCGCCCCGCTTGTCCGTTCATACTGGTTGGTTTCTTTGGTGCATGTTCGTTCTCTCTCCCGCGTGGATGATCTCAATCCAGCTCGGCTTGGAGTCGCTCGACTTGCCGGTCTGGCCTTTCGGCCCGTGGCACGGGTCGCTCTTCGCCGCTCCAATCGGTTGCGTCGCGATCGCCCTGTGGCCGAACGACGGCCCCGAGTGGATGCGGGCGATCTGGATCGTCGCCTGGCTGCCGGTCCTGGCGCTCGAACTCATCGCCATCGTCATCCTCTCATTCGCGTTCCTCGATTTCACGATGTAGCCCACGCCGCCCCGACGCCTTCGTCCCCTACCCGCCCGTCGATCAGCCGAAACCGAGAATCACTCGGCAGGCCCCGCCAACGAAATACCCGACGACCAAGACCGGGTAGAGGATCAACACCCACAGGCCGACCACTTTGATGATGCGTTCGTGTGATTCTGCGTTTGCCGTCGATGATTCAACAAGGCCATAAGACACGATCGGGATCGACAGGAACACCACCGGAATCGCCATGCAACTGAGCGTGCTGTTCGGGAGGCCGAACTCCGACACCCCGAAGCCACCGATCGACGCGGAAACGCCGAAAACGACCACGCCGAAGATCACGAGTTGCTTGAGGCTCGATGAAAGCAACTTCTCGTTCATCGCCGCACGATCCCATCCAGGGGTGGTACGTCGCCACCGAAGTCCATTCGCCCACTTCGGCCCGTCGATCCCCCAGAGGCCGAACCCAACGCGGCGCCTTCGGGCGTCTGACTCAGCATCCGCACGCTCGCGTCATCAATATACTCACACCTCCCGCGAGCATCGGCGGCCCAACGATTCGACCCTCGCCCACCACCGGATCACTACCCAACCACATTTCGTCCCGATTGCCCCCTTCCCATTGCTCCCTTCCCATTGTCCTTTGGTTAGTCCTCGCTTATCACCGCCTTGGTGCGCACCAAAGTGTCCGTCTTTTTCGCCTCTTTCCAGATTCTCGAAAAAAATCTGCGCGCCCTCGCACCCCTCGCGCAACCCCCTCCGCGGCCTTGTCTTCCCGCCTTCCCGAGCGCCAGGTGCCCAGTGCCTAGTGCCCACTTACCACCGCCTTGGTGCGCACCAAAGTGTCCGTCCCACCACTGGGTAGATGAACACGCGCACACCCACCCCGGAATTCGCATCCCGACCCACCCAAAACAAGTACCATCCTCCCGGAGGGCGAACCCACCCCGCCGCACGGGGGTACACCTTGGTCCGACACCACATGATGCGCCCCGCGCCACTCCTCATCCCCGTCCTCGCCGCCCTGGCCGCCCTCACCCCCGGCTGCTTCAAGCGAGCCTCCGACGCCGCCCGCCCCCTCGACCCCGACCGCGTCATCGGCGAGCCCGGACTCTCCCCCGGCCAGTTCTCCTACCCACGCTGCCTCGCCTCTGACGGCCAGGCCCTCTGGGTCATCGATAAGGCCGCCCGCGTCCAGAAGCTCGACCCCACCACCGGCCAGGTCCTCGCCCATTTCAAAATGCCCGAATCAGAAAACGGCAAACCCACCGGCATCGCCATCGCGCCGGGCGACCAGGGCGAGCAACTCCTCTACATCCCCGACACCCACTACTACCGCGTCATGATCTACAAGCCCCCCACCACCCTCGGACTGCCCGTCGAGCCCATCAGCCAGTTCGGCTCCTACGGCACGGGCCCCGGCGAGTTCCTCTTCCTCACCGACGTCGCCGTCGTCATGAACGACGACAACACCAAGGTCATCCGCCTCTTCGTCTCCGAATACGGGGGCAACGATCGCATCAGCATCTTCGAGCCCACCGCGCCCAACCAATACGCCTTCGTTCGCTCCTTCGGCACGTTCGGCCCAAGCGGCTCCCCCGACCAGATCGAGTTCTCCCGCCCCCAATCGATGGAGTTCGATCCCAAGCACAAGCGCCTCGTCGTCGCCGACTCCTGCAACCACCGCGTCGGCGTCTTCGATCTCGAAGGCCGCCTCGTTCGATGGATCGGCTCGCCCGATTCCACCGGACCCGCGCCCAACCAGTTCTGCTACCCCTACGGCCTGTGCCTCCTCCCCGACGGCACCGCCATGGTCTCCGAGTTCGGCAACCATCGCATCCACCACGTCAACCTCGACACCGGCGCCTCCCTCGGCGTCTACGGCGTTGCGGGCCGCGACAAGGGCCAGCTCAACTCCCCCTGGGGCGTCACGGTCCTCGACGACCGACTCTTCGTGCTCGACTCGGGAAATCACCGTATTCTGGGCGAGAAGCTCGGCGAGCTTCTCTCGATCGCACGCCCGGCGCCAGACGCGCCGCGCCTTGCGTTCGAGTGGCCCGTTGTTCCGCCGGAGGTGCCTTGACCAACGCGCTGGCGAACATCCCGATGACGCTCGGAGCCCTCCAGATGGGCCCGATCCAGTTCGACACGCCGATCTGGCTGATGCTCATCCCGATCCTGTGGGCCGCCGCGGCGTGGATGGGCCGACGCTCGCTCGCGGGGCTCGGCAGCGTCACGCGCTGGATCGCGCTGGCGGTGCGTTTTATCGTGATCGCGCTCCTCGCCGGCGCCGCCGCCGAGCCGTCGTGGCGCAATGAGGCCAAGGACGTCGCGGTCACCGTGATCCTGGACTCCAGCCAGTCCGTCCCGCTCCAGTCGCAGCAGACCATCGAGCAATACGTCGAGGCCGCCAAGTCCGGCAACACCAACAAGAACGATCGCCTCGGCATCGTGACCGTCGGCAAGGACGCCTTCGTTCAATCGCTCCCCACGCCGATCGTCTCCGAGGTCGAGCGTCAGCACGTCGGCGCGCTGGACGGCACGAACCTCGCCGCCGGCGTCCGGCTCGGCATGTCCGTCGCGCCCCCGGACGCCGCCAACCGCCTCCTCATCGCCAGCGACGGCCAGGAAAACGTCGGCTCGGTGCTCGCCGCCGCCGAGGCCGCCAAGGCCGCCGGCATCCCCATCGACGTCCTCCTCTACAAGTACAAGATCGACGGCGAGGTGATGATCGATCGCCTCATCACCCCCGCCACCGCCCGCATGGGCGAGAACATCCCCCTCCGCGTGGTGCTCAGCGCCACCAAGCCCGCGCGCGGATGGCTCAACATCACCCTCAACGACGAGCCCGTCGACCTCGACCCCGACTCGCCCAAGCTCGGCGTGCCCGTCGAGCTCCGCGCCGGCGCCCCCAACGTCTTCACCGTCCCCGTCCCCGCTCGCAACGCCGAGGCCCACGAGTTCAAGGCCACCTTCGAGCCCGAGGTCGTCGGCGGACGCATGGTCGGCGACGCCATCGCCGAGAACAACAGCCAGATGGCCGTCACCTTCGTCAGCGGCGAGGGGCGTGTGCTGGTCGTGAGCGACACGCCCGCCGAAAGCGAGCAGGTAATCCAGGCCCTGACGCAATCCAAGATCGCCTCGCGCCGCATCAGCCCCGAGCAGTTCCCCGGCTCGCTCCGCGAGATCGCCAGCTACGACGCCGTCGTCATGCTCAACCAGGCGTCCTACGCCTACTCGCAGGCCCAGCAGGAAGCGATGCGCCAGTACGTCCACGACTCGGGCGGCGGGCTGGTGATGGTCGGCGGCCCGAACGCCTTCGGCGCCGGCGGCTGGATCGGCTCGCCCGTCGAGGACGCGCTCCCCGTCAAGCTCGACCCGCCGCAGAAGCGACAGATGCCGCGCGGCGCGCTGGCCCTGGTCATCCACTCGGTCGAGATCCCCGAGGGCGTGTACCTCGGAAAAAAGGTCTGCGAGGCCGCCGTCAACGCCCTCTCGCGCCTCGACTACATCGGCATCCTCGAATCGCCGGGCCTCCCCACCTGGTCCCATCCCATGTCGGTCGTGGGCGACGGCACCTCCGTCAAGCGCTCGATCCAGAACATGAACTTCGGCGACATGCCCGACTTCGCCCCCTCGCTCGAGATGACGCTCAAGGGCCTCCTCTCCGTCGACGCCGGCCAGCGCCACGCCATCATCATCTCCGACGGCGACCCCCAGGCCCCCAGCAACGCCCTCCTCCAGAAGTTCGTCGACGCCCGCATCGCCATCTCCACCATCGGCGTCGCCTGCCACGGCGCCAGCGACCAGAACACACTGAGGAGCATCGCCGAGAAGACCAACGGCAAGTTCTACAACGTCGCCCACGACCAGCTCGCCACACTCCCCCAGATCTTCATCAAGGAGGCGCAGACCGTGAAGCGCAGCCTGATCTGGGAGGGCCCGCCCTTCTCGCCCACCATCACGGGCGTGGCGGAAACCATGCGCGGCATCGCCGGGCTCCCGCCCATCAAGGGCTACGTCGTCACCGCCGACCGCGAGGGCCTCGCCCTCGTCACCATGCGCGGCAAGGAGAACGACCCCGTCGCCGCCCAGTGGCAGTACGGCCTTGGGCGCACCGTCGCCTTCATGTCCGACGCCACCACGCGCTGGACCCCCGACTGGGTCGCGTGGTCCGGCTTCCGCGCCTTCTGGGAGCAGCACGTTCGCTGGGCCATGCGCCCCAGCGGCAACGCCAACGTTCGCGTCGTCACCCAGGCCGAGGGCGACGAGACCATCGTCACCGCCTACGCCACCGACGCCTCGAACGAACGCCTCAACTTCGCCAATTTCCAGGCGCGCCTCGCGCAGCCCGACGGCACCGCCAAGGACGTCGAGTTCCGCCAGGTCGGTCCGGGGCGCTACGAGGCCCGCGTCCGCACCGACCAGTCCGGCTTCTATGTACTGAGCGCCAACTACCGCGCGCCCGGCGCCGCCGAGGGCCAGAGCGTCGAGGGGAACATCCAGGCCGCCATCACCAAACCCTTCGCCGACGAATACCGCACGCTGGAGGACAACGAGCCGCTCATGCGCCAGGTGGCGGCCCTGACGGGCGGTCGGGTGATCGAGGGCGGCGACCCGGTGCGCGACGAGCTGTGGTCGCGCCAAGGGCTGACGATGCCGGTGGCGCTGCGCCCGATCTGGCTGGCGCTGGCGCTCACCGCGATCGGCCTGTTCGTGATGGACGTGGGCGTGCGCCGCGTGCGCATCGATCCGGCGCTGATCGCGTCGATGATCCGCAAGGCGTTCCGCGCGTCGGAGAAGGCGGCGGGCGAGCAGGTGGACGCGCTCAAGGCCGCCCGCAAGCAGGCGCAGGTGAAGATCGCCAAGCGCGCGTCCGGCGGCGATGAGGTCAAGGGCGTGAAGTTCGAGGCGAGCAAGGAGCAGATGGCCAGGGCGTCGACGATCCTCTCCGATGCGCCCGCGCCGATCGTGACCAAGGCGGAGAAGCCGGCGGCCGCGAACGACGACAAGAGCAAACAGGACGAGCAGGGCATGTCGCGCCTTCTCAAGGCGAAGAAGCGTGCGCAAGAGGACATGAAGGAAGATTGAGTAGTTGAACTCAAGCCGCGAGTGCGGTCGGGAGATTAGTCATGGCAACAACTGAGTCAGGCCAGTCCACACCAGCGGAAGTGAAAGCCCAGTGCGACCACTTCCGTGCCACGTTCCTGAAGCTCAAGGGCGAGATCAACAAGGTGGTCGTGGGCCACAGCGAGGTGATCGAGGCCGTGCTCATCGCGCTCTTCGCGGGCGGCAACGTGCTGCTCGAGGGCGTGCCGGGCCTGGGCAAGACGCTGCTGGTACGCACGCTGGCGCAGGCTCTGACGCTGCCGTTCAGCCGCATCCAGTTCACACCCGACCTGATGCCCGCCGACGTGATCGGCACCAACGTCGTGATGGAAGACCCCGCGACGGGCAGGCGCAAGTTCGAGTTCCAGCGCGGGCCCATCTTCGCCCAGGTCGTGCTGGCCGACGAGATCAACCGCGCCACGCCCAAGACCCAGTCGGCGCTGCTGGAGGCGATGCAGGAGCGGAGCGTGACGGTCGCGGGCAATTCGTACAAGCTCGAGAAGCCGTTCCTCGTCCTGGCGACGCAGAACCCGATCGAGCAGGAAGGGACGTACCCGCTCCCCGAGGCCCAGCTCGACCGCTTCATCTTCAAGGTCGTCGTCGGCTATTCGCAGATGGACGACCTGATGACGATCCTCGACCGCACCACCGGCGCGGACAACCCCGAGGCGAGCAAGGTGCTCGACGGCCCCACCATTCTGAAGATGCAGGACCTCGTGCGAAACGTCGTCGTCGCGCCGCACGTGAAGGAGTATGTCGCGCGCCTCGTGCTTGCGACGCACCCCGGCGCCGCGACGGCCGCGGGCGGCTCGTCGGGCCCGACGAACAAGTACATCCGGTGCGGCGCCTCGCCGCGCGGCGCGCAGGCGCTCCTCCTGGGCGCGAAGGTCAAGGCGCTGATCGACGGGCGTTTCCACGCCAGCTACGCCGACGTTCGCGCGATGGCGGCGTTGTCGCTGCGGCATCGGCTGCTGGTGAACTTCGAGGCCGAAGCGGACAAGGTCGATACCGATCAGCTCGTGAAGGCGATCCTGGACCTGACGCCGACGGAGGGAGCGAAGGCTTGAAGACGATCATGACTCTCTGCCGCGTCGGCACGATCGCCGCGATCTCGGTCCTCGCCGGGTGCCAGACGTTCAGCGTCGACATGAGCGAGCGCGAGATGCTGCGGATCGCCAAGGAGGAGTTCCCGCTGGGGAGCGACCGCGCGTTCGTCGAGGAGCACGCGCGGGCGCTGGGGCTCAGCCCGCGGCACCCGCAGGTGCCGCTGGTGGGCGAGGACGCGTCGCGCGTGCTCTTTGCCGACATGGGCACCAAGACGCTCCGCCCGTTCAGCGACGTTGACTATCGCGGGCACCTGAAGTTCACCTTCGACGGGGACGACCGACTCGAATCGATCCGCGCCAAGCGCGAGATCATCTCACCATAACCATGCAGCGAACCCAGACCATCACGCGGCCCAAAGCCCTCGAGGACCTGCTCGGGGGCGACCTCATCTCCAAAATCGGCGGGCTCGACATCGCCAGCAAGAAGATCTTCGCCGGCAAGCTCAAGGGCGAGCGACGCAGCAAGAAGCGCGGGCAATCGGTCGAGTTCGCCGACCATCGCCCCTACGTGACCGGCGACGACATCCGCCACATCGACTGGAACATCTTCGGTCGCCTCGATCGCCTCTTCCTCAAGCTCTTCCTGGAAGAGGAAGACTTGTCGCTGCACGTGGTGATCGACGCGTCGAGCTCGTCGGACTGCGGCGAGCCCAGCAAGTTTCTGTTCATGCAGAAGGCCGCCATGGCGCTCGGGTACGTGGGCCTGGTCAACCTCAACCGCGTGGCGGCGACGTCGATGGGCGGGACGACGGTGTCGGCGGAGAGCTCGGGCACGATCGAGGTCGAGCCGGGCGAGGTACGCCAGGTGCGCGACCTGCGCGGGCGTCGGCGCACGCACGACCTCTCGCGGTTCATCTGCTCGCTGGCGCCGGCTGGTCCCATCACGTTCCGCGACGCCGCGGAACGCATCGCGCTGACGCGCCGCGGCAAAGGCGTAATGGTCGTCTTCTCTGACTTCTTCTTCAAGGACGGCTACGAGGCGGGGCTGCGGATGCTGGTGGGCCACGGGTACGACGTCTTCTGCGTGCAGGTGCTCTCGCCGCAGGAAGTTGAGCCGCCGATCACCGGCGACCTGCGCCTGAAGGACGTGGAGGATGGCGACCTGGCGGAGGTGACGATCTCCGCGCCGCTGCTGAAGCGGTACAAGGCGAACCTGGCGGCGTATTGCGAGGAGCTGCGGGCGTTCTGCGCCCGGCGCGACATGTCGCTGATCACTGTGAAGAGTGATACGCCGATCGATTCTCTTTTGCTGGATTATCTGCGCAAGAGAGGAGTCGTGCGATGAACGACGAAGCGAGACAGCGAAGCAGCGAGACAGCGAGGCAGGGGGAAGAGGGGATGGCGACGCCGGAGGTGGCGCGATGAACACCAACCCGATCATGCTGCTGCATCCCCATAACGCTCGGCTTTCGTTGCACATTGTCCCCGAAGAACGGGTGTGCTACGCGTATCTGCGCGAGGACCGTCGCGTCGTGGCCGACGTGTGGCTTTACAACATGTTTCCATCGGAGGCGCCGGCGGAATGGACCTTGCCTGATGCACGCTCGCGCTTGCCGTTCACGAATCCGAGCAGTTACGGGAGACAGGATGTCAATCCCATCTCGGACCCAAACGAAGTTCGAGTTTCTTGGTCAGAGAACGTGGCGACTCTTTATGTCCGCGGAGCGCTTTGGGCCATTCTTGCGACTGGTGATCGACCCGGCCGATGTGCGCATGCAATCAAGGACGGCCCACTCGCCCGAGTACTTGATTCTCGCGTCGCGGAGACCCGCCCATGACCTGGCTCACACCCCTCATCGCCGGGATCGCCGCGGCCATCGCCGTGCCGTCGCTGGTGATTCTGTATTTCCTGAAGCTGCGCCGGCGCGACATGGAGGTTTCGACGACGCTCCTGTGGAAGAAGGCGATCCAGGACATCCAGGCCAACGCGCCGTTCCAGAAGCTGCGGCGGAACATCCTGCTGATCCTGCAGCTGCTCGCGCTGGCGGCGGCGATCGCGGCGGTCGGGCAGCCCCAGCTTTCGGGCGACTCGACCAAGGGCGATCGGCACATCATCCTGATCGATCGCTCGGCGAGCATGAACGCGATCGACGGCGATCCGAAGAAGACCACGAACCCCGCGACGCGGCTGGAGATCGCCAAGAAGCAGGCCGAGGAGCTGGTCGAGACGCTGCGCGAGCCGGGCGTGTTCCAGAAGGAATCGGCGGACCAGGCGATGGTGATCGCGTTTGATTCGACGGCGGAGGTTCGCCAGCAGTTCACGAGCGACAAGTCGCTGCTCAAGGCCGCGATCCGGTCGATCACGGCGACGGACGGGCCGACGCGGTTGTCGGAGGCGATGCGTCTGGCGACGGCGCACAGCAAGCCGGTGGTGGTGGAGAACCGGGGGCTCGTGAGCGGGCCTGGCTCGGTGCTGCACCTGTTCGGCGACGGCAAGATGCCCGACGCGCTCGAGACGCAGCCGGGCGCCAGCGACACGTTCATGTTCCACCGCGTGGGCGGGCCCGAGAGCGGGAACGTGGCGATCGCGAACGTGCGCGCGGAGCGGGCGTTTGACAACCCGAGCCAGCTCTCGATCTTCGTGGGGCTGCAGTCGACGATGCGCGGGCCGCGCGCGGTGGATGTGGAACTGACGATCGACGGCGCGGTGGCGGGCGTGAAGTCGGTGACGATGCCGCCCGCGACGAGCGTGATGCCGGAGACGAGCAACACGGACAAGGGTAATGAAGTCGCGAGCGGAGCGGGCGCGACGGAGGGCGAGGGCAAGCCGCCGACGCCGGTGTTCACGCCTTCGACGGGCGGCGTGGTCTTCCCGATGGAGCGCGTGGAGGGCGCGCTGGTGAGCGTGCGCCTGCGCGGGCTGGATGATGACAGCGCGGGGAATCGGGCGCTCTCGGCGACGGCGGACGTTCTGCCGACGGACGACGCGGCGTACCTGGTCGTGCCGCCGGCCAAGCGGCTGGCGGTGGCGATCGTGTCGGCGCGGGGCAACCTGTTCCTGTCGGCGGCGCTCGACGGGCTGCCGCTCTCGCGGCACGATGTGATGTCGCCGGAGCAATTCCAGAAGGTGCTGGCGGAGGGGCGCGGCGGGGAATACGACGTGTTCGTGCTGGACGGGTGGACGCCCGGGCCGGACGGCGACGGGAGCCTGCCGCCGGGGCGGTATGTGATCTTCAACGCGGTGCCGCCGGGCGCGGGGGTGGTGGACAAGGGCGTGGGCGGCGCGACGCAGATCGTGGACTGGGATCGATCGCACCCGGTGATGCGGAGCGTGAATCTTGATCCGCTCATCATCGGGAAGAATCGCGCGGTGGAGATCGTGAAGCCGCAGGCGGGCGGGGCGGGGGCGGACGTGAGCGCCGTGGTGCTGGCGTCGACGACGAGCGGGGCTTCGATCGTGGAAGCGCGGGGGGCGGACTGGCGGGCGGTGATCGTGCCTTGGGACTTGATGGAGAGCAACTGGCCGTTCGACGTCGGGTTCATCGTGTTCACGGCACAGGCGGTGGGGTATGTGGGTGGATCGTCGGGGGGCGTGATCGGCCAATCGCAGATGGTGCAGGCGGGATCGATCCTGAGCGATCGCCTGCCGACGGGGGCGGGCGGCGTGACGATCGAGTCACCGGCGGGCGAATCGAGCAGGCTGGAGGCGGCGGCGGACGGGCGCGTGGTGTTCGGGCCGATCCGCGCGACGGGGTTCTATCGCGTGTCGTGGGCGGGGAGCGCCGGGCCGACGGACTCGCAGCGCGACGGGCGGAACGAGCGGTTCTTCGCGGCGAACCTGCTTGATTCGCGCGAGTCGGACGCGGCATCGGCGGAGACGCTGGAGCTTGCATCGCGGCCGGTGGCGGCGCAGGATGCCCTGGAGACGAAGGGAACGCGGAAGCTCTGGCCGTGGTTCCTGCTGGGCGCGCTGGCGGTCGTGATGCTGGAGTGGTTCGTGTACAACCGGAAGGTGCATGTGTAGGTCGGGAAGAGAGCCTAGAGGGAGTAGAGGCACTGAGCACTGGGGAAGAGAAGAAGTCACGAAGAGAGAAGTGAAGACAAGAGTGAAGTGGCGGAGTGGTGGAGTGGAAGTCCGCGAGGGAAAAGCCGAATCATGCGGGGGCCGGAGTGATGGCGGCGGGCGGGCTGAGTGTGACTCGCGAGACGGCGGGTTGGGGCGCGTGACATCGGGAACGTGATTGCAACGGATGCGAAACGGGAGCGTGCGAGCGTGGATGGCGACGGCGATCGTGCTCGCGAGCGCGGCGTGGTCGCACGCTCAGAGCGCATCGGCGCCGGACTCGATCGCAAATCCCGGTAGCGCGACGCTGGCGCAGAGCGGCGGCGGCGCGGATGCCCCGGCGCGCAAGCGGCCGCGGGTGGAGAT
>JABWBC010000119.1 GCA_013360695.1 Phycisphaerales bacterium
CCTGCACCAGCGCCAGGTCCGCGTCCGCCACGATCAGGAGCGCCCGCCCCGCGTCCTCCGCCGGGCGCTCGATCTCGATCCCGCGCGTCACCAGCGCCGCCGAAGCCCGGCTCGTCGGCCACTGTCGCGCGAACCGCTTGGAACGGATGAACGACAGCGCCCCGGGACCGGCCCGGTCCAGCACGTCCATGTGCGTGATCTCGACCTCGCGGGAGCCCGCCACCTCCGCGTTGACCAGCTCCGCGAGCTCGCCCACGCGCAGCGACACCGGCGATCCGTCGGCTTTCTTCGACATTGGTTGTTCCCGGGCCCGCCTACTTCTTCTTGCCGCCCGCCTTGAACTGGTTGTTCAGGAGCTGCACCACCTGCTCGGTGATGTCGACGCTCGTGTCGGCGTAGAACACCCGCTGATTCGCGATGAAGCTCTCCATGTCCTGCCCGCTGATGTTCGCCGGCAGCTCCACGTCCGCGTCGTTCCGCAGCACCAGCTGGTACCCGTTCTGCTTGGCCACCTGGTCGATCGCCGCCTTGATCTCCGTGTACGCGTGCTTGTAGAGATCGCCCTGGCGCAGGTTGAGGTCGCGCTGGAAGAGCTCGCCCGTCATCTTGTGCTCGGCCTCGGCCTTGATCTGCTCAAAAGCCAGCGCCCGCTTTTCCGCCGAGTCCTTCGGCGCCGCCTTCACCTGCTCGGCCAGGCTCTTGATCTTGTCCTGCATCCCGTTCAGCGATTTCTGCTTGGTATCAAAGTCGGTCTTGAGCTTGGCGGACTCGGTCTTCACCAGCTCCATCCCCCCCATGATCTTCGCCACGTCGACCACCGCGACCGCGGTCGCCGGGGCCTGGACGCGCGGCGCCGTGGAGACGCCGTAGACCTGCGCCGCCCCGACCAATCCGAGTGAGACGACCGCCGCCATCGCCAGCCTGCCGTTCATCCATGCGTTCTTCATCGTGCCGGTTCTCATCGTGCAACTCCGTGGAATGCGTGCCTGTGTGCGGGGATGGTACGCGTGGGGGCGTCGTCGCCCCTTTCGCGCGTGAATCACTGGAAGGGGAGGTCCAGCGAGAACGTGAAGACGCGCTCGCGGTCGGTCTCTTCGCTGATGAGCGGGAAGCCGAAGTCAAACGCCAGGGGGAGGGGCGACAGGGCGGGGATATAGAGGCGCACGCCGAAGCCCGCCGACACGCGGTACGCGTCAAAGCCCGGATCGAACGTCACCGTGCCCGTGTCGAGGAACGCGACCAGTGAGACGGTCTCGTCCACGAACGGCTGGTCGATCTCCCACCCGTGGAAGAACGAATAAGTGCCGCCCACCACGTCGTCGCCCATCTGACCGTTGTCGTGCCGCACGCCCACCGGCGAGACGGCCCGGTAGTTGAAGCCGCGGAACGACTGCCCGCCCATGTAGAAGCGCTCGTACACCGGCACGTCGCTCTTGTCCTGGGGGATGTACCCCGCCGCCGTGCGCTGCTTCAGCACGGTCCGCCGCCCCAGGAAATCCTCGTTGATCGTGAAATAGGTCGTCAGCTCCGCCGTCAGCTTGGTGAACGTGAAGTCGCCGCCCAGCGCTCCCACCTGCTCGGCCCCCAGCTCCACCCGCGAGCCCTTGCCCGGGCGGTAGGGATCGTCCAGCGTCGTCCGCGACAGCACCAGCCCCAGGCCCGTGATGAGGTTCTCGCCCTTGTAGTCCCACACGTCCTGCGGCTTGTCCTCCTGGATCTCGCGCAGGTTCACGTTCTCGATCCGCAGCGGCATGGTCGCCTGCCAGCGCGTGCCGAACCGGCGCCCCAGCGAGAACCGCGTCCCCAGCCGGTCCTCGTCGAACTCGTCGTAGTCCCGCGACGTGTAGAACACCGACCCCGAACCCGCGTAGTTGGTGTCGAGCAGCGTCGGGTCCGACAGCGACATCCGGTACGTTTCGAAGCGCGTGCCCGGCAGCGCCTCGATCTGGAACGTCTGGCCCGCGCCGCGGAACGCGTTGCCCTTGATCAGCTCCTCGAACGTGTCGGGCGTGTCCGCCACGTCGAAGTTCTTCTGCGTGAACGCCAGCCGCCCCGTGATCCCAGCGTCCGAACCCACCAGCACGCCCGCCGCCAGCTCGCCCGTGTTGGTCTCCGTCGCGCGGATCAAGACGTCGCGGTAGCTGGGCTCATCGGGGTCGGGCTCCTGCGGCACGACATCGATGGGCACCGGGTTGTCGCGCGCCGGATTGGCAAAGATGCGCAGCTGCTGGAGGCGTCGCTTCGTATGAAAGATCGCCGTTGAGTCCAGCGGGCGCCCCGGCTTCACCTCCACCTCGCTCAGGATCACCGACTGCTTGGTGATTTCGTTGCCCTGCGTGATCACCTCGCCGGTCTTGTAGCTCTTGCCCTCGCGGATGATGAGCAGGATGTCGACCAGCGGTTTCTCCACGTCGCGCAGCTCGCGCCGATCGACCGTCGCGTCGGTGTGCCCCATCTGCCCGTAGGCCTGGCGCAGCGATTCCATGCTCTTGCGAAGCTTGTCGTCGGAATAGACGTCGCCGGGCTTGATGAGCATCAGCCCCGACACCTGCTCGGGCGAGTACACGCCGTAGGAGTACACCGTAAAGACGTTCGGCCCCAGCGGAAAGATCTGCTCGCCGGGCTTGGCGTCGGCGCGGGCCTCTTCGATGGTTGGGAACTCGCGCCCGCGCTCGGGATAGATCACGCTGAGATTGCGGAGCGTGAAGAGCGGGCCCTCGCTCACGATGAACGTGACGATCGCTTCCTTGCCGTTGGGGCTGGTGCGATAGACGCGGTCGGCCCGCACGTCGAGATAGCCGCGGTCGCGATAGAACGCCACCAGCGACGCCACGTCCTGGTCGAGCACCTCGTCGTCGAGCGGGCCTTTCTCCAGGATCGGGAACGCGGTCTTGGTCTTGATCTGGCTGCGCAGCTCGCGGGCCGTGAACGCGAGATTGCCCTCGAAGCGGATGTCGGTGACGCGGGTGCGCTCGCCCTCGCGCACGCGGAAGACCACGATGTCCGACTCCTCCAGCTGCTCCTCGTCGACCGTCACCTGCGCCAGGTAGTACCCCTTCTGGCGGTACACATCCTCGATGTCGCGGCAGGCGGCGGCGAGCTGGTAGCGATCCACCGGCGTGTTCACCAGGCCGTCGGTCCGCTTGAGGATGTCCTGGTCGCTCACTTCCTTGTTGCCCACCGACTGCACCGCCAGCACGACCGGCTGGGGGATGAGGGTGTAGGTGATGACGACGCTCCCGTCGTCCTGCAGCGCGACGCGCCCGTCGACGCGCTTGAATCGCCCGAGGCGATTGAGCCGCGTGATGTCGTCCTGCACCGCGCCGGGGCGGAAGGGCTGGCCGACCTTGGATCGCAGCTGAGCCCGCGCCAGCGTGTCGAGCTGGGCTTCGGGCTCGCGGAACTTCTGGTCCGCCGGGTCCTTCACCTTCGGGCCCGTGGGCTCGCGCAGCTGGATCGCGCGCACCGGGCGTCCCTCGTAAACCTCCAGGTCCTGCGGCAGGGGATTCGCGGGCGAATCCTTGGGCTTCTCGAGCGTCGGGGGTTCGTCGTCGGTCGGGGGCTCGACCGGCTGGGCCAGCGCGGGGGCGGCCAGAAGACAGGCCAAGCCCGCGATCGCGAAGAGCCGCCGCGCGTGGCCGCCACGGACCGGGTGGGCGAGGGTGAGAATCGTCCTGAATGGTCGCTTGCTGTGGGTCAACCCGTTCCCGCTCCCCATGCCGAAGCCCGGAGGCCCGACGTGCCCAGCCACGCCACCCCGCCGCGGGGTCGAACGTGTGTTCAGGTGGGGACGATACCCGCGCCGCGCCCCGGCCACAAATGCCGGACGGGGGTTTGCGCGCATCACCGCACAATTGCGCACCGATGCGGTGATGCGCGGGCCGGGCCGGTGGCTGCCGTTGACCCACACTCGACCATGTGGAAAAGCTGTTGAATCATGGGCAAGTCGGCCCCGAGAGAATCCGCGCCGGTCTAAATCCATCCTGTCTAATTGGTTACGTCTGATCGGGTGGAGACTCGTCGAAACCGACCGCCTCCGCGCGAATGATGCGCCCGGATGGCCGCTGGGGTATTTGCTATCGTGGAAATCCCGGTGTAATCGCCCGGAGCGCGTCGGACCGATGGATAGGGTCCGCCGCGTCGTCCCGGGGGTTTTCCCGGAGCGGGCGATGCGGATTGCCGGCAATGCGTGTTGGCGGGTCGGGCCGGTGTGTGGGGAGGCTGTGGTGAGGCGAGCGCGAAAACTGGCCGTGGGATGTGTGGCGGCGGGGACGTTCGTCGCGGGCATTGTGCTGGCGTGGTACTTGTTTCGCCCGGGCGTGCTGGCGTCGGTGGGGACGGCCCAGTTGCTGCTGCTGATCGGGCTGTTCACGCTGCCGTTCGTCGCCCTGGCGGCATGGGAGTTTGAGCGTCGGGCCCGTCACGCGGCGCCGGTGGCGCGCGGGCGCGAGTCGATGAGCACGGCCGACCGGGTCGCTGATGAGGTCAGTCACGATTTCGCGGGCGAGGTCGCGGTGGGCGACGACGAGGTGATGGCGGCGGACGCGGTGGAAGAGGCCGTCGGCCGGGCGGCGACTGGGGCTTCGATCGGGGCGGGCGCCGCGCACGACGAGAGTCTGGCGCCGGAGCACTCGGCTCCAGTGTCGGGCGAGAACATGCTGGTGGTTGAGCCGATGGTCGAGGTGGCGCGCGAGCTCTTGGAGCGAGCGGGGCGCGAGCCTGGGCATGACGATTCGCCGCGGCATCGGCATCCGGCCCATCCGCGTCGGCGAGCGCCCGAAGGCGTGAGCTGAGGCATCAACGCCGGACGAGATTGCAAGGCACGGGATCGTGCTGGCGCGCGGCGCCTTTCGAGAGTGTGCGCACCGTGCCGACCCGTCTGCCCGCGTGCCACGCCTATGGAAGACCCGTCTTGGGGTCAGTGCATTCGTCGCACTCCAGTACTCGGATCTGAAGACTGGCCCGTGCCACGAAATGAAAGGCGAACACAGCGGCGGGGAACGCCAACGTACCCAGGCGGTGGTCAAACGCTGCAAGGCCGGGGTTTGGCCCGTCATTCGCGGCCTGGTGTTCGCTGTTTGAACGGTAGACTGTGGGAGCGTGGTTTGTGAGGAGTGCATCCGCCGGAGGCGGGTGGTCGATTCGTTGTTGTGGGCGCGGGCGTGATGTGGTGTTGACCGGTCGCGCGAGTTCGGTTGCAATTGAGGGGGGTCATTTGCGGCATGCTGCTGGGCCGGGCCCGTGTGGACAGTGCGGCGGCAACCCGCGGGCCCTGCGCCGGTTGAATGGGTGGGCGTGTACGAGGGGCGGCGTGAGGGCCGGTCGCGCTGGCGCGTGCGTGGGGGCGAGTATGCGAGAACGGGTGCGCGAGAAACGGCGGCGGGCGCGCGGGTTCACGCTGATCGAGCTGCTGGTGGTGATCGCGATCATCGCGGTGCTCATCTCGATCCTGCTCCCGGCGTTGTCGCAGAGCCGCGAGGCGTCGCGGCGGCTGAAATGCCTGACGAACCTGAAGGGCATCGGGATGGGGCTGTCGATCTACATGCAGGAGAAGTCCAAGGGGGTCTTGCCGAAGGTTCGCCCGTTGCATGATGACAGCTCGTCGGAGAATGACCCGTCGCTCTTGGACATTCTGGAGGAGTATGTGAGCGCCCCCAGGCCGCGGAAGGGGGAGGACGAGCTGTACATCGTGGCGGACCCGTACAAGTGCCCTTCGGATGTCTCGTCGGACTCCGCGGAGGACGCGTTCCGCCCGGTGTGGCAAACGACGGGGACGAGCTATGACTACATCCCGGCGCTCTACATGCTGGCGGCGGAGGTGATCGGTCTGGTGAACCCGGACCGGACGGCGCGGGCAGTGACCAAGGCGTATGAGAAGTGGAAGGACTCGGGGAAAGACTGGTCGATCCTGGTGGACGCGGGGGACTGGCACACGCAGAAGAAGAATGCGATCCCACGGAACGGGCTGTTCATGTTCGACTGGCGGGCGGACTGGGCGGGCGTGGCGACGGAGGAGGAGAGCACGGAGTTTCTGAAGGACGTGCTGAAGTTCGGGAATTCGCCGCTCAATTAGAAGGCGCCAGGCACCAGGAAGAGACGGAGAGACGCAGTGACGGAGTGAAGACAAAGGCAAGTGGGGCAATGAAGGCCGGAAGCGCGTGAGAACATGAGCGACACAACCAACAAACCCGGGATGATGCCGAGCCTTTTGGACGAAGCGGCGGCGGCGCCCGTGGATCAGGCGAAGCGGCCGGGGCTGATCGCGCGCACGCGGGCGTCGCTGCGGGCGCGATTTGATCGCTGGTGGTCGCCGATCGACGCCGACCCGGTGCGTCGCAAGCGCTGGATCATGGGAGGGCGAGCGGCGCTGGGCGCGCTGGTGCTCGGCTTGGGCGTGGGCGGGTATTTCGTGTTCCGGCCCGTGCCGCAGCCCGATTATCTGGATGATCCACTCAACGACGTGCTGGGCTACACGCTGCTGACGGACGAGTTCAACAAGCTCCCGGTGGAGAAGCGATTGGAGCTGATCGGGCAGCTGGTGCAGCGTTTCAAGTCGATGGACGCGGGCGACTCGGTGCTGATGGCGAGCTTTGCGGCGGGGATCGCGGGGGCGGCGCGGGACCAATTGATGGAGAACGGCTCGCGTCTGGCGGTGGACACGTGGGACAAGTTCGCCGTGGACTACGCCAAGGTGCCGGAGGGCGAGCGCGGGGATTATCTGGACAAGACGTTCGTGGACTTCACGAAGATGATGGAGACGCTGGGCGGCCGGCCGCGGGACGTGTCGGATGAGGAGAGGCTGGCCGAGGGTCGTCGCCAGGCGCAGCGTGATATGGAGCGGATCAAGGAGAACCCGGAGCGGGCGCCGTCGAGCGAGATGGCGGGGCGGATGTTCCAGTTCATGAACGAGGGCGTGGGGCAGTACGCGTCGGCGTCGCAGCGGGTGCGCGGGCAGCAGATGATGCGTGACATGGTTCGGCGGATGCGGGGGGTTGACATCGTGACGGGCAAGCCGCCGCGGTGAGATTGCCGCGCTTGCGGCGGTTTGGTACGCGCTCTCGACCACACTCGGGCGTCAGCGCGACGATTCGCTCTGAGGACTCCGCTCATCGTCGGCGTGGGAATCGCTCGCAATTGAACTCGCGTTCGGATCAAGGCCCCCGCAGCGGGCGAGCGTTGAGTCACACACAAAACCAACGGTTGCGCAACGTGTCCGGTCGATCAGGCGTGATTCGCGCGTGACGCGCCATTTCGGTGCGTGCCGCGAACGCCGGAGGCGGAAACATGGGGCACGGCATCGGGTGTTTGATTCACACGGGCGAGCGGGCGATGGCGAGCGTGCTCGTGGGGCTTCTCGCGCCGCTCACTTTGGCCCAGCCCTCGATCCTCGGGCAGGCGCGGGTCGACGTCACGGCCCCGGCGAATCGGGCCGCGAACAACACGGTCGCCGCGGCGTCGGCGTTCAACCCCGAGCGGATCGTGGCGGCGTGGATCGACTGGCGGCAATCGCCCGTGCTTTCCAGCGAGATCCTGAACACGGGCGTGGGGTTGTCGCTGGACGGCGGGATCACCTGGAGCGACATGCTCGTCAGGCCGCCGGTCGCGAACCAGACGCTGATCGAGGCGAGCCCGATGGCGGCGGCGGACCCGCGGACGGGGACGATCTGGGTGGGCGGGATCAGCTATGGCACGGGCGGTGGGGTGTACGTCGCGCGGCTGGACCCGGCCGCGACCGAGTTTTCGGCGACGAAGATGGCGCGGCTGTCGGCGAGCGCGGATCGGGCCGCCATGGCCGCGGGGCCGAAGCCGGGCGACGCGAACTCGACGCGCCTGTACATCACGTTCAACGAGGGGTGCATCCGGTCGGACGATCTTGGGGACACGTGGAACGTGCCGGTGAGCCTGGGGAGCGGCGTGGGATTCCTGCCGCGGGTGGCGAGCGACGGCACGCTGTATGTCGCGTACTGGGACCAGGCCAGCGGGCTTCTGATCAAGCGATCGACCAACGGCGGGTCGAGCTTTGTGACCAAGACGATCGCGACGAGGCTGGACACCTGGACGATCCAGGACAGCTCGCGATTCCCCGGGAATTTCCGCGTGATCCCGACGGTGTGCATCGCGGTGAGCCCGGTGGATGGGGCGCTGTACGCCGTGTATTGCGATCGCACGAGGCTCTTGAGCGGGCGGCACGACATCGACCTGTACTTCACGAAGTCGACGAACAAGGGCGACACGTGGAGCGCGCCCACGCACACGATCCACGGCGATGCGCTGAACCAGGACCAGTTCTTCCCGTGGATCGAGGTCGATCGCGAGGGACGCCTGCACGTGTCGTGGTGGGACGGGCGTCGCACCGACCAGAACGACTCGACGACCAACACCGACGCGTGGTTCGACAACTCCTACGCCTACAGCGAGGACGCCGGCGCGACCTGGCACGAGTATCGCCTGTCGCAGAGCACATGGAACGCGGCGAACGACGGGCTGATCCGCAACCAGCAGTTCGTGGGCGATGTGAGCGGCATGGCGTGCGCGGGGCGGCGCATCACGCCGGTGTCGATCGATACGCGGGGCGGCGATCCGGACATCTACGCGTCGCGCCTGTGGTTCTGCGGGCCGGACGTGAACCGCGACGGCTTCCTGAACGGCGACGACTATGACCTCTTCGCCGAAGCGTTCGAGGCGGCGGAGCCGCTGGCGGATTACAACGGCGACACGTTCTTCAACGGGGATGACTACGACTTCTTCGGGCTGGACTTTGAGGAGGGGTGTACGTAAGGAGCGTGTGCCGGGCAGCATGTTCGCCGATAGAATGTCGTCGTGACCGACGAGATTCAAACAGAAAACACAGGCGCACAAAGCGGGCCGCCTCCGGGCGAAAAGAGGCGCCCTCTGCTTCGGTTCGTTCTGACGTTGCTGGGTTGGCTCTTTGCAACGCTGGAACTCGTGGGGCTGGGAGCTCTGTGGTTCGGGCCCGGATATCGGCGCGACCCGATCGTGCAGCAGATGTTGACTTACCCGGACATCGGCTCGATCGGCAACGCCATCAGCTACATGATGGGCTGGGCGTCTTGCGGGATTCTGGCGGCGATCTTCGGATGGGTTGTCTATCGCATGACGCGGCGAACTCGCGGGCGGGTGCTGATCGCGGTCGGACTGTTGACAGTCCCCCTGGCCGTCGCGGGCAATCTCCGCCCGAGCCGGGCGGGCGTTGCATTGCCCGGTGGATCGGCGCGGGGCGAGTGGAGCGTGCTGTACGAAGTCACGCGCGAATTCGTGGGCGAGCTTCAGCGCACCGCGGCCAACTATGGCGCGCGCGTGATCAATCCGCAGGTCCACTTGGCTCTCGCACCCGCGCGGGTCGACGGGCCGGAGAAACTGGCCAAATCACGCGAAGACGTCAGCGGTGTGTTGAATGAAATCGACAATTACTCGAGAACTTTGCACGACAAGGCGAACGGCTCGATCGAGGCGATCAGGCAATCCGATCTTCCGGCGGCGAGCAAGGAAGCATCGCTGCGCGTTGCCGAGGAAGGGCTTGCGATCGCCATGCCGCGGATCGATGGAATCCTCGCGTGCGAGCGTGAGGCATTCGCGGAGATGGACTCGATACTGGAGTTCTTGCAGTTGCGCCAGGGGCGGTATTCGGTGTCGAATGCGAAGCTCGTGTTCAAGGACAATACTGACTCACGCACGTACAACGCGTCGATTACGAGATATCGCTCGCTCATGACCAAGGCGCAGGAGCTACGAACATCGCTCCAGGGACAGGGGCGCGATTTTCTGAATCGGCTTTCGCAAGCCGCCCAGACCGGCGGACCATTCGCACGCTCGGACTATCCCGCGCCGACACGGGGTCCGGAAATCGCTCTCGACGCCGGCGGTATCACCCTCAATGGCAAACCGGTCAAGCTTCCGATCGGCGAGACGGCACTGAGCGAGATTCTGGGGGGTCCGCCCTCGCGCCGGGCGGGCGAGGACCAACTCGTCCGCGTGTGGGACACGCTGGGCATTGCGGCGAGCGGACCGGCGGGCGACAAGCCGCTGGATGTCGTTCTCATTCAGCTCAACCGCCATCACTCCTACGAGGATTGGCCGAACAGCGCGTTCGCGGGGACCCTGACGCTCTCAGGCGAGCGGGTGCGCGATGTCGACACGCCCCGATCGCTGAACCGCCGGTTGCGCGAGCCGCGCTTCGAGTGCGTGGACGAGACCGATGACACATGGGAGGTCGTGTACCCCGGCTTCATCGTCACGATGGACAGTTTCGCGGATGGACTGACCGAGGGGTTGTCATTCCGCGCGCCCGACAAGACGGCCAACCCCGCGAAGGACGAGGGACGCCCTCCGAGGTTTTAGGCAGCCCGCGTTGGTGAACTCGCGGGCTCGCACGAGAATCGCGGCGTCGCCACGCGGATGAGAAGACTCGCCAGGATCGTTCCCATGAGGTTCGAGAGAAGGTCCCAGCCCGTGTTCTCGTAACCGCCGACGTTGGTGCCGGGCATGATCTGCGTCGCGACGAATTCGATGACTTCGTTGAGCGCGCCAAGCCCGTTGCCCATGAGCGCCGCGGCGGAGATCGCTCCGATCGTCGGACGAAGCGTCCCGCCCGAGCCGTGCGTCATCACCACCAGCGCACGCCAGCAGGCGAGGGTCGAGACAAAGAAGCCATAGCAGTGAACGACCTGATCGTACTTGGGCAGCCACGGAAGGACACGCAGGTTGTACAGCACCGGCGGCGCGCCGGGCTCGGTGACGCTCTCGGGGATTGGGATTGTCCCGCCGCCCATGTGCACGAGTACCCATAGCGCCAGGCCCCAGAGCACGAACATCGGGAAGTTGACGCGGAAATGGAGCACGCCGACGGCGGCGACAAGCACGAGCATCACCAGGCCGTAGTAGATGAACTCGTAGTTCCAGTTGGCGATCGCCATGGCGACGCCGCCGAGCACCGTCAGCACGACAAACGCCATGACGACGACGAGCGGGCGCGAGAGCTTCACGCGCGGCGCGGCGGGATCGTGGTCCGCGTCGTTCACGGGCGTGCCCCCGGCGCGTCGTAGAGCGTGTGGACGCGCAGGCCCTGGCGCTGGTAGACGCCCGCGCGCTCGACGATCGCGCTCTGGTTGATCCACGAGCTGATGACGACGTCGGTCGCGCCGGTGCGCGAGGCGTCGGCGGGCGCGACGATCGGCCAGTTCCAGAGTGATTTGCCCTGGCGCGCGGGGTCGTCGTCGGTGAAGGCGACGAGGCGCGCGGGGCTGTCGGCCAGCACGCCGGCGAGTTCGATCGTGTGACGCCCCGTGCCGTGGACGACGAT
>JABWBC010000120.1 GCA_013360695.1 Phycisphaerales bacterium
CGGGACGTGCCGGCCACGCTCGACACCGCCGCGGGGCGCTACGCGGTGGTCCGCCCGACGTCGGAGATCTCCCTCCGCCACGCGCTCTGGAAATCGGGCGGGGCGCCGGTGCTCGCGCTCGTGGAGGAGCCGCTGGCGCGGCGCCTGCCGGCCGATCTCGTCCGGAGGTCGCAGCGGCGCCGCATCCACGCCGTGGAGCCGGCCGAGATCCTCTCGATCGCGCTCAACGTGCAGGTGATGCCGACCGACGATCCCGACGTGCAGCGCCTGGCGATCGATCACGTCGATCGGCTCCGCGAGCTCATGGGCCAGCGGACGCTCCCCACGGTCGTGGACCGGGAGCTCCTCGACGAGATGCTGCTCGACGTCATCGTCGGCGGGCGCCTGCGCCGCGAGAGCCCCGGCGCGCTGCTCGCGGCGTGGCTGGAGGCCGCGGGCTATCGGCGCCGCGACGCGATCGAAGATCAAGGTGAGTTCGCGATCCGCGGCGGCATCGTCGATGTTTTCTCGCCGGGCGGCGCGCCGACGCGACTGGATTTCTTCGGCGATCAGGTCGATCGCATCACCGAGATCGACCTGGACACCATGGGCTCGGATCGCGCGGTGCAGAGCGTGCAACTCGTGTGCGTCGAGCCCGGCAAGTTCCAGAGCGACGAGAAGACCGTCGGTCTGGCGACGCTTCTCCCGCGCGGCACGATCGTGATCCTCGCCGAGACGATGGAAATCGTCGAGCAGGCGCGCGGGTACTTCGAGCGGGTGACAGACCCTCGCGGAATCCTCGGACCGCCCGCGGTCTTGAAGCAACTGCAGACCAGCGCGGCCGCGGTGGCGGAGATCAACCAGTTTTCGTCGGGGGCGGCCGAGGCCGACGAGCGGATCTCGCTCCCGATCTCGGCGCTCCAGGCGTTTGACCAGGACACCAAGGCCGCGGTTGCAGAGCTGGCGGCGCTGGCGGGCGGGCGGCGCGTGATCGTGTCGTGCCAGAACGAGGGCGAGCGCCAGCGACTCGGAGAGCTGCTCTCTCAGCACGCGCCCGGCGCAAAGCCGGAGGTGATCGACGCGTACATCCATCGCGGGTTCGTGTGGGAGGGGCGTGAAGCGCTCGCGGTCGTGCCGTATCACGAGCTGTTGAACCGCTTCACGATGCGCCGGCGCGCGGGGCGGATGCGGGCCGGGCGCGCGATGGACACCTTCCTGGACCTGCAGGCGGGCGACTATGTGGTCCACCAGGACCACGGCATCGCACGGTTCGTTGGGCTGCAGTTGCTCAAGCCGCGCGACCTGCCCGGGCACGAGCGGAGCGAGCGATCCGGCGACGCGGAGGAGTACCTGACGCTTGAGTTCGCGGGGCGTTCGAAGCTGCACGTGCCCGTGAGCAAGATCGACCAGGTGCAGAAGTACATCGGCGGGTTCAGCGGGAAGCCGCCGCTCTCGACGCTGGGCGGGCAGAAGTGGAAGAGCCAGAAGGAACGCGCGGGCGAGAGCGTGCGCGATCTGGCGGCGGAATTGATGCGGGTGCGCGCCGCGCGCGAGCACATGCCCGGGATCCGATTCCCCGCCGACACGCCCTGGCAGACCGAGTTCGAGGCGGAGTTTCCCTACGACGAAACGCCCGACCAGCTGGCGGCACTGGCGGAGATCAAGCGCGACATGCAGGCCAACCGCCCGATGGACCGCCTGCTCTGCGGCGACGTCGGATTCGGCAAGACCGAGCTTGCGATCCGGGCGGCGTTCAAGGCGTGCGAGTTCGGCAGGCAGGTCGCGGTGCTCGTCCCGACCACGGTGCTCGCGGAGCAGCACGAGCGCACGTTCAAGTCGCGCTTCGCGGGCTACCCGTTCCGCGTGGAGAGCCTTTCACGATTCAAGACGAACAAAGAGGCCAACGAGATCCTGGCGATGGTCCGCAAGGGCCAGGTCGACGTGATCATCGGCACGCACCGCCTGCTCTCAAACGATGTGCGATTCGGCGACCTCGGCGTCGTCATCATCGACGAAGAGCAGCGCTTCGGCGTCGAGCACAAGGAGCGCCTGCTGCGCCTGCGCATGACGGTCGACGTGCTGACGCTCTCCGCGACTCCCATCCCGCGCACGCTCCACATGGCGATGCTGGGGATCAGGGACATTTCGAGCCTCGCCACCCCGCCGCTCGATCGCCGCGCGATCGTGACGGAGGTGATCCCCTACAACGAGCGACGCCTCGCTCAGGCGATCGCGCGCGAGCTCTCGCGCGAGGGGCAGGTGTACTTCGTCCACAACCGCGTGAGCGACATCAAGAGCGTGGCCGACGACGTGCAGAAGATGGCGCCGGGGGCGCGGATCGTGATCGGGCACGGGCAGATGTCCCCCGACGAGCTCGAGGACGTGATGCTCAAGTTCACACGTCGCCAGGCGGACATCCTCGTCTCGACGACCATCATCGAGTCGGGCATCGACATCCCGACCGCGAACACGATGATCGTGAACAACGCGGACCGGTTCGGGCTGGCGGACCTGCACCAGCTGCGCGGGCGGGTCGGTCGGTCGAAGCACCGCGCGTACTGCTACCTGCTGCTCCCGCCCGACCGCCCGGTGCCCGAGGTGGCTCAGAAGCGGCTCAAGGCGATCGAGCAGTATTCGATGCTGGGCGCGGGGTTCAAGATCGCGATGCGCGACCTGGAGATCCGCGGCGCGGGCAACATCCTGGGCGCGGAGCAGTCGGGGCACATCGCGCTGGTCGGCTACGAGATGTACTGCCGATTGCTCGAGGACGCGGTGCACGAGCTGAAGCACGAGAAACGCCCCGATCCGCCCAGCAAGACGAGCGTGGAGATCGGCGTATCGGGCGTGATCCCCAAGCCGTACATCCCGTCGGACCAGCGGCGACTCGAGGCGTACCGGCGGCTCTCGATCGCGGCCGGCGAGGCGGACCTCACGCAGGTCGAGGTCGATCTGAAGGAAGCCTACGGCGAGCCCCCCGCGCCGGTGAAGAAGCTGATCGAGCTCGCCCAGCTGCGCATCGCGCTGGCGAACCTGCGCGTGAAGACCGCGACGATCCGCGACAAGGACGTGATCTTCCGCACGCCCGAGCCCAACCTGATCGCGGAGCGATTGAAGGTCGTGCCCAAGGATGACAAGCCCGCGCCGAGCAAGTCGACGTGGCCGCGTCCCGGGGCGCCCGCCAAGCCCAACGAGTCGGTCGTGGCGCTACCGCCCAAGGCGGGAGAGACGCTCTCCGAGGTGTATTTCCGGCCGGGCGATCGCGTGATGGAGAGCCCCGAAACGCTGCTGGCGATTCTTCGCCGGCGACTGGTCGCGACGCCGACCCGCGAGTGATCGCGCGCGGGTTGTCTCTCGCGTCCGGCCGAATCGTGCGCCGAGCGCGCACGAAAAAGCCCGACGAGAATATCGCCGGGCTTCACAAAGCTCCACCAAGAGTCGGATCGGGGCGAACGCTCAGGCGCCGGGACGCTCTTCCTCCGGCATCTCCTCGACCTTCTTCTTCTGCTGCTCAAACTCTTTCTGTTGATCTTCGGTGATGACAGGGGCCTTGGGTTTCTCCGTGCTGCCCCAGAACGCTGGCACCCAGCCCTGGTTCGCTGCGATCAGGTACCCACCCACCAGGAGGCACAGCGCCGCCACACCGATCTTGATCATCTTGCCCTTGTCGCCTTCTTCGGCCATGTTCGTTCTCCACAGAATCGCCGGACCCGGAAACGGGCGGCTCAACCATTATACGGCAAGCCGGGGCTCGGATTCCGCCCACGCCCGCTTCGCCGCCCCATTACCCCACGTCCCGCCCCTGGAAGAGCACCACGCCCAGCGCCAGAAAGGCCCCGATCTCCAGGACGCCGTAGATCGCGATCAGCCCAAGGTGCGCGGGAGGCACACGCGTATTCTGCGTCACCGCGTCCAGAAGCCAGAAGCACTGCATGTTCGGGTTGGCGGCCCACAGCGTCAGCGCGATCGGCCCGATCCGCGTCGCCTCGCGGAATGCATAGTCGCCCGGTGAGGGCGGCTTGATCACCGGCTGCGCGCGCCCGCCGAGATTCCGAACGGTGATGGTGCGGTCCCCGGAAATCTCGGTCACATACAGCCCCGAAGGCGCCGACGCGCTCAGCAGCGATTCGCTCTTGGACAGGTCTCCAGAAAACGGCGCAAACTCCGACACGTACATCGCCGCCCCGTTCGGCGCCGGCCCGAAATAAAACGAATCACCCGGCTTGAGCGCGACCCGAGGCGGGAGTTGGAACGAGACTTTGAGCGTGTCGCCCGGCTTGTCAAAGGTCTCGCTGGCCATCCCCACACGTTCGACCATCGCGATGGTGCCGTACGGCGTGTTCTTGAACGCGTGCCGCCCGAAGAGGTAGTTGGACAGCAGCGAGCCCACAAAGATGCCGAAGCACACCACGATCGTCATGACCTGCGACAACCGCGTCGACACCGCCGTCGCCACCGCCGTCATCACCAGCACCGCCATCGTGAGCGAGGCGCACGCGATCAGCACCTGCGGCTTGAAGTCGGCGTTCGGCGGCTGCCACTCCCACTTCTTCGACACCAGCAGCACCGCCAGATATCCCACGACCGACAACGGGGCCAGAAGCACCACCGACACCTGCGGGAAGCTCCAGCCATAGAAGTAGTTGCACCACGCCGCCGCGCATACCGCCAGCAGCACCGCGCCGCCGGAGAGCGCGATCGCGGGCATGTCGGGGTCGTCCGCCGCCGTGCTCATCACGCCATGCCGCAGCGCGAACATCAGGAACGCGATCATGGGGATCATGGCCAGCACGATCGCCCCGGCGATGCCCAGGTACTTCCCGAGGATCAGCACCGTCCGCGCCACCGGCTTGCTCACCACCGTCAGCACGGTCTTGTTCTCGATCTCACGGCTGATCACGCTGGTCGCCACGAACGCCGCCAGGATCATCCCGCACAGAAAAATCGACGCCATCCCCACGTCCAGCAGCAGCTTGTTGTCGCCCGAGACCTCGCCCGTCTCGTCGTAGCCCATCGCAAAGCCGGTGTTCCAGGTCGTGAAAAACTGGAGCAGGCCAGAGAGCAGAATCACCAGCAGGAAGACCGGCTGGCGGATCCCCTCCACGAAGGCGTTGCGGGCGATGGCGATCAGTTGCGCTGGCATCGGTGGGTCAGCTACAGGCAGCCTCAGTCCACATGGGCGATCGATCGGGCGTCCCGGATCGGGGAAAGAAATCCCCACCATTGTTCCGACCGAGACGAACATAGGTTCGCGGCGGGCGTACATCAACGCGTCGATTCCGCGGATTCTCCGCGAGAGAAGGGCGGCGGTCTGCCGTCCTTGTCGTCGTTCGTGCGCATCTCCGGCGCGTCGTCGTGTTCCGTTCCCGGCGGGCGCGCCCGTATCGTCAGGTCCGATCCGACCCCGCCGGGTCGATCGGGAGTTGGTCTGGATGGTCGTGGCGGGGGTCGGTCTTTGTCCGCCGCGAAGGTCAGTGTTCACGCGAGTGGACACGGCGCGACGCGGCTGGCAGAATACCACCCCCCTTGGAGCCCGGGCGACGCCAGCGTCGGCGTACCGGGGCCGCGCGGCGTTCATGCCCGCGGCGGGTTGGTTCGTGCTTGACCGGGGAACCGGATGAAGGCTGATTACCTCAGTTATCGCATCGCCACCGGGCGCTGCATTCTCGGGATGGTGCTCCAGGGCGCGCTCGCCGCTCTCCTGGTGGTCTACGGCATCATCACCAAGGACCACGCCGCGGTCACCGCCTCCGCCTACAGCATCCTGGGCGTGCCCATCTGGCTCGCCCTTGCCATCGTCTTCGATCAGCATCGACGCGAGCGCGTCGAAGCGCTCGAAGCCGAGGCCCTCGCCCAGCAGGGCGGCTCCACCTCTGTCTTTGACACCTCCGGCGGCGAGTTCCGCCCCGCGGCCAAGCGCCTGGCCGCCATGCACCGCCTCTTCCTCCCCATCGTCAGCGTCGTGCTTGGGCTCGCGTTCCTGGGCGTCGGCTACTGGCGGCTCACCTCAGCCCGTGCCTTTCTCGCCACCAGCGACACGCCCGCCAACCCCAGCGACGCCCACGTCACTCTCGGCTGGGGCCTGGCCATCGGCCTTCTCACCAGCGTCGTCGGCTTCATCTTCGCCCGCTTCATTTCGGGAATGGCCAAGCAGGCCATCTGGTCGAACCTCCGCGCCGGGGCCGCCGCCATCGTTGGTACCGCCCTCATGGGCCTGGGCATCGCGGTCGGTTCCTTTGCCGACCTCGCGGGCAGCGACGCCATCCGCCGCGCCCTGCCGCTTGTCGTCCCCATCGCGATGATGGTGCTCGGCGTCGAGGTCTTCGCCAACTTCCTTCTGAACTTCTACCGCCCGCGCAAGGCCGGCGTGATGCCCGCTCCCGCCTTCGATTCGCGCATCCTGGGCTTCGTCGCCGCCCCCGACCGCATCGCCGCCTCGATCAGCGATGCCATCAACTACCAGCTCGGCTTCGACGTTTCCTCCAGCTGGTTCTACAACCTGATTTCGCGCTCGATCGGCGCCCTGGTCGCCATGGCCGCCGTTCTTTTGTGGGCCATGTCCGCGGTCGAGATCGTCGAGCCCCACCAGCGCGGCATCGTGCTCCGCTTCGGCGCGTTCCAGCGCGAGGTCGGCCCCGGCTGGCACTGGAAACTCCCCTGGCCCGTCGAGCGAGTCGAGGTGCCCACCTTCGAGGAAGTCGATCGCGACGGGCACCGGACGGTCGTCGGCGAAACCACCACCGGCGTCCGCATCGTCCAGCTTGGCTCCCTCCCTCCCGTCGACGCTAAAAAGGCCATCCTCTGGACCAACGAGCACGCCCAGGAAGAGGTCTACCAGATCGTCCAGCCCGGCGCGACCGACGTCAAGGCGGGCGAGTCCGCGGCGGCGGGACGCGACGTGGCCCTCGTGTCCGCCGAGATCCCGCTCCACTACGTCATCGAAAACGTCGAGCTCTATGACCGCCTGGGCGACCAGCCGACCCGCGAGGCGATCCTCGGCGCCGTCGCACGCCGCCAGATCGTGCAGTTCTTCTCCGGGCAGAACGTCGACAACGTATTGGGTGGCAACCCCGACCTGCTCGCACGCCAATTGCAGGATCGCGTCAACGCAGCGTTCAACGACATCCCCAACGGCAGCTCCAAGGGCGCCGGCGTGCGCGCCGTGTTTATTGGTGTCAACGGTGTTCACCCGCCGCGCGAGTCGGCCGACAAGTTCGAGTATGTCGTCCAGGCTGAACAGAAGCGCGAAGCACGCCTCGAAAACGCCCGCAAAGACCGCATCCAGAAGCTGACGGAAGTCGTCGGAAGCGTCGAGCTGGCCGACAAGATCGTCGCGGAGCTGAAGGCACTGGCGGCCATCTCGGATTCAGGCGCCGATTTGGCCGCGATCAAGGAGCAGCAGTTCAAGGTCCAGACGCTGCTGGAAACCGCGGGAGGCGCGGCGGCCTCGCTGGTCCAGAAGGCCCGCGCCGATCGTTGGACGACCCACATGAGCGAGCGCGGGCGGGCGGCCCGCTACCAGGGGCAGATCGCGGCCTTCCAGGCCAACCCCGCCCTCTTCCAGGTCTCCCAGTATCTGGAGTCCCTCCAGGCCGCGATCAAGGACGCGCGCGTCTATGTCACCGACGACAACGTGCCCGACCTCCGCCTGGTCTGGGACATCAAGGACGTGGACAACGGGGCGGCGACCTTCGACCCCGAATACCGCAAGGCGCTGGGAAACGAGTGAAACGCGACACTGTTTGAATGCTGAGCTGATGGTTTGGAACCGAGTTTTCACGGGGCGTGAGCCCCGAGCAGGAGCGACGGCGTGAAGAGGTTGGTGATCATCGTGCTGGCGGGCGTGCTTCTGGTCGTGCTGCTGGCGTTCAGCATGACCTATCAGGTTCGCTTCACCGAGGCGGCCGTGCTGACCACGTTCGGCAAGGCTAGCGACGACTCGCTGAAGCTCGATCCGGGCCTGAAGTTCAAGTGGCCAAGCCCGATCCAGTCCGTGACCAAGTACGACACGCGCCTCCGCGTCGTCCAGACCCGCGCCCAGACCCAGCAGACCAGCGACAACCGCCAGATCATCGTCGAGGCGGCGTGCTTCTGGCGCGTCAAGGACCCGCTCCGCTTCTTCGAACGCTTCAGTGTCGCCGGCGATCGCTCCGCCGATCACTTCCGCAAGGCACAGGAGATCATCGAGTCCAACCTCCGCTCCGCCATCGGCACCACCAGCAAGTTCGCCATGTCCGATCTCTTCAACGTCGCCGGCCCGACCAAGCTCCCTGATCTTGAAAAGGCGATCCTGTCCGGGCTGGTGGTCCGCGAGACGACCGCTGGCGGCGAGAAGACGGTCTCGCTGGCGGACTACGGCATCGAGGCCGTCGACGTCGGCGTCACCCGTGTCATGCTCCCCGAAGAAACCACCAAAGCCGTCTTCGAGCGCATGGGCGCCAGCCGCGATCGCCTCGCCGCCGAGATCGAGGCCAAGGGTCAGGCCGTCGCCCAGGCCATCCGCGATACCGCGGAGAACGAGGCGCGGATGATCCGGGCCTTCGCCGAAAGCCGGGCCCAGGAAATCCGCAAGCAGGGCGATCGCGAGGCCGCCACCTATCTGGGCCAGATGAACAGCAACCCCGAGTTGGCCGTGTTCCTCCGCCGCATGGAGTTCCTGCGCGACGCCACCGCCAAGCGCATGACCTTCGTCTTCCCCACCAGCATGCCGGGCTTTGATCTCGTCAAGCCCGATTCGCTCAACGGCCTAAAGAAGGGCCAGATCCCGGAGATGCCGGTCCTCGATCGCGCCCTCTCCCAGCAGCCCGCCAAGCAGACGGAGGGCGGCCAGTGAGCGATCAGGGTCAACTACATCCCGAGCGTGGACCGGGCGAGCCCCAGGCGTCGCCCAGGTTGACGCGCCGCGCCAAGTCCATCACGCTCCGCCAGGGTTCCGAGATGGAGTCGCCCGGCGCGCTCATGGACGCGGCCCACAAATCGCTCGCCGATGCCCTGCGCATTACCTTCGGCCTCGTCCAGATCGGCATGGTCGTGCTCGCCGCCCTCTATGTCCTCAGCGGCTTCCAGTCCGTCAAACAGAACGAGCAAGGCATCCGACTCCTGTTCGGAAAGATCGACGCCGACGGCCTGGAGCCCGGCTTCCAGTTCAGCCTTCCCGCGCCCCTGGGCGAGATGGTCAAGGTCAGTACCGGCGCCGAGAGCGTCGACCTCGACAGCGAGTTCTGGATCCGCGTCTTGTCCTCCGACAAGGATAAGCCGATCGACTCGCTCCCCAAGCTCCCCAAGCTCAACCCCGAGAGCGAGGGCGCGGTTCTGACGGGCGACGGCAACATCGCCCACACCCAGTGGAAGGCGTCGTACCGACGCGTCAAGCCCGGCGAATACGCCACCAGCATCATGCCCACCGACGAGGCCGCCATCGTCCGCGCCGCCGTCCAACGCGGCGTGGTCCAGGCTGTCTCTCAGACCAGCATCGAGGACCTGCTCAAGCAGTCCGCCAGCGAGCGTGCCTCGGTCGCCGCCAACGCCCGCGACGTCGCGCAGGCCATCCTCGATCGCGCTCGGAGCGGCATCGTCATCGAGCAGTTGATCCTCAAGGACAAGATGCCCCCGCTCTACGTCCGCGAGAGCTTTGCCAAGGTCCAGACCGCCGCGTCCAACGCCGGCACCGAGCAGGACAAGGCCAGATCGGAGCGCGAGCAGAAGCTCAACAAGGTCGCCGGCGCCGCCGCTCCGGCCCTCCTCGAGCTGATCCGCCAGTACGAGCTGCAGAGCGAGAAGAACGACCAGCCCGCGGCCGAGAAAGTGCTCGCCACCATCTACAAGCTCCTCGACGGCGAGGCGGTGGAAGTTGGGGGCGCCGCGATCGCCACCGGTTCGGCGTCGGGCGAGGTCGCGTCGCTTCTCGGCCAGGCCCGTCTCTATCGCAGCGAGATCGTCAACCAGCGTCAGAGCCAGCTCATCAGCTACCAGGCAAAGCTCGAGCAATACAAATCCAACCCGCTGGCGATGGTGAACCGGGAATGGCAGGAGGCGATCACCGCGATGTACGGTCGGGAAAACGTGCAACTCATGGCCTCTCCCCCCGGCACCCGCACGCTCGAACTCCTCCTCAACGCCGACCCGGACATCCTGCGCGAGCTGGACATCCTGCGCAAGCGCAAGGAGGCGCAAGACTCCGCCGCCGAGCGCGAGCGTAAGCAGCAGGAAGCCCAGCACGACGTCGACCGCAGCCTGAAGATGAAGCCCAAGTAGGATCGCTCGGAGGGCGGAGCTGTGAACGGGGCCGTGGGAGGCCGGAGATCGGAGAGTTGGTGACGACCGCCACGGAGTGCAAGTGAGATGGTGACCGCGCCCGCCACAGCTTGGAACGCTTCCAGCGCGACGGCGGCGCCCGTCGTCGCCTGCCAAAAGCTCACCAAGGTCTTCAAGGACTTCTGGATGCGAGACCGCGTCCGCGCCGTCGACGAACTCTCGTTCGACATACGCCCGCGCGAGGTCTTCGGCCTGCTCGGGCCCAACGGCTCGGGCAAGAGCACCACCATCAAAATGATTCTGGGCCTCCTGCGACCATCGCGCGGACGCATCGCCGTCTTCGGCAAGCCACCCCACGAAGTCGACATCAAGAAACGCATCGGCTATCTGCCCGAAGAGTCATACCTCTACCCCTTTCTCAACGCGCGCGAGACGCTCGACTACTACGCCAAGCTCTTCAACCTCGACGCCAAGACCCGCACACGCCGCACCGACGAACTCCTCGACATGGTCGGCCTTACCGGCGCTCAGTTCCGCCCCGTCCGCGAGTACTCCAAGGGCATGCAGCGACGCATCGGCATCGCCCAGGCCCTCATCAACGACCCCGACTTCCTCATCCTCGATGAGCCCACCACCGGCCTCGATCCCATCGGCACCAAGCAGGTCAAGGACCTCATCATCGAACTCGGACGGCGCGGCAAGACCATCCTCCTCTCCAGCCACCTGCTGTCGGACGTGGAGGACTGCGTCCATCGCATGGTGATCCTCTACGGCGGGCGCGTTCGACGATATCGAGGAAGAGGTCCTCGAGGCGCTGGCGGGGGCGCGAAACGCGAAGGACCGACTTGTGCCCGCCCGAGCGTGCGCGGATCACGCGATCGATCTCCGCGAGCGTCGCGTCGTCAAGCGTGTCCGCCTCGATCGAGGTCTTGCTCTGGCTCTCCAGGAGCTGCTCGCAGGTTCCCTCGGCGCGGACGC
>JABWBC010000121.1 GCA_013360695.1 Phycisphaerales bacterium
GGTCTTGATGAGGCCGCTGCCGAGGATGACGAGCCAGGTGCCGGCGGGAAAGACCGGCGTGCGCCACCAGCAATAACCGATCGCCACCGGCACGTAGAAGGCGAAGGAGAGCAGGCCGGTGAGCCAGACGAAGGGCAGGCCGCCGCCGGAGCGTTTCGCCGCGTAGTTCCACGTCGCGTGGGTGAACGCGGCGATGAAGACGAGGGCGAGCGCGAGCGGAGTCATGCGGGTCGGGTGGCCTTTCTGCCGCAAGCCGCCGCCCGCACGCGATGCCTAATTGCGTGCCGCCCGCCGGCGGCGCGCGGTCACTTCTTGTGGTCTTTGGTCGGGGCGTTCTTCACGTAGCGGTCGAGCCAGGTGGAGGTTTCCCAGAGCACGTGGAGGAGCGATTCGCGGGCGCGGTAGCCGTGCGCCTCGTAGGGGAGTTGCACGTAGCGCGCGGTGGCGCCGAGTCCGCGCAACGCCTGATACATGCGCTCGCTCTGCATGGGGAACGTGCCCTGGTTGTCGTCGTCCTGCCCGTGGATGAGGAGCAACGGGTCCTTGATCCGGTCGGCGTGGTTGAAGGGCGACATGGACGCGTAGATCTCGGGCACTTTCCAGAAGTGGCGCGACTCGGCTTGGAAGCCGAACGGCGTGAGCGTGCGGTTGTAAGCGCCGCTGCGCGCGATGCCGGCGCGGAACAGGTCGGAGTGCGCGAGCAGGTTGGCGGTCATGAACGCGCCGTAACTGTGCCCGCCGACGGCGACGCGGTTCGGATCGGTGACGCCGCGGCGGACGAGTTCGTCGATGATCGTGTCGTGCGTCGCGTCGGCGAAGACGAGCGAGCCGGTGGAGGCCTCGACGATCGCGAGCGACGCGGGCGAGTCGTCGCCCTCGCCCGTGAAGCAGAGGGCGGCGAGGGTGACGGCGGCGTCGTTCTCAAGAAGCGTGTCGTCGACCAGCGTGCCGGGCGTGACCACGCGCGTCACGGCGCGCGCGACGATGCCCTTGGCCTCCTTGGGGTCCTGCACCTGGTCGGCGACCGCGACTCGGAAACCCTGGCGGATGAGGCGGCGGAGGTAGACCTCGAGCTGGTGATACGGCATGCCGGCCATGGGCACGCCCGCGCTGCGCTGCGTGAGCGTCAGGCCGATGGCCTTGCTGACGACGACGGCGTCCTGGTCGAACATCTCGTAGAAATCGCCCATGCGGAAGAGGAGGATGCAGCCCGGGAACTTCTGCTTGAAGCGGGCGTACTGCTGCATCGCGGGCGTTTCGCGGGGGTCGGCCATTGGGTGTTCAGGATACGGGCCGCGGGCGGCGCGAGGAAGTGACGTGCCGCGGAGGATGGGCGGTCGGGTTGAAGGCGGCTTTTGATCGAGTTGACGACGTGCCCGTCCGAACAGACCCCGGTCTGAGGGGGTTTGGGCGGCATGGCGGCGGAATGCACGCGTACGAAGCGGCGAATTCTCTTGTCTGCGCACGGGTGACCGGTAGTCTGTCTACCTTCGATCGTTCTTGAACCGCACGGAGCTCTCTGCATGTCGAGATTTGTTGGATCGTGGCGCCGAGCGGCGCGGGTGGCCTTCATGTCGCTTGGGTTGGGCGGGTCGGCGCTGGCGCAGTGCGGCGACGACGTGCTGGCGATCGTGGGCGGCGGGTCGGTCGCGACGGTCGCGGTCAGCTCGACGCGTGCCGTCCATGTGCGCGGCCTCTATCTAGAGCTGCTGGATGTTTCGAACGCCAATTCGCCGACGGTGGTCGGGATCGCCACGCTCCCCGCGCCCGCGCGCGATCTGGTTTCGATCGGCGGCGGCGTGGTGGTGGCGACCGGCGACGGCGTGCGCGTGTACGACATCGTGGGCGACAATCTGCTCCTGGCGGGCACGTACGAGCCCGCCGGTTCGCCCGCGGCCTATGGGCTGGCGGTCGACTGGCCGATCGTGTATGCGACCTTTGAGAATGAGGTCCGTGTCGTTGACTTCACGCTTCCGAGCGCGCCGATCACGGCCGGTTCGTTCACCGGGTCGTACGCGGGCGTGGGGCTGAACGGGGGCACGCTGCTGGTCGAGGCGCGATACGGCACGGATCGCCTCGTGTCGCTCGACGTCTCGGATGCAACGGACATCAACGAGCTCGACTCGCTCACGCTCGGCAGTTTCGGGGGCGGGTACAGCTCGCGGGTGCGGATGCTGGGCGGATACGCGTACGTCGCGCCGGAATACTCCGGCGTTGTCTCCATCGTCGATACGAGCAACCCGGGCGATCTGGTCATGCTGGGGAGCTTTTCTGGCGGCGGCGACGTGCGCGACCTCTCGCTGAACTACCCCTATCTCTATGTGGCGGCGGGGGTCGCGGGGCTGGAAACCTGGAACATGACCGCGCCGGAGTTTCCCACCAAGGTCGGCACGATCAACACAAGCGGCTACGCGATGGACCTCTCGGTGCTCGGGACGCGCTTGTACCTCTCCGATCGTGAGGGTGGATTCCGCGTGTACACGCTCTCGAATCCGGCGTCGCCGACGGCGGCGGGCACGCGTCTAACGGCGCCGGGCTATGCCCGCGACGTGGCGATCACGGGCTCGACGCTGCTGGTCGCCGACGGGCAGGCGGGCCTGCGGTTCTTCAACAACAGCACCCCCAGCGCGCCCACGCTCATGACCACGGTCGACACCGGCGACGAGGCGCAGCGCGTCGTCATCGCCGGGACGCTGGCGCTGGTCGCCGATGGGAGGGGCGGGCTGGTGGTGGTCGACATTTCCAACATCAACGCCCCCTTCATCCGCGGCATTTACGACGACCTCACGATCGACGCCTGGGACCTGGCGGTGAACGGGAACACGGTGTGCGTGGTGGGCGCGCACGGCGGGCGCGTCATCGACATCACGAGCCCCGGTGCGCCGACCAAGCGCTCGGACCTAGCGATCAGCGATTACATGTTCGGCGTGGTGAACAGCGGGAGCACGTTCTACATCGCCGCCAGCTACGCGGGCATGAACGTGTACAACCTGGCGAACCCGTCCGCGCCGGTGCTGCTCTCGACGACCAACCTGCACCCCGGGAGCCAGGCGCGGAGCATCGCCCGCTCCGGCACGACGATCTACCTCGGGCAGAACGGCGTGAACGTGCTGGGCGTGGCCAACCCGTCGGCGCCGGCGTGGCTCGGCTTTGTCGCCCAGAGCCTCGCGGGCAGCCCCGATGCGCTGGGCGTCTCCGGCTCGCTGCTCTACGCCGGCGACTTCGCGTTCACGAGCGTGATCGACGTGGCGACCCCGGCGTTCCCGAGCGTCAAGTTCAAGCTGGATACCGAGCTGACAACGTTTTTCGAATCGCCTTTCGCCAACCTGCGGGTGATCGGGTCGCGCCTGTATGTCTGCGACACGACGGGCGGGGTCCATGAGTATCCGATCACGTCGCAGCTCCCGCCGTATATCTGGGCCCAGCCGCAGAGCGTGGTGGCGGGGCTTCATTGCGGCGCCACGGTGAGCGTGAGCGCGTCTTCGGCGACCCTGATCGGGTACCAGTGGTATCGCAACGACCAGCTGATTCCCGGCGCGACCCAGAGCTCATACGTCATCGGCGACCTGACCGACCAGACCGCGGGCGTGTATCAGTGCGTGGTGTCCAACACGACGTGCGGCGGGGTGTTGTCCGAGAAGGCGCTCGTGAGGCTGTGCCTGGCGGACATCGATTGCAACGGGTTCATCAACGGCGACGATTACGACGTCTTCGCCGATTTCTTCGAGTCCGGCTCGACCGACGGCGACCTGAACGAGGACGGCTTCCTCAACGGCGATGACTTCGACATTTTCGCGGGCGCGTTCGAGAGCGGGTGCTGAAACAGAAGCAGCGCCCCGCGAATCGACGGCCGCTCGACGCGACAGGGGCGTCAAGCAGGGCGAACATTGGGTGATGGAGCGCGGGTGGCCCTGATCATCCGCACCGTTGCTGGGGCGAACCAACCCGAATCCGGTCAAGATTTCAGGCAGTTTTCGCTTCGGCGAACGTGGGGCCCCCACTACACTGGTGCCCTATGCGCCACGCCCTCACGCCGTCGGTCCTGATCGCCCTTGCCCTCGCCTTCGCGGGCGCCCGCCCCAGTCTGGCCGGTCCGCCGATCGACATCGACGGCGTGTTTGGTGATTGGGACGGAGTCGCGGTGCTGGCAACGGACGCGGCGGGCGATTCGTCGGGCGAACTCGATGTGCTCGCGCTGCGGGCGCGTTCCGAGGGCACGGTGCTGTCGCTGAAGCTCGACCTGAGAAATCCGGTCAATCTTTCGAATGGTTCGACGGTCAATGCCACGCTCAAGCTCGTCGTCACCGCGCCGAGCGGGCGGACGCTGACGGTCGATTTCCGCGGGCGGAAGGCTTATTACGACGGGCAATCGAGCAGCGTGGTCCCCTGGCCGAATATCGGCTTTGAGTGCCTGCCCACGGCGTCGTCGACGAGCTGGGAGATGCGGATGGACCTGTCGCCGATCGGCGTGCAGGTGGGGCAGACGGTGTCGATGAACTTCAGCACGGCGGATTCGCTCGCCAGCGCGGCCAGCTACACGCTTGTTGATCCGGTGTCGGACGTGACGCGGCGGGTCATCGACCGCCGCCCCTGCACCGACCTGCGCGTGGCCAGCCTGAACACGGAGCAGACGGGGTTCAACGACGCGACGCGGCGTCCGAAGCTGTTGCGGATCGTCGATGCCGCCAACGCGGATGTGTACTGCTTCCAGGAAGAGTACAGCGGGAACACGGCGAACCTGATCTCGCACCTGAACAGCACGGACCCTCTGGAGAACGGCGCGTCGTGGAATGTGGTGCGCCAGACCGAGCTCTTCATCGCCAGCCACTACCCGCTGATCGCGGTGGCGATGGGCGACCAGCACTTCGGCGCGGTGGTGCTGAACCCCGGACGGGAGATGCTGATCATAACCAACCACCCCAAGTGCTGCGGCTATCAGGGCACCAGCGAGGACGTGAAGCGCATCACGCAGGCGACGGACGCGATCAACAACCTGGCGTTGTTCCGGGCGGGGCAGAAGGGCGCGAACCTGGTTGCGTACAAGGATGTCCCGGTGGTGGTGGTGGGCGACTGGAATCTCGTCGGGTCGACGACGCCGCTGGACTTGTGGCTCGCGCCCAACGCGCCGGACATGAAGCGCGAGTTGGTCGTGAACCAGATCGGCGACGAGGCCTCGACGTGGAAGTCGGGAGACGGCCTGGATTTCTGGCCCGGCGCGCTGGACCTCTTCATCCATTCTCGAGCAACGCTCTTTCCGCGCCAGGTGGTCGGGCTGCACACGTCGGAGCTGAACGCGGGGGAGCTGGCGGCGCTGGGACTGCAGGCGGGCGACTCGGACGCGACGGACCATCGCATGATCATCGCGGACCTGGGGCTGTTTCCCTCGGCCGAGATGAACGGCGACGGGTTTGTGAACGGAGACGATTACGACGCGTTCGCGTCGTACTTCGAGAGCGGTGACCTGGCGGCGGACCTGAATCAGGACGGCTTTGTCAACGGCGACGACTATGACTCGTTCGCGTCGGCGTTCGAGGTGGGGTGCTGAGAGCAGGCACTGGGCATTCGGCACTGGGCATTGGAGCGGTTTCGCGTGGAGCGGCGCATCGGGAACAGCCCCGCGGCAAAGGGCGAAAGGGAATCGGCAATGGGAAGCCGTGCCGCATGACTTGAAACCGCTCTCGAAAGGAGCATGGCGGGTCGGATGTGGGCGTGAGTTGTGGACAGTCCGGCGTCGAAGGTTTGCGCGGATGAGAAGCCCCCGATTCCGATCGGGGTTTTTTGTTGGGCGGATCGCGCACGGGTGGTCATTCGTGGGCGCGGTTGTTCTGCGGGCTTCGTGATCGAGCCGCGGCTGACCTCTCGGGTGAGCGGACATGTCGCGCACCTGGTGTTGCGCGCGCGTGCTGCGCCGACGTCTTGATAGACGACTTTACCTCGCGCGGCGGCGGCGGGTTGCGACAAGGGCGGCGGCGGCGAACGTGGCGAGCGGGCCGGGGGCGGGGACGGGGAGAATCTGGCCGCGGATTTCGCCGGCGGGGTAAGCGTTGGTGTGGACGTCGAGATACAGGCCGCTGTTGGTGAGAGCGGTGTCGTTCTCGAAGATGTCGGTCTCGAACTCGCCCTGCTCACCGCCGAGGATGACGCTGTCCCACTGGATGAAGAGTTTCTTGGGTTCGTATTCGATGAAGTGGGTGGTACTCCACCAGGAGAGGTCGACGACGATGGGGCCGTTTTCACCGACGGGCGCCATGTGCATGTGGATGGGGGTGTCGTTTGGTCCGTCGCCCTTGAGGTCGTCGATGCCGATGCCGTCGAGGTAGAGCTTGACGTTGATGGTGAAGGAGTGGTGGTCGTACTTGATGGAAGCGGCGCCGGTGGCGGTGCTGTTGGTGGGGTCGACGACTTGCAGGCCGTCGAGCTTGGCGAAGAAGTTGATGATGTGGGCTTCGGCGGCGACGCCAGAGGCGGCGAGGGCCGCGGCGGCGATGAGGGCGTGGGCCTTGGGGGGGATCATCGAGTTCTCCCGGGCGGACCGATCAATGGCCGAACAGCGACGGCGCTTCGCGCGCGGCGTCTCTCAGATCGAAGATGCCTCAGGATCGGCGTCGCGGCCAGCAAAATCGCGCCAGACGGGATAAACGGACCCTTTGGCGCGGCGCCCGTGGGTTTGGGGGGCGAGCGGATGGCCGGGACGTGGCGCGAAGTTCAGTCCTTGGCGTCGCGGCGATGGTTGCCCTTGCGCTTGTCGCGGGACTTGCTCTTCTGGCTCCGGCGCTGCGAGCCCGTCATCTTGGAGAACTTGTCGAAGCCCGCGCCGCCGCCGTGCGACATCCCGCCGCCCAGTTCGAGCGACGGTTTCTTGGACTTGCCGATGGCGCGTCCCTCGGCGTCGTCGATGACGAGCTCGAGCTGGCGGCGGGCGAGGTCAACGGAGGCGATCTTGGCCGTCACGGTGTCGCCCATGTTGAAGCTGCGCCCGGAGCGCTGATCGACGAGGGCGCCGGAGCGCGGCTCGATCTTCCAGATGGGCGGGAGGTTGCTGCGCGTCACGTCGCCGGGGAGATCGGAAGACTTGACGAAGCCATCGGCGAGGTATTTGTCGAGCTGCACGAACACGCCGCGGTTATTGACGCCGGTGACCACGCCGCGGAACGACTCGCCGATGTGCTTTTCGAGAAGTTGGAGCACGAGGAACTTTCGGAGGGAGTGCTCGGCGTCCTCGGCGTTGGTTTCGCGCATGGTGGCGTGACGCCCGATCTCGATGAGATCGACCTCGGGGGGGCAGAGGTTGGAATCTCGGAGGCGTCGACCCAGGGCGGCGCCTTCCTCGTCGGTGGCGGGGCGGAGGCGGCCGTTCTCGGTTTCCTTCAGGTACGCGGCGAGGGCGCGATGGACGGTGAGGTCGGCATAGCGGCGGATCGGGCTGGTGAAGTGCGCGTAGGCCTCGCTGGCGAGGGCGAAGTGGCCGACGAGCGCGGGGGAGTATTCCGCCTTCGTGAGCGTGCGCAACACGGCCATGTGAACGGCCCTGGCGGCGGGCGTGCCGCGTGTCGCGTTCACCAGGCCCTGCAGCTCCTCGCGCGTTGGGTTCTTCGGGATCTTGAATCCCGCGACCATGGCGCTGCGCCGGAGGTCGTCGGTGTCGCCCGGCGTGGGCTCGGGGTGGACGCGACGGAGCAGAGGCACGTTGAGCCGCTCGAACAGGCGCGCCAGCACCTCGTTGGCCTCGACCATGAACATCTCGATGAGCGTGTGCGTGAAGGCGTCGTCTTCGCGCTCGGCATCGACGACATGGCCGTGTTCGTCAAAGATCAGCACGACATCGGGGAGTTCGAGCGAGATCATGCCCTGGCGCTGGCGCCGACCCTGGATCGCGCGCGCCAGGTTGTTCATCTCCTGCAGCGTTTCGAGGAGTTGATCCGTGTACTTGGGCGGCGTCTTGGCGTGGCGGCGTGCTTCCTCGATGTTGCCCTCGATCAGCGCCTGGGCTTCGAGGTAGGTGAGACGCTTGGACGACTTGATCAGCGTCTGGCCCACGCCCTCGGCGACGATCGTGCCGTCGCGGTCGTAGCGCATGAACGAGGACTTGCAGAAGCGGTGCACGCCCTCCTGCAGCGAGCAGATGCCGTTGGAGAGCAGCTCGGGGATCATGGGAATGACGAGGCGCGGGAGGTAGACGGAGTTGGCGCGGTCCTTGGCCTCGGTGTCGATCGCGGAGCCGGGCGGGATGAAGTGCGCGACGTCGGCGATGTGGACGGCCAATTCCCAGCCGCGCTCGGTCTTTTTGATCGAGATGGCGTCGTCGTAGTCCTTGGCGTCGGGGGGGTCGATGGTGATGATGAAATCGCCGGTGAGGTCCTTGCGACCGGGAAGGGCCGCGATGCCGCGCGTCGCGTAATCGGCCATCTGTCGCTCGTATTCGCGCGTGACCTCGCGGGCTTGCTCCAAGCACTCCTCGGGGAACTCACCGGGCAGGTTGTACGCCGCGATCGTCGCCTGGGTCTCGACGTCGGGGCGCCCCGCTTCACCCAGCAGGCGGACGATCACGCCCTCGGCCAGCATGCCGCCCTCTGGGTAGGCGACGATCTCCACGACCGCCTTGTCGCCCTCCTTGGCGTTCTTGCTCTCGGCGTCGCGGACGACGATGGGCTCGGTGATTTCGCGCCCGTCGGGGAAGACCAGCCACTGCGAGCCGCGCTTGGCGACCACGCCCGTGAAGTTGGCGCGCTTGCGTTTGAGCACCTCGACGATCTCGCCCTCGAAGCCGGACTCGCCGGGGCGGCCCTGGCTCCGGTAGACCGTGACGCGCACCGTGTCGCCCGAGAGGGCGTCGCCCGTCGCGTTGGCGGGGATGAAGATCGATCCCTCGCGCACCGGCGGCTCGGGGTTCACGAACCCGAACCCCTTCATCGCCTTGCGGAACACGCCGGAGATCTGCCCGCCACGCGTCGTGATCGAGGGGAGCTGCACCAATCCCGACGCGGACATCGCCAGGACGCCCTTCTCGACTTCGTCGCGCACGCCGGCCTCAAATTCGGCGTGCTCGTCGGCGGGCACGCGCAGGTCCACGGCAAGGTCCTCGATGCGGCGCGGTGTGTAACCCTCGTGCCCCACGTGATCCAGCAAGCGACGGCGGTACTTCAGAGACATGGTTGGTCCTTTGGAAGGCACGAGGCACTGGGCACTAGGAAATGCAAGAGGAAGGGGCATCAGGACGAGGCAGTGGGCGCTGGAAGGAAGGGAAGAAATTGGGAACTGAGTTTGCAGTTTGCGCCTCGATCGGCCATCGATGTGGGCACATGCACGACACCCCGCGTGCCGAGTTCGCACCGCCACACCCTTCCCTTCCGTGGCTCCTCGTGTCCCTCCGTGGTGAATTGTCTCGTCGGACAAACTTCGTGCGATCTCGGCTCAGTGCGTCTCGGCCGGCGCGTAGGCTCGCATCGCGGTGCGGAACGGCGCGAAGGTGACGCCCAGGTGCTCGCTGGCCTTGTCGAGGGTCGCCGTCGCGTCCTGGCCGCCCATGAGCGCCATGCCGTCGTCGAAGGGGAGCATGTCGCCGAGTCCGACGAGGTTCATGGCCTGGAACTTGAGGGCCGCGAGCTTTGAGGGGACGCCGAACGGCTCGAGTCGATCGTTGCCGCCCGGGAGCGTGTCGCGGATGAAGCGGAGCATGTCGGGCCAGGAGAGGGTCTCGCTCCCGACGAGGTTGTAGGTTTCGCCGATCGCGCGTTCGTTGTTGAGGGCGGCGACAAAGGCGCGGGCGACGTCGGTGACAAGTACCGGGGCGACGAGCGGATCGATCACGGTGTCGCCGCCCATGGGGACGCTCGGGTCCGCGACGCCGCGGGTGAAATACGGCATGAAGAACCAGGGCATCTCGTGCCCGCTGACGAGTCCTTCGGCGACGTCCATGAAGTGGCTGCCCTCGCCGTGGATCAGGCCGGGGCGGAAGATGGTCCAGTCGAGCGAGCTGTCGCGGACGAGCTGCTCCGCGGCCCACTTGGTCCGCTGATAGCCGCACACGCCGTCGTCGCACACGCCCAGGGCGGACATGTGCAAGAAGCGGCCAACGCCCGCGTCGCGGCACGCGGCGAGGACGTTTCGGGTGGCGTCGACGTGGGCGCGCTGGAAGGTCACGCCGTCGCGCGGATGCTCGCGAAGGATTCCGACGAGGTGGATGCAGGCGTCGGCGCCGGCACATGCCGCCCGCGCGTCGCGCGGGTCGAGGGCCTCGCCCACGATGATCTCGATGGATGTGCCCGCGGCTCGGGGCGGGAGCGCCTGGGCCGCCTTGGCGCGATCGCGAACCAGGGCGCGGACGGAGAACCCTCGGGTCAACAGCTCGCGGACAACGTGACGACCCACGAAGCCGGAGGCGCCGGTGACCGTGACGATTTTCTGCTGTGCCATTCGCTGCATCCTTGATGGGCGGGCGGCCTGTCGCCCCCGCGAGTCGGCATCGTAGAGCCACCGGACCCGCGCCGTCCGAACAGACGCCGGGCTCCGGGGCGATCCTCGGCCTTGTGCTCCAGTCCGCCCAGCGCCCGTCCACGCGTTGGCCCGGCCGCCGGTACCATCGGCCGCGTGAGTCCTACGCCTCCAACCGCGACCACGTCGCTCGCCGCCCGGGGCGTGACGTTTTCGTATGCACCGGGCGCGCCGGCGGTGCTGAGCGAGGTTTCGGCGGAGTTTCAAGCCGGAGCGATCACCGCGATCGTCGGGCCCAACGGCGCGGGCAAGTCGACGCTGCTCCGGGTGCTGCTGGGGCTCGTCCGGCCGCAGTCGGGTGAAGCGAATTGGCCGGAACTGGGCAGTTCGAACAACGTCGCCGATCTGGCCGCGGGCGTGCGTTCGAGAAGGCTGGTCTACATCCCGCAGCGATTGTCCCCAGCGTTCGGGTTCACGGTGCGCGAACTGGTGGAGATGGGTCGACACGCGGCCGCCGCCGGCCCGGACGCCAACGCGATCGCCCGCGCGATGGAACGCGCGCGGGTGGGCGATCTTTCGTCACGGTCGTTTGATGAGTTGAGCGTCGGGCAGCAGCAGCGCGTAGGCCTGGCGCGGGCCTTGGCGCAGCTCGACGCGATCGACGGGCCCGCGGCGTTGCTCGCGGACGAGCCCGC
>JABWBC010000011.1 GCA_013360695.1 Phycisphaerales bacterium
GTATTACGACGGCGCGCCGGCTGGCAATGCCTCGATTGCATTGCTCGACCGCGTTGACGGCGTCGGGTCTGAGGGGCCAACCAACCAAATCCCGTGGATTGGCGTTCGCATTGCGTCTATTCCCAGCGTCGGTTCGTTGGGTGTCTTTGCAGTCGGGGCAATCCTGACAAGGAGAAACCGTCATGTGGAATCGTGATCGGATGACTGCCGCGGTGATTGCGGGGTTGCTGTCTTCGAGCGCGCTCGCATCGATCAAGGTCGAATTCAGGACAACGGGCAGCTTCACGGACATCACCAACTCGTCCGCGGTCAGCATCAGCGGCACCAACGTGACCATCAATACGCCAAGCTCCGGCACCTACCGGATTTCCCGGACCGACGCCGGGAATCTCGGCGTTGTGACCTTCGCTTCCGCAAGCAAGACCATCAACCTGCTGCTGTCGGCGAGCGCGGAGGACTTCGATGCCATCAACCCCATCGCATCGGCAGGCTGTACGGATTGGGGTGGCGATCGGAACGGGTCGAAACGGGCCGAGTGGGTCGCGTTGCTCTCGCACTCTCGCTCTCCGATTGAACAGGGCGTCCGGATCGGGGTGGCGATCGAGACGCAGGTTCGAGACCGAGCAGACCAGCAGACCACGACAGGCGAGGCGCGAGCTACTTCTTCTCAGAGGTAGCAGGCTCGGCGGGCTGTGTCTCGGCCTTGGCGTTGTCGAGCTTGGCCTGCCACTCCGCCGCTTTGGCGTCATAGCCCTTGCCGGGCTCGGATGTGTTCCATTTTTCGTACAAGATCCCCATCGCTCGAACCACCGCGAGCCGCCGCTCCCTTGGTGCATCCGCACTCGCATCCAGCAGCGCGATCTCCTCCGCCAGGGTACTTTCGCACTCCGCGAAGCGCCCCGCGTTCAGGAGCACGCCCGCAAGCGCCGTCCGCGCGGCAATCGTGTTCTGATGGAACTCGCCGTAGACCGTCCGGAAGCCCGCCGCGGCCCGGCGATAGAGCGTGATCGCTTCGTCCCGCTCCCCAAGGGACTCGAGGACCTTCCCGAGATTGAAGCACGACCGAAGCGTCGCGGCGTGCCCCTCGCCCAGCACTCGCTGTCTTCCCTCGAGCGCGGCCCGGGCATGTTCTGCCGCGCCCTTCGGGTCCTTCTGCGCGAAGCGCACTCCGCCGATGTTGTCGATAAGCATCAGCGTGAGGTAGTGATCTTTACCGAGCGCTTGGCGTGCCGCTGCGAGCGCTTCTTCGTACGTTCGCTGCGCCGCGACATAGTCCTCCTTCGCCCGGTAGAAGCCCGCGAGGTTGTTCATCGACTGGATCGTCCGCTGATCGCCCAATCCAAATGCCGAGCGCAAGCCATCCACCGCCTCGCGGAACATCGGCTCGGCCTCGTCGAATCGTCGAAGATTCCCCAGCGCTGATGCGAGCGAGCCCGTGCAGCCGAGCGTATCGGCGTCGAGCGGGCCCTTGTTCGCTCGGTACCAGGGCAATGCCCGCCGGTACAGGCCCACCGCTTCTTCATATTGCATCCGAGCGGTGAGCGCCGTCGCCAGATTCGCACGCAGATCCATCGTGATTCTCGCGTCCTCGCCGTGCTCTTTCTGTGCCAGCGCGAGGCACTCGCGCAACTCCTCCTCGGCCTCCGTGAGCCTACCCCGGTCCTTCGCGAGCATCGCGCGACGCATCCGCGAATCGAGCGTCTTCGCGCCGTTCGCACCTTCAGCCTTGGTGTGTCCCTGGATCGCCTCGCGCCCCGGCTGATCCGCGAACTCGAAGAGACCGAGGCGTCGCGCGCTCTCGCTCACGGTCATCAGCAGGTCCGCACGCACCGAAGGCTGGTCACCAAACTCTCCTCGGATCGCTTCGACCGAAGGCCGGAGAATTCCATTCTCGAGCGCCGACCTCGCTACTTCGGTCAGGTCCACACCCGCCAACGCCGCGTCCGCCGCGGCCACGCTTGCATCGATCCGCGCCGTCGGGGCATGTGTCGTCTCACCCGCTCGGCGGATCCCGGCCAGAAGATCGCGACGAAACCGGATCCCCATCAGCATCACATCCACGCCCGACAGCTGCGCCGATTGGAACGACACCACCCGCTCAAGGTCGCGCGAACGAGCTTGCGCCTCCCGCTGCGCCGCGATCGCGGTGAGTGCCGCGCCGTCGGCACGGTCCCGCTCGCGTACGGCCCATGCGAGCGCAATCGACGTTCCCGCCAGCCCCATCAAGAGTGTGAGGGTGACGAGTCCGGCGGCGGCCACCTGGAGACGATGGCGTTTGACGAACTTCCGCATCCGGTAGGCCGTGCTCTGGGGCGCCGCCAGCACCGGCTCACCCGACAGGTACCGGCGGATGTCCATCCCGAGCCCGTTGGCCGTCTCGTACCGGCGTTGCCGGTCCTTCTCGAGCGCCTTCATCACGATCCAATCGAGCTCCCCGCGGACGATCAGCCCCAGCTTCCGCGGCTCGGTGTGGCGGTGTGCCGCGACGCTCGCCAGCGTGTCGGTGTTGGTGCTCAGGCGTGTGCTGGGCCGGGGCGGCTCGACCTCGCGGATGATGCGCTGGATCTCGGCATAGGCTGCCGAGCGGAGTTCATTGCCGCTGAACGGCGTCGTGCCCGTGAGCAGCTCGTAGAGGAGCACACCCAGCGAGTAGACGTCGGTTCTCATGTCGATGTCGAGCGAGCCCTCCGCCTGCTCCGGGCTCATGTACTCGGGGGTTCCGATCAGCTGGCGGTGCTCGGTGAACAACGTCTTCTCGGTGAGCTTGGCCGCGGTGGCCTTGGCGATGCCGAAGTCGATCACCTTTACGAGCGGGCGCCCGTCCTGCGTCAACACCAGCACGTTGCTTGGCTTGATATCCCGGTGGATGATCCCCTTGGTGTGCGCGTGCTGCACCGCCGTGCACACCTGGGCGAAGAGATCCAACCGCTCCCCGATGCTCAGATGGTTCTTGTCGCAGTACTCGGTGACGGCGTCTCCCTTGCACAACTCCATGACGAAGTACGGCCGCCCGGTCCCCGTCGCGCCCGCGTCGAACACCTTGGCGATGTTGGGGTGGTCCATGAGCGCCAACGCCTGCCGCTCCTGTTCGAAGCGCGCCACCACCTGCCGCGTGTCCATGCCCAGCTTGATGATCTTGAGCGCCACCTTGCGCTGGACCGGCTGCTCCTGCTGGGCCATGAAGACCGAGCCGAAGCCGCCCTCGCCGATGAGCTGCAGGAGCTTGTAAGGACCAATCCTCGTCCCCGGGCCTTCCCGCAGCGGCGCGGCTATGGTCGCCGCGGCCGCAGAGTCGGCCGTGGGCGAGGCATCACCCGAGGTCCGCAGGAAGTCCCCCGCCTCGGCGTCCGCCCGCAGCAGGGCCTCGACCTTGGCCCGCAGGGCCGCGTCACCCCCGCAGGCGCCCTCGAGGTATGCCGCCCGCTCCGAAAGCGGCATCCCACGGGCTTCGTGAAAGAGCTCTTCGGCGCTGCGAGTCATCTGGAATCTCCGCTGAAAGTCAGGTCTCACCATCTCCGCCAGAGCAGCCCTCGCGCGCCAAGGCGTGTCGATCCAAGCACGGCCGGCCAGGGCCGGTCGCACCCGGTGGTCAATGCGTAAGACCAGCCCCGGACACCCCACCCGGTACAGAAAATACTCAATCTTGGCCCGAAAGGGCTTGGAACAGCCACGCCCGGGCGTACGCCCAGTGCCGGTCCGCCGTGGTGGCCGGCAAGCCCAAGGACGCCGCAGCCTGTTTGAGCGTCAGGCCCCCGTAGAAACGGAGCTTGACCAAGGCCGCCTTCTGCGGATCTTCGGCCTCGAATCGAGTGAGCGCTTCGTCAAGTTCCGCGACTTCCGAGGGAATCGCATCGAGGGACAGCATCGCGGGGTCAAGCGTCAGCCGCCGCGCCGACCCGCCCCGCTTCGCCGCCCCCCGCGCCCTGGCGCGGTCGATGAGAATCCGCCGCATGGCCTCGGCCGCTGCGGCGAAGAAGTGCCCGCGGCTGTCCCAGCCCTTCTCGCCGTTGTGATCGGGACCGACCAGCCGCAGGTACGCCTCGTGAACCAGCGCGGTGGCCTGCAGCGTGTGGCCATTCCGTTCCTGGGCCAGGCGAGCATCGGCAAGCTTGCGGAGTTCCTCATAGACCAACGGGAGCAACTCCGCCGCGGCCTGCGGGTCGCCCGAGTCAATCGCGGAGAGGATCTGAGTGACGTTCGCTGGCATTCGAGTGCGGATCGTACCGGCCCCGCCGCGTGATCGACTCCTGGAGCGCAAAGGCGACGGATGTGGTCGGCTGTTTGCAAAGTTTGCGGTCGAGGTTCCTTCCAAGACCTCGCACCAATCGTCGGAACGTGCGTTCCTGTTGCGCGTCAACCGCCCACTTCCGTACAGAACCGAGGTATCCAAAGCCCACCAGACTTGCCCGTGTAGTGGATTGGGAGTGACATGCACCCCTCAGACCGGTCCACCTTCAGGCCGCCGTACTCACGCCGCCAGCGGTCGTAGGACTTGTCGGTGATGTTGAGCTGGCGGCACGCCTTCCTCACCGCCGTGCCCTTGGCCAACTCGACGTCGGCCTCCCGCGATTTGTGGATGATCTGCTCCGCGCTGAATCGCTGCCTTGCCATCGACGTTGCCCTCCTTGCTCCAGCCCAGACACACGGTACCTCAGGCTGGGCCGGGTTGAGGGGGGAATGTCACCCGCGACCGCGGATCATGTCGGCCCACGATCACGCGCGATCGCGTCATCCAGACCCGAGGGTTTGCCCTGAATGTCGTTATGGTCGTTCGCCAGGCCCGATGAACAGAAGCATGTGGTATCGATCACAAGACCGCTCATGAAGATGGTGCAAATGCCACCTGCGTAGCTGGAATGCACTATGCACGGGCGGTACGGTCAACAAATCGCAGGGGAACTCGGATGCGCGCACTTTCGCCCTCGATTGGATTCCTGGCGTTGCTGGCGATCACCGGCCCCGCCTTCGCCCAGGACTACGACTTCGACTGGGTGACCATCGATCGGCCGGGGAATGCCGCCTACAACGGGCCTGACCCGAACGGTGATGCCCGCGGAAGGGGCCGCGTCGATTACACGTTTCGGATCAGCCGCTTGGAGGTCACCACCTCGCAGTGGATGGAGTTTGTCAACACCTTCTCGACTCAAGCCAACGAACTGAAGTTCTTTGCCATGCCCACAAACTGGGGAGCCACCCCGGATACCTCGTACGGGGGGCCAGGCCGTCGCTGGAAACTCAAGAACGCCGACGACGCGGGCATGAGGCCCGTCACCGGCATCACATGGCGCGAAGCCGCCCAGTTCTGCAACTGGCTCAACAATGCCAAGCCGACCACGCTGACGGCGATCGCCAACGGCGCGTACGACACCTCGACGTTCGGCCAGAATGACGACGGCACATACACGGACCAGTCCGCGCACAACCCCGGCGCGAAGTTCTGGATTCCGACGCTGGACGAGTGGCTCAAGGCCGCGCATTACGATCCCGCCAAGGACAATGGCAATGGCGGCTGGTGGCAATATCCCAACACCTCCGACACTGCGCCGGTGCCGGGCATCCCCGGAATCGGCGAGACCAGCGCCGGGTACGCGGACTACGGCATTTTCGCGGGCTTTGACGTCGCACTCGGTTCGTATCCAAATACCAAGACGCCGTGGGGATTGCTCGACGCCACAGGCGGTGCCAGTGAGTGGACCGAATCATGGTTTGAACGCGAACCGCCTCATCTCTATCGCTACTACGATGGGGCACCGGCTGGTGCATATCACTACACGCTGGATGAAATGGCGCAGCTAGGAGCTGAGCAACCCTGGGCGACTACAAATCACATAGGTCTACGGGTTGTTTCCATTCCGAGTCCCAATTCGTCGTTGGGGCTCTTGATCTTCATGGCCCTCTTTGGAAGGGAGAAACGTTATGCAACAGTCGGCTCGTCTGTTCGCGGCCGTCACCGGTCTGGCGGCCACATCGGCCGTCGCCCACATCACCATCTCCACCGTGACCGTCGGCAACCCCGGCAACGCCGCGGACTCCACCGGCTACGGCTCGGTGGCCCACATGTACAACATCGCCGCCACCGAGGTGACCAACGCTCAGTATGCAGCGTTCCTGAACGCCGTCGCCGCTACGGACACGAACGACCTGTACGACCCCTCTATGGGCGTGGCCGAGTGGTATGGCGGCATCACGCGCTCGGGCTCGTCTGGGTCTTACAGCTACAACACTATTAGCGGCCGCGGCAACCTCCCAGTTAACTTTGTATCCTTCTGGGATGCGACACGCTTTGTCAACTGGCTGCACAACGGCCAGCCGATCGGCGATCAGAACGCCGGTACGACCGAAGGCGGCGCGTACACGCTCACGCCGGGCGGCATCGCCCATAACACCGTCACGCGCAACGCAAACTGGCGTTGGGCCGTGACGAGCGAAGACGAGTGGTACAAGGCGGCGTACCACCAGCCCGCCGGCGCGGGCGGTGACTCCGACAACTACTGGCTCTATCCAACATCGAGCAACACCATCTCCACCGCGCAGGCAAACTATGACAACGTCGTCCGCGACCTCACGCCCGTCGGCTCGTACGGCGCGAACTTCTACGGCACGTTCGACATGGGCGGCAACGTGTGGGAGATGAGCGAGGCGATCATCGGCGGTTCCTTCCGCAGTCTTCGGGGCGGATCGTGGACCCAGTCCGACTCCGAGGGCATCTTCCTGCGGGCCGACCACCGCGACATCGTGTTCCCGGAGTACGCGAGCAACAACGTCGGTTTTCGTGTCACCCAGGTCCCAGCGCCCGGGTCGGTCGCACTGATGGTGATCGGTGGGCTCGCCGCCGCGCGGCGCCGCCGCTGATCGCCCGCCATCAACCTGATTGCCCCGCGACCCCGGCCCCGAACGCGACGGGGGTCGCTTTGTCTCGGCGTGCGCTTCGATGGCCTGTGTGACGGGCCGATCGCAAGACGATCATCGCCGACTGAGGACCATCATCGCCTCCTCGTAGGACACCGCGTCGTCGCCATCCGCGTCGGCGGTCGCGAATTCGGCACGGTCGGCCCGGGGTGACCCGCACGCGGTATTGCGACTACCTGAGCTTGAGGAGCTTGCGCACGGCGGGGTGCATTGCGCGTCGGCGGATCGCGAGCGCGAAGTATGTTTCTCGCACGCCGCGGATCCAGCCGACACGCTCGACCCCGAACTGGGCACGTGTCTCTCGCTCGATCAGCGCGGTGGCGGGAAAGACACCGAGCCCAGCACCTCCGAACGACTTGAGCAGTTCGCGATCCTCGAATTCGCCGACGATCTGCGGCGCTACGCCGATCGACTCAAGCCAGCGATCGATGGGCTCTCGCAGGCTGGTCGAGGACACTGGCAAGAGCATCGGCGCTCCGTCGAGTGAACGCGGGAATCCTCGGCGCAGCCTCTTTGCGAGCGGCGGCACCGCGTAGATAGCCATCGGGGACTCGACAAGCGGCTGGCTGATGGCGGAAACCGTGCCGGTTTCAGGGTGCGGACGATCCGCGATCACGAGGTCGAGGTGGAAGGTGCCGAGCCCAGCCAGCAGTTCATCAATCCGCCATTCGCGGCAGATGAACCGCATCGATGGGAATTCGTGCACCATGGGCTCGAGAATCCGCCGGATGATCGGCTTGGGGACAAAGTCAGACGTACCCACATGAAGATCTCTGAAGCGACCCTGTGACTCGCCCACGATCGCATCAGGGATCTCGGCGGCAATCCTGAACATCTCGTCTGCATGGCGGAACACGATGCGTCCGGACTCCGTGAGCTCGATGCTTCGTCCATTCCGGGTCAGCAGCGAAACGCCCAAGCTCGATTCGAGCGCATGAATCTGTGCGCTGACCGTCGGCTGCGCCAACCCAAGCTCGCGGGCAGCCCGCGTGAGATTCATGTGGCGTCCCACGACCCAGAAGTAGTACAGGTGATTGTGGTTGATGGGCTTCGTCATACCCCAGTCTAACGAGGGTCCGATCTTGACTGAGCCAAGGTCTCGCCTATTGGTCCGGCTCAAGGCTGCTTTCTAAGACTGTTGGTGGACTCATTCGGATACCACATGTGGATGTGCTGGATTGCCTCAGGCGGCGTTCCGGGCTGCCCCTTTGAGATCCCTTCGCACTGGCCAAGGGAACCTCGTCGCGCGTCCCGCGCGGAAGGCGAATCGTCCCGCGGATGCTCAACGGACGACGGAGGCGGTGAAGCCGGGCTGTCCGATTCCCGCGTTGCGCAGCCCCAGCGTCTCGAACCGCATGGCCACGAGGACCCGACGCGATGACCACGGAACTGAGCGAGAGACTGCGGGCCATCGCGCGCACGCCGATTCTCCTGATCGCATGCGACTATGACGGCACGATTGCCGAGCTCGTATCCGATCCCTCGCGGGCGAGGACACACCCGTTCGCCATGGCGGCACTCGATCGGTGCATCTCCATGCCCTGGACGTCGGTGGCGGTTATTTCGGGGCGATCGCTCGATGACCTCCGCGAGCGGCTTGGAGCGGTTCAGCCGCACTTTGTCGCGGGTTCCCACGGCGCGGAGATGCCCGAAAGCAGGATCACGCTCAATGGCAAGCAGGCCGAGTCGCTCGCGAGCATTGAGCGCATCGTCGGCGAGCTCGAGCGTCGTACGCCCGGCCTGCGGATGGAAATAAAGCCAGCGTCGGTCGCGCTCCACTACCGCAACGCGGCCAGGACCGAGGGACTCGCCGCCGCCGAAGCGGCGATCGGGGTGTGCGCCTCGCTCCCGGATGTTCACGTCAGACTCGGGAGCATGGTTGTCGAGTTCATGGTGGTTACCGCCAACAAGGGTGACGCCCTGCACCATGCACGGCACCGTTGCGGTGCGACCGGCGTGGTTTTCATCGGAGATGATCTGACCGACGAGGATGCGTTTCGCGCGCTTGCGCCGCACGACGTTTCCGTTCGCGTGGGCGACGGGCAATCGATCGCCGCGCACCGCATCGCGAGCGTTTCCGAAGCCGCGGAGTTGCTCGAATCGCTCGCGGGCTTTCGCGCGGATTGGATTCAGAGCCGAAATCTCGTTCGGCTTGACGAGTGCGGCCTGCTCTCGGACCAGCGCACGACCGCCATCGTCTCACCCGGCGCGAGAATCTCGTGGCTGTGCCTGCCGCGAACCGACTCGTCAGCGATCTTTGCCGAACTGGTCGGTGGGCCGATCGCGGGTTCTTTCGAAATCGCGCCGCAGGAGCCGGCGGGCCCGTCTCGCAGTTCCTTTGACGGCGACTCGTTCGTACTCGTGACAGAGTGGCCCGGCCTTCGGGTGACGGATTACCTCGATGCGTCCGGCGGAAGAGCCTATCAGAAGGCCGGACGGACCGAACTTGTCCGAGTGATCGAAGGGACCGTGCCAACGCGCATCACCTTCGCGCCGCGGCTTGACTTCGGCCGCATCGCGACCCGACTGAAGGAGCGCGAGAACGGCATCGAGGTGGATGGATCGAACGATCCCATCGTCCTTCGTGCTCCGGGCGTTGCGTGGAACATCCAGCCCAATGGTGTCCATCACACCGCGATCGCGGCCGTCGATCCCTCGTCGGGGCCGATCTCTCTTGAACTCCGATACGGCACGGCAAGCCTCGCCGCAGCAACGGAGTCGGAGCCGGAACGTCGTGATCAGAATCGACGGTTCTGGTCGGGCTGGTCGCGGTCGCTCAAGCTCCCCACGGTGCATCCCGCGCTCGTCAAGCGGAGTGCGCTCGTCATCAAGGCCTTGTGCCACGGGCCGAACGGCGGGATCGCGGCGGCCGCAACGACAAGCCTTCCTGAGCTCATCGGAGGTACGCGGAACTGGGACTATCGATACTGCTGGCCGCGCGACGCGGCGATGGCTGCGGCGGCGCTGGTTCGGCTGGGAAACACCGGGCACGCGCTCAAGCTGCTCGACTGGCTTCTTGACGTTGTCGATCGCTGCGAGTCACCCGATCGACTCAGACCGATCTACACCATCTCCGGCTCGCACCTGCCGCCCGAGGCGGAGCTCGGCCATCTGCCGGGCTACGCCGACAGCCGGCCGGTTCGGATTGGCAATGCCGCGTCGAACCAGGTTCAGCTTGACGTCTTTGCGCCGATTGTCCATCTCGTCGCGCTGCTGGCCGAGCGCGGGGCGCCGATTTCGCCGGACCACTGGCGCCTCGTGCGTGCCATGGTCCGTGCCGTCGAGGCCCGATGGAGCGAGCCGGACCACGGCATCTGGGAGATGCGCCTGGAGCGCCGCCACTACGTGCATTCCAAGGCCATGTGCTGGCACACGATTCACCGGGCACTCACCATCGAAGAGTCCATCCTCGGCACGCGGAACAGTGACTGGAGCACGCTCGCCGAAACCATACGTCGTGAGGTTCTCGATAGGGGCTGGAATCAGGGACTTGGCGCCTTCTCCGGTTGCTATGAACAGCCCTATCCCGACGCGGCTGTCCTGACACTCGGGCTCACCGGTTTGATTTCCCACGACGATCCGCGTTGGGTGTCGACCGTGGAGTTTGTTCAGCGAGTGCTTCGCGACGGGCCGACCGTGCGCCGATACCGCACCGACGACGGCCTTCCCGGCGGCGAGGGCGGGATGCACATCTGCACCGGCTGGCTGGTCGAATCGCTCACGAGCATCGGACGATGCGGCGAGGCCTCGGAGTTGCTTGATCGGTTCGCAGCGTTCATGAGTGGCCCCTGCCTGCTGACCGAGCAGTATGACCCTGTGACGAACATGGCCGTTGGAAATCTTGCCCAGGCCTACTCGCACCTTTCCTTCATCAATGCGGCTCTGGCGGTCGGCGATTCCTGCAACTCCCAGCACCCGAAAGGAACTCGCACATGAGCAATCTCCCCACGCGTCCTCTGAGGTCACGCTCAGCACGATTCGGACTTGCGGTGGCGATTCTGGCCACGGCCATCGCTGCGGGTCTCTCTTGGTATCAGATTCATGGAGAACAACGAACCGGTCTGGACGATCTTGAACGACGCGCCAAGCTGCTGGCGCACCGGAACGCCCCTGCCGCCCTGGCCGCAATCCCGCAGGCGGACCCACAGGCTGCGATCGGCGACCGACTTGACGGGCACTCGCGACTGCTGGGCATGGCCATCTTCAAGGCCGATGGCCAGCTCGCTGCATCGGGGCAGGGCCTGAGCGATTTGACACCGGTGATGAGCGAACCCGCCGCCGAGGCGATGGCGCATGGCGAGGACTTTGTCGCGCTCCGTCGCGACAACGACGGAAGCACGCATGTGCTGGCCCGGCCGCTCAACAACGCCGCGGGAGCGCCCGTGGGCGCCCTGGTCGTCCTGCACGACGCGCTGTATCTGGAAGATCGATTGACACGGGGCATGGTCCAAGGCCTGTTTCTCTCGCTCGCGGTCGGCGCTGGGATGTTCCTGCTGACGACGGGCCTTGCGTGGACGCTCTTCGAGAGGCCGCTGCATAATCTGGCGGCGTGGATGAGACGCCTCCGATTTGGGAACACGCCCGAACTTCCCCCGCGGGGACTGCCCGTGGGCCGATTGGCCGACGAGACGGCGCACTTGGCGGCGTCGTTCCGCGCGGCCCGAACGAAGGAGCGCGAAGCGGCCGAGGAAACCGTGCGTTCGGACAAAGCCTGGACGCGTGATCGCCTGCGCGCTCACGCCATCGACGCGCTGAGGGGCGAGCCGCTGGTCGTGGTGAGCAATCGCGAACCCTACATGCACCAACTCCGCGACGGAAAGCCAGTGCTGGTTCGCCCCGCCAGCGGCCTTGTAACCGGACTTGACCCGGTTCTGCGCGCCACCGGCGGGCTGTGGGTCGCGCACGGAGCGGGCGACGCCGATCGCGCGACGGCCGACAGCGCGGGGTGCATTCCCGTTCCTCCGAGCGATCCCCGCTACACATTGAAGCGGGTCTGGATCAGCAAGCTAGAAGAGGAAGGCTACTACTACGGGTTCTCGAATGAGGGACTCTGGCCGCTGTGCCATCTCACTCACGAGCGCCCGACATTTCGCGCGTCTGACTGGGATCAGTACGTCCGCGCCAACCACCGCTTCGCCAAGGCCGTGCTGGACGAATTGGGGAGCGAACGCGCGGTGGTCATGGTCCAGGACTACCAGCTCGCGCTGGTGCCCGGCATACTCAAAGCGCATCGGCCCGACCTGCGCGTCGGTCTCTTCTGGCACATCCCGTGGCCCAACGCCGAAGCGTTCCGGATCTGTCCCTATCGAGTCGAACTGCTCCAGGGCATACTGGGAGCGGACCTGATCGGCTTTCACCTCCAGCAACACTGCAACAACTTCCTTGAATCCGTGGATCGCATGGTCGAGGCCAAGCTTGATTGGGATCGTTTCTCAGCGGAGATCAAGGGGCATGCGTCGCTGGTTCGGCCGTTCCCCATCAGCGTGCAACGCTGGTCGGAGCGCGGCGTGGCGAGCGGTCGCACGCTCGCCGAGCACATCGACTCCCTGGTTACACAACACCAGCTCGAGGGCGTCGCGATCGGCGTCGGCGTCGACCGCATTGACTACACCAAGGGCATCGCCGAGCGCTTCCGGGCCATCGAACGCCTCTTCGAGAAGCACCCTGAGCATCGCGGCAAGTTCACGTTCGTGCAGCTCGGTGCGCCCAGCCGCGTGCACATTCCCAAGTACCGAGACCTGGTCACCGACCTCGAGCAGCTTGCCGATTCGATCAATTGGAAGCTCCAAGACGACACCTGGAAGCCGATCCGATTCCTCGTCGACCACCACGACGCTCCGAGGGTCTACGCGTTTCTGCGGATGGCATCGGTCTGTGTCGTCAGCTCGCTTCACGACGGTATGAATCTCGTGTCCAAGGAGTTCGTCGCCGCCAAAGAAGACGTCGATCATACGGATCCCGCCACCGAGGGCGTGTTGGTTCTCTCTGAGTTCGCGGGCGCCGCTCGCGATCTGCCCGAATCACTCATCATCAATCCGTACGACACCGAGGAGTTCGCGGCCGCGATCCACCTCGCCATCACCATGGACCCGAAGGACAAACAGCATCGTATGACGCGCATGCGCCTGCGCATCGAAGAGAACAACATCTACCGATGGGCGGCAGATTTCCTGACTTCGATCGCGCAGGCCAAGCCCCGCTCAGCACCCGATCCGGTTGTCACCGTCTCCACCACGACCCCGACCCAAATGGCATAGTCAGGGCACACTGACCGGGATGCTCTTGCTCAGATCATGTGAAGGAATCAACGCACAGCTCGGCAGCCCCATCGAATCCCGCAAATCGTTGCTCGAAGCGGGCACTCGCGAGGTTCGGTCGTAGCCGGCCTCGTGCCTCTAAGGGCGATCACATGACGAACCTGGCGCCCGATGACGCAATCCGAAATGCGTCGACGAACGCCGGGCAACATTCTTTCGTACGCGCAATCTTGGACACGCGGCGGAAGCCTTGCATCTCATATGGCACACGTGCAACGTGCGGCGATCGGCTTCAAGGCTCGTCGATCATCGCACAGCGTGACAGTTTCGCCGTCGCACGCAGATGAAGGGGTGGACCCACTGAATCTCGACCTCGCACGCGGCGTCGTCAATGTCGGCGTCTCGGGCGAGTGTGGCCGCGACCTAGCCTCCGTGCTCCGGTCCAGATGCACGAGACCTGACACTGGAACGGGTTGAGGGGGCACGTCACTGGATCCAGTTCCGGGAGAGGCCCAACACCGGGTTCCGTACAACGCAGCCTAGATCTGCCTTGGGACAGCGCCCATGCCACGCGTGCTCCAAGGAAAGCCCTGGTCGTTGGCAATCCACTTCGATTTGATTCCACACTCCTGTATCCTTATAATTAACGAGCGTGGTTTGAAGATTCCTCCTCATCTTCAACGGTCGGCGCCATGGGCCAAACTCATCTCGTTTCGAGAACTTCGGGGATTCGCGAGAGGCGTGAGCCACGTTTGCCCGAGTGTGCCGGCGAAAGGAGCGGATGATGTCGACTCCGAGCGGTTCGAATGATCTGGCGTCACGTCTTCAGCAGGAAATCGACAAGGCCAAGGGGCAGGTCGCGCAGTTCCACAAGGATTCCAGCGAGAAGGCGCAGGCTCTGAGCGCGCGCTACGCCAAGTTCGAGGAGGTGCGGGCTCGGCTGGCCAAGCAGTTTGAGCCGCGCGTCAAGGCGATCACCGAGCGCGTCAAGGAGGCGAAAGTCGATCACGAGCGTGACCGCGACGGCGGCGAGGTGCGCATCTCGATGGGGCACACCGACCTGGTGCCGCCCGGCGTGATGCTGCGATTCGTGCTGTCGCACGGCGGCGCGGTTGAATCGATCGCGATCGACTACTACCTGTCGATCATCCCGGTGCTCTTCGAGTTCAGGTCGCACGACCGGATCGAAATGCCGCTCGACACGATCGACGACGCCAAGCTTCTCGCGTGGGTTGACGATCGGATCGTCGAGTTCACCAAGAACTATCTGCAGATCCCGTTCATCGAGGCCTACACGAAAGACTCGCGGGTGATCGACCCTGTCGCCAAGGTCTCGTTCAACCGCGTGCTGGCCAAGGGCACCACCGAGTACAAGGGCACGAAGTACTACTTCGCGAGTGAGGAATCGCTCAAGGCCTTCCAGCACGAACCGGCGAAGTTTGTGGGCGTTTGACATCCTTCACGCGCATGGCGGTCAGCCTGGTCGGCCGCCAACCCGCTCCCGCGTCGGAAAGGGGCGATCATCATGCGAGCGCAACGCGAGAAGACCGAAGTGCGAAGGGGGCGTGTAAAGCCGGACACCGAGGACGGCGGCAAGAAGCTCAAGCGCAAGGGTTATGAGAAGGAGCTTCGCCGACTCCAGGTCGAGCTGTGTCATCTGCAGGCGTGGGTGAAGCAGGAGGGTCTGCGCGTCATCGTGGTCTTTGAGGGCCGCGATGGGGCCGGGAAAGGCGGCACGATCCGGGCGTTGACCGAGCGGGTCAGCCCTCGCGTCTTCCGCCTCGTGGCGCTGCCGGCGCCGTCCGACCGCGAGAAGAGCCAGATGTACCTCCAACGCTACATGGCTCACTTCCCATCGGCGGGCGAGGTCGTGATCTTCGACCGCAGCTGGTACAACCGCGCCGGCGTTGAGCGTGTGATGGGCTTCTGCAGCGACGAGCAGTACGAGCGATTCCTTGAGTTGGCGCCCGTGGTTGAGAAGTTTGTGGTCGAGAGCGGCATCATCCTTGTCAAGTACTGGCTCGAGGTCAGCAACGAAGAGCAGGAGCGGCGATTCAAGGCGCGGATCGAGGATCCAGTCCGGCAGTGGAAGCTCAGCCCGATGGACCTGCCGTCGCGCGAGCGCTGGTACGACTATTCAAGAGCTCGCGACCGGATGCTGGAATCCACCGACACGAAGCACTCGCCGTGGTACATCGTGCGTTCCGACGACAAGAAGCGTGCGCGGCTCAATTGCATCTCGCACCTGCTCAACCTCATCCCCTACAAGAAGCTCCGGCGTGAGAAGATCAAGCTCCCCTCCCGATCCAAGAAGGGCGCCTATGACGATCAGGCGTCGCTGAAGGGGCGTCGGTTTGTGCCGGATGTGTTCTAAGACGCGACGATCGATCGCGCCGCGGAGGACTTGACGCATGTGCCGATGGCTGGCGTATTCCGGGGCTCCGATCCTGCTTGAGGACATCCTCTTTAAGCCCGCGCATTCGTTGATCGATCAGAGCATGAGCTCCAAGTCGGCGGAGACGCCCACCAATGGCGATGGGTTCGGCGTGGGTTGGTATGACGATCGTCCCACGCCGGGACTCTTCCGGAGCATCCGCCCCGCGTGGAACGATTTCAACCTGCGCGATCTGGCGGCCCACATCGAATCGCCCCGGTTCCTGGCGCACGTGCGGGCGACCTCGCAGGCCGTCGTGCAGGAAACAAACTGCCACCCGTTCCGCTGGAAGAACTGGCTGTTTGTTCACAACGGCGAGGTTTTCGGGATCGAGCAATTCCGCAAGAAGCTCGTGCAGGCCGTGGCGGACGAGCTCTTTCCGGAGATGCTCGGCACGACCGATTCGGAGGTGATGTTCTACCTGGCGCTCACCTTCGGCCTGGACGCCGACCCGCCCGGGGCGCTCGCCCGGATGGCGGGGTTCATCGAGGCGACCGCGAAGGAGGCGGGCATCGGTGAATCGCTTTGGATGACGCTGGGGCTGAGCGATGGCAGGGTGGTCCACGCCTTGCGATACGCCAGCGATGGGCAGGCCCCGACGCTGTATCACAGCCGAGACGTCGACGACGCGGTCCGATGGAACCCGCAACTGGCCGGGCGGTTCTCGCCCGACACTCGGTTTATCGTGTCAGAGCCCGCGGGGACCGCGGTCAATGTGTGGGTTGAGGTGCCGCAGGGTTCATACGTTCGCGTCGAGGGAGAGGCGCTGGAGATAAGACCGTTTGCGCCGGTGTCGTCCGATTAGTCGCACTCCGTCACCCTCCTTCTACCAAGCCCCTTTCTCTGGACTACCCGTGGACTCAGAACTTTCGAGACCGCCAACCGATCGGAGCACGCCTGGCCTCCTAGCGCGCCTTGGGTCGAGCGTGGCCGCGGGCCAGTGGATCCGGACCTATGACGTGCCCAAGTTGCGGGGCGACCTGCTCGCGGGGATCACGCTTGCGGCCTACCTGTTGCCGGCGGGTCTGGGCGATGCGTCGCTGGCCAACCTTCCGCCCGAGGCTGGGTTGTACGCGTGCTTGTTTTCAGGGCTGGTGTTCTGGGTCTTCTGCAGTTCAAGGCAGACGGCCGTTACGGTCACCTCCGCGATCTCGCTGCTCGTCGGTGCCTCGCTGGGAGGAATCGCGGGCGGCGACGCCGCTCGCTTGAGTGCGCTGGCTTCCGCGACGGCGCTGCTGGTCGCGATCATCGCGTTCGTCGCCTGGCTGGCGAAGGCCGGGTCGATCGTCAACTTCATCTCCGAGAGCGTGATGGTCGGCTTCAAGTGCGGCGTGGCCCTTTTCCTGGCCAGCACTCAATTGCCCAAGCTGCTGGGCATCAAGGGAGCGCACGGCAGCTTCTGGGTGAACAGTGCGCACTTTTTAAAGCATTTGTCGGAAACGAACCCGACATCGCTGGCTGTGGGTGGCATCGCGCTCTTGGTGTTGGTGCTCGGCAAGGTCTACCTGAAGAACAGGCCCGTGGCGCTGTTCGTCGTCATCGGAGGAGTCGTTGCCTCTTCCCTGCTCGGTCTGGAGGCGCGGGGAGTCAAACTGCTGGGCGAACTCCCGCCGGGACTTCCCACACCGGGCCTGCCCGCGATCGTGGCGGACGATCTCAATGAGTTGCTTCCGCTCGCGATGGCGTGCTTCATGCTCGGGGCGGTGGAAACGGCCGCCATTGGGCGGATGTTCGCGTCCAAGAGCGGAGGGCGGTTGGACGCCAACCAGGAGTTCTTGGCGCTGGCCGCGGCGAATCTGGCCGCCGGTCTGGGGCGAGGATTCCCGGTGAGCGGCGGGATGTCTCAGTCACTCGTGAACGAGAGCGGCGGTGCGCGGACGCCGTTGTCGGGCGCCTTTGCGGCCGTGATTGTGCTTCTGGTCACACTCTTTCTTTCGCATCTGTTGCGGGCGTTGCCCCAGCCCGTCCTTGCGGCGGTGGTCCTGGTTGCGGTCTCCGGGCTCTTCAAGGTCTCAACGCTCAAGCACCTGCGCCGCACCAACCGCACCGAGTACATCGTCGCCATTGTGTCGTTGGTCGGGGTTCTGAGTTCCGGCCTGCTGCGCGGAGTGTTGATCGGCGCGGTGATCTCGCTTGTGCTCCTGATTCGACGCGCATCGCATCCGCACGTCGCGATTCTCGGGCGCATCCCGGGCTCTCGTCGGTTCTCCGACCGAGATCGCCACCCCGACAACGAGCAGATTCCTGGTGTGATGGTCTTCCGGCCCGAATCGGGCCTGATGTACTTCAACATGGACTATGTGCAGGACACAATCCTGGGCCGGGTGCGAGCCGAGCCGGAGTCGCCGAGGCTAGTCGTGCTTGATCTCTCCGCGACCCCGTACGTGGACATGCATAGCGCGCACATGCTCGCGGATCTGGCCGGCGAGCTGACGGCTGGCGGAGTCCGTGTTCGAGTCGTTGAGGCTCGTTCGTCGGTGCGTGATCGTCTGCGTTCCGAGGGCGTCGACGAGAAACTGGGGGGCATTAATCGGTTCAATGCGGTCGCCGACGCCGTCGACGAGTACCAGAAGAGCTTGTCATGAAGCACCTGCTCCATGAGATTCGGCGAAATCCCCTCCTCTGGCTTCTGGTCTTCGTGCCCGGCGTGTTTACGGCGGCCAGGCTCAGGCCGGAAGGGCACACGCTGCTCTTTGTGCTGTCGGTCGTGGCGATCGTTCCCTTGGCGGCTCTGCTGAGCCACGCCACCGAGTCGGTGGCCGCCAAGACGGGCGACGCGGTCGGCGGCCTTCTGAACGCCACGCTCGGGAACCTGACCGAGCTCATCATCGCGATCGCGGCGCTGCGCGCGGGCGAGTATGCGCTGGTGAAGGCGTCCGTCGCCGGCGCGATCGTGGCGAACACGTTGTTCATGCTGGGTGCGTCGTTTCTGCTCGGGGGACTCAAGCATCTCGTTCAAGAATTCAACCGCGTCAATGCTCGAGTCCAGGCTGGTCTGCTGTTTCTGGCCACAATCGCGATGCTCGTGCCCTCGCTGGTCCTGCGGGCGGATGCGGCGCCCGATATGGCGTTTGCACGGAGCTTGAGCGTTGGTCTGTCCGTGCTGCTGATGATCGCCTACGGCCTCGGGATGCTCTTTTCGCTGTAGACTCACCGGGAGTTGTTCGTGAGCGCCGGATCGGGGCACGACGAGGAGTCTCCCTGGCCGGTTGGCGTCGCGCTCTGCACGCTGGCGGTTGTCACGGTGCTGGTGGCGCTGGTGAGCGAGGTCTTCGTGGAGTCGGTGCAGAAGGCCGCCGAGTCGTTCGGGATGACCCCGGCGTTTGTCGGATTCATCGTGGTGGCGCTGGTCGGTGGTGCGGCGGAGATGGCGTCGGCCTTCTCGGCGGCACGCAAGGACCGTCTCGATCTGAGCGTGGGAATCGCGCTCGGAAGCGCGTCGCAGATCGCACTCTTCGTAGCGCCCGCCTTGGTCCTGCTCAGCTTCGTGGTCGGTCCGACGCCGATGGACCTTCAGTTCTGGCCGGGCGCAATCGTCATGATGCTCATCGCCACGATGACGGCGTCGCTGGTCACCAACAGCGGGCGCTCGGCGTGGTTCGTCGGTGCCCTGCTTGTGATGGTGTACCTCATCTTCGCCATGACGTTGTAAATGTTGCCGCCGAGAACGGTGTAAGGAATTACGCGATGACAACCCAGCTGAAGGGCACGGAAAGCGGTGTCGCGTCGGTTGCGCCGGACCGGAGAATCCCGCGGCCGCTGGAGCAGATCGACCGTGTCTCGGAGGTCCTGTTCGGCCTGATCATGGTGCTGACGTTCACGGGGTCACTCAGCGTCGCGGAGGCCGGACGAGACGATGTTCGGACGATGCTGATCGGCGCCCTGGGTTGCAACCTGGCGTGGGGGATCATCGACGGGATTCTGTACCTGATGGGCTGTCTCGCGGAGTCGGCTCGAGACATCAGGACTGTTCGCTCGGTGCGGGAGGCCGCGAGCGCGGAACAGGCCCACCGCCTGATCGTGGAGGCCTTGCCCACGACGATTGCGGCGGCCATGTGCGCCGCGGAGTTGGAGATCGTTCGTCAGCGTTTGAAGGAGCTTCCCGATCCTCCGCGACGCGTGCGGCTGAACAGAACCGGCTGGTTGGGAGCTCTCTCGGTCTTTCTCTGGGTGTTCCTGTCGACGTTCCCAGTCGTAATCCCGTTTCTTGTGATGTCGAGTGCTGGGCCCGCGATGCGCGTTTCCAATGCGATTGCGTTGGCAATGCTCTTCATGACCGGCTATGCCTTCGGGCGCTGCGCGGGTCGCCAACCATGGCTGGCGGGAATCGGAATGGTGGGGCTGGGGGGCGTGCTCGTTGGACTGACGATCGCGTTGGGAGGCTGACGTGGGCATCATTGTTCGATCTCACGCGTGCCCGGTTGGCGTTTGTGTGAGTGGCCAATGGACAAAGCGCAGGCGCACGCCACTTGTGGTACACCTCTCACGGACATACCGTGCCGTACCGTCGGGCCGGAAGGCACTGTGGCGTCTCGTGAGACTTTGTGGAGCGTGGCAATGAAATCGCAGAGCACTTCGGGCCTTGGGACGAGCTACGAGGGAGCGGCTCGCCGCGGAACCCGCGCGTGGCGCCGGTCCCTGGCGACCAGCGGAATCGTGCTTCTCCCGATTCTCACCGGCTGCATGGTCGGGCCGGACTATCAGAAGCCTGACGCGCCGGTCAACGACGCGTGGCTGTCGCAGACCGCGACCGCGACGCCCACGGATGCCGCGAGCGTTCGCTGGTGGGAGTCGTTCAAGGATCCGACGCTCTCGGCCCTTGTGCAGAAGGCCTATGAGCAGAACCTCTCCATCAAATCCGCGGGGCTCCGCGTGATCGAAGCGCGGGCGCGGCGTGGCATCGCGGTTGGGCGGTTCTTCGCGCAGTCTCAGGAGGTGTTTGGCGGCATCGCCAATCGCCAGCTGAGCTACAACGCCGCGGGCACGGGGACCGAGACGGCGTTCTCCGACGCGCAGATCGGCCTGCAGGCGGCGTGGGAGCTTGACTTCTGGGGCAAGTTCCGGCGCGGCATCGAGGCCGCCGACGCGGAACTGCTCGCGACCGTCGCTGATTACGACGCGATCGTCGTCTCGCTCGTGTCCGACGTGGCCGCGAACTACATTCTTGTCCGCTCCTTGGAAGAGCGGATTTTGTTTGCGCGCGCCAACGCGGCGTTGCAGGCGGAGACTCTGACGCTCACCCAGACCCGGTTGAAGGCCGGCGCGGTCTCCGAACTCGACGTGTCGACCGCCCGTGCGACGCTCGCGAACACGCAGGCGTTGGTGCCGCAGCTCGAGAACGATCTGCAGCAGACCAAGCTCGCGCTGTGCGTGCTCTTGGGCCAGACCCCCTCGCAGCTGGACGCGGAGCTCTCGCCGCCGGACGGCGCAGCGCGCCGGTTGCCGGAGATGTCGGCGCAGATCGTCGCGGGGGTTCCGGCGGAGCTGCTCCGCCGGCGTCCGGACGTGCGAGTTGCGGAGCGTCTTGCCGCGGCCCAGAGCGCTCGGATCGGTCAGGCGACGGCCGACCTCTACCCGAGCATCGCGATCGCGGGCTCGACGGGCTTTGCGAGCAGCACGTTCGAGGGTGTGCGTCGCCCCGACCTCGGCAACATCTTCGATGGCGATTCGTTCGCGGGGTTCATCGGGCTTCAGGTCAACTGGCCGATCCTGAACTACGGGCGCGTCGAGAACAACATTCGGGCCCAGGACGCGCAGTACGAGCAGGCGGTGGCGGCGTATCGCAATACCGTGCTGAAGGCGGCGTCGGATGTTGAGGCGGGGTTGTCGGACTTCCTGCGTGCCAAGGAGCGATCCGGGTTCCTCGCGGAGGCGGTCGACGCATCGAAGCGCAGCGCGGAGTTGTCGCTGATCCAGTATCGGGCCGGCGCCGTGGATTTCATCCGCGTGAACAACGCGCAGACGGCGCTCGTGCAGCAGCAGGACAGCCTGGTCGTCGCGAGGGCCGCGATCGCGCTCGGCGCGGTCCGGACCTACCGCTCGCTCGGCGGCGGGTGGGAGATCCGCGAGGGGCACGAATTCGTCGACGACGCCACTTCCAAGCGCATGCGTGAGCGGACGGATTGGGGCAACGTGCTGAATCCCGATTGGGATCACGGCAATGACCTGGGCTTCAAGCGGCCGGATGGCAACGAGACTTCGGGGGCTGAAAAGTGAATAGTCACGGAGCAGTCATGCAGAGCACTCAAACACTCCGCGGGCGAACCGCGGCGAGAATCGGCGCGGGCGCGTTGGTCGCGCTGCTGGCGGTTTCGACCGGTTGCAAGAAGAAGGACGAGGCCAACGTGTATGCGCCGCCTCCGCCGCCCGAGGTGATCGTCGCCAATCCGGCGGAGCGCGAGGTGATCGCGTACCTGAACTACACGGGCACCATCGAAGCGGCGGAGTCCGTCGATGTTCGTGCGCGGGTGCAGGGATTCCTGGAGCGGCAGCATTTCCAGGCCGGTCAGCGCGTGAAGAAGGGCGATCTTCTTTTCGAGATCGACAAGCGGGAGTACGAGGCGGCGGTTGATCGCGCCCAAGCCGCGGTGCGGGCCCAGGAAGCGGCGCTGGATGGCGCGGAGAACGATGCGCGGCTGGCGCGGGAACTGGCCGACCAGCGTGCGGGACCGGAGATCGACGCGGTGATCAAGGCCGCCAAGCGTGACGTCGTGAAGGCGGACCTGATCCAGGCCCAGGCGCAGCTCACGACCGCGAAGCTCAACGTCGAATACTGCAAGGTGACTGCCCCGATCGACGGGCGCATCACCAACGCGAAGATTGACGTGGGCAATCTTGTCGGCCGCGGCGAGCCGACACTACTGGCGACGATTGTGCAGTCGGTGCCGGCGTATGTGTCGGTCGACGTCAGCGAGTCGGACGTGCTGGGTGTGCGGGCGATGGAGGCCAAGGCCGGCAAGCCGGAGCGCCCCGAGCCCGAGCAGGCCAGGCAGCGGACGTGCGAGTTGGGGTTGTCGAACGAGGCCGCCTATCGGTTCCAGGGGCGGGTTGATTACGTCGCGCCGGAGCTCAATTCACAGACCGGCACGCTCCGCGTTCGCACCCGCTTTGAGAACACCGATGAACTGCTGCTGCCGGGTCTGTTCGCGCGGCTGCGTTTCCCCATGTCGACGCGCAAGTCGCTCGTCGTGCCCGAAGCAGCGCTTCTCAGCGACCAGCAGGGGCGCTTCGCGATGGTGCTGAACGAAAAGGACGAGGTCGAGGCCCGCCGTGTGAAGATCGGTGTGCTCGATGGATCGGACCGCGTGGTGGAGGAGGGGCTGACCCCGAGCGACCGCGTGATCGTGCTGGGCGTGCTGAAGGCGCGTCCGGGCTCGAAGGTGACACCCAAGATGCTGCAGGCGCCCGCCGCGGGCCGCTGAGGAGTGATCCCGAATGCTCGCTGAGTTTCCGGTTCGACGCCCCATCGTTTCGATGGTGATCTCGATCCTGATCGTGATGCTCGGGCTGGTGGCCTACCCGACGCTTCCGGTGGCCCAGTACCCGGACATCACGCCGCCGGTCGTGCAGGTTTCGACGATGTACCCGGGCGCCAGCGCCCAAGTGGTGGCCGACACGGTCGCCTCGCCGATCGAGCAGCAGGTGAACGGCGTGCCGGGCATGATCTATATGGAGAGCACGTCGACCAGCGACGGCTCGTACACCCTTAAAGTTACATTCGAACTCGGCACGGACATCAACATTGCCTCGGTGCTCGTGCAGAACCGCGTCAACATCGCGCTCCCCAAGCTTCCGGAGGAAGTGAAGCGCAACGGCGTGACGACCGATCGCGTCTCGTCGAACGTCATCACCGTCTTCTCGCTCACGCCCAAGGATGCCGAGGCTTCCAAGAAGTACGACGATCTCTTCATCGCCAATTACCTCACCATCAACGTCTTCGACGAGATCAAGCGCATCACCGGCGTCGGCGACGCCAAGGTCTTCCCGGTCAAGGACTACGGCATCCGTCTGTGGCTCGATCCGGAGAAGCTCAAGTCCCGCAACCTGACCACGATGGATGTCATCGCGGCGCTGCGCGAGCAGAACGTGCAGGTCGCGGCGGGCTCGATCGGTCAGCCGCCCGTGCCCACAGGACAGTCGTTTCAGTACAACGTGTCAACGCTGGGTCGACTCTCGAGCGTGGACCAGTTCGAGCGCGTCATCGTCCGGGCCGAGGGGAACCGCGTCATCCGCGTGAAGGACGTGGCGCGGGTCGAGCTTGGCGGCAAGTCGTATGACCTGCTGGCACGCTACAAGGGCATCCCCGCCGCCGCGATGGTGGTGTACCAGGCGCCGGGCGGCAACGCGGTGCAGGTCGCCAAGGACATCGAGAAGCTGCTGAAAGACAAGGCCGCGCAGCTCCCAGCGGGGCTGTCCTTCGAGGTCGTTTACGACACGTCGAAGTTCGTGCTTTCGGCGATCGAAGGCGTGTTTCACACGTTTATCGAAGCACTCGTGCTCGTGCTCGCGGTCGTTGTCGTGTTCCTTGGGAGCATCCGGCTCTCGGTGATCCCGATGCTGGCGATCCCCGTTTCGATCATCGGCACGTTCTTCTTCGCTAAGCTGATGGGCTTCTCAGTCAACATGCCGGTGCTGTTCGGGCTGGTCGTCGCGATCGGCATCGTGGTCGACGACGCGATCGTCGTGGTCGAGAACGTCGAGGCCGTGATGAAGCAGGCCCACCTTCCGCCCAAGGAAGCCACCATCAAGGCGATGAAGGAAGTGCTCGCGCCGGTGGTGAGCATTACCGTCGTGCTCATGGCGGTGTTCATCCCCACAGCGTTCCTCCCCGGCATCTCCGGGCAGCTCTTCCGACAGTTCGCGCTCACCATCGCCGCAAGCACTTTCTTCAGCGGCGTGTGCGCCGTCACGCTCACGCCCGCGCTCTGCGGCGTCATCCTCAAGGCCCACAAGGAAGGGCACAAACCCTTCATCCTCGTCCGCTGGTTCAACGCGTTCTTCGACGCGATCGCCCATGCCTATGCGCGCCTGATCAAGCTCCTCGTTCATCCCGCGATCGTCGCGTTCACGCTCGCCGGCTTCGGCGCGTGCGTGTTCGGCATCGGCTGGACCTTCACCAAGGTGCCGACCGGCTTTGTTCCGCTCGAAGATCGCGGCATGGTCATGATCGACGTGTGGATGCCCGACGCGGCCTCGCAGGAGCGAACGCTCGCCGCGGTCCAGCAGGTCGAGAAGATCCTGGGCGAGACCGAGGGCGTGCGCAACTTCACCGCGCTCCCCGGCTTCTCCATGATCAACAACAACGGCTCCAACTACGCCATGTTCTTCATCGGCCTTGAGGACTGGGAAGAACGCCTGCCCAAGGGGCGCGACCTCAACACCATCATGGCCGACCTGCGCCAGAAAACGTCGAAGATCCCCGACGGCTTGTGCCTGGTCTTTTCGCTCCCCGCGGTCGACGGCGTGGGGTCCGCCTCGGGCTTTGACCTCCGACTCCAGGATCGCGGAGGGCTGGGCCGTCAGGCGATCGGAGAGGTGGTGCAGGGGCTGGTTGTCGACGGCAATTCTCAGTCCAAGCTCAGCAGCGTGAACAGCGCGTTCCGACCCGCGGTTCCGCAGTTGTTTGCCGATGTCGATCGCGAGAAGGTCAAGAAGCTCGGCATCCCGCTTCAGGACGTCTTCTCGACCATGTCGGGCTACCTCGCGTCCGCGTATGTCAACGACTTCAACCTGTTCGGACGCACGTGGCAGGTCAACGTCTCCGCTGACAGCCAGTTCCGCTCTCGCCCCGAGGACATTCTCCGCCTCGACGTTCGGAAGCCCGACGGGAGCATGGTGCCGCTCGGCTCGCTCATGAGTGTGCGCGAGACGATGGGCGCCGATCGCGTCATTCGCTACAACATCTTCCCGGCGGCGGTCGTGCAGGGTCAGGCGGCGCCCGGCGTGTCTTCGGGCGAGTCGCTCAAGGTCGTGGAGAGCATGGCGGACGCCAAGCTCCCCGCGGGCATGACCTACGAGTGGACGGCTCTGTCGTATCAGGAAAAGCTCGTTGGGAATCAGGCGATCATTGTCTTTGCGATGGCGCTGCTGGTCGTCTATCTCATCCTCGCGGCGCTCTATGAAAGCTGGTTCGTGCCGCTCTCGGTCATTCTTTCGATCCCGCTCGCCGTGCTCGGCGCCATGGGCGGGCTCATGTATCGCGGGATGGACAACAACATCTACACGCAGGTCGGTCTTGTCCTCCTCGTCGGTTTGGGCGCAAAGAATGCGATTCTGATCGTCGAATTCGCCAAGGCCTATCGCGAGCAGGGCAAGGGCATCGTCGAGTCTGCCGTCGAGGCATCGCGTCAGCGACTGCGCCCGATCCTGATGACCGCTCTGGCGTTCATCCTGGGCGTGCTCCCGATGATGATCGCGACCGGCGCGGGCGCCGCGAGCCGTCAGGCGATCGGCACCGCGGTCTTCTTCGGTATGATCGGCAATACGGCGCTCGGCCTGATCTTCACCCCGGTGCTGTATGTCGTGATCCAGGCCGTGTCGGAAAAGGTGTTTGGTGTGAAGCCCAAGGCCGCGGAGACCACCGCGCCCACCGGGGCGCACGCCTGAGTGCTCGCGTCGGCTCGGATCTGGTTCACATCTCGTAGGTAGCACACTCCGCTTACACGATTAGACTGATCTGGAATGATCGAAGCGTCCACGACATCCATCAGTCCCAGCGTCGCCGCGGCCAGTGGCGATTCGTTTACGTCGAGCCCGACGTTTCAGGCACGCCTGCTCATTTCCGAGCGTTGGCGTTTCGGCCTGATGATCGCGTGCTATGCGCTGATGCTGGGCGCGTGGATCATCCGCCGCCTGATCGGCGATTCCGTGGCGTCGAACAGCTCCGATTTCTTCATCGTCTTCGGCGGGCTGGCGTTCGTCATGACGATCAACTCGTTCGGCCTTTGGCGCGTGAATCGGGCGATCGTGTCCGGCGCCACGCCACGTTCCTCCGGCTTTCCGTGGGGTGCCGCGATCGATCTGCTCATCCCGCTCGCGCTGATGTTCGCGACGCATCTGCGCTCAACACGGGGGATGGTCGCGGGGCTCACCACGCCCGTGATGCTCGTCCTCTCGCTCACGATCCTCCTCTCAACGCTTCGCCTGAGACCCGGCGTCTGCCTTTCGCTCGGCATCGCCGCCGCGTTTGGGCACTGGGCCTTGGTCGTCAGCACCGTAATGCGGGGCGCTCTCGACGCTGGGTCCGGTGAGGTTCCGCTGCTTGCTTCCTATGGCCTGCTCCTGCTCGTCACCGGATTCGCCGCGGCGGGTGTCGCCAATCTGTTCCGCGAGACGATCCGCGTTGCGGTGACCGAGGCCGAACAGGCCGAACGCACCGCGGCGGAACTCCGAAGCGTCGAGCATGAACTCGACATCGCACGCACCATCCAGCAGGGGCTGCTCCCCAAGCTGCCGCCCAAGCTGGATCGATTCGACGTCGCGGGAATGTCGCGTCCCGCGACGCAGACGGGCGGCGATTTCTATGACTGGCAGCCGCTCCCCGATGGACGGGTCATCATCGCGATCGCCGACGTCACCGGGCACGGCATCGGGCCGGCGCTGGTGATGGCGGTCTGCCGTGCCTATTGCCGCGCCATCACCCCGACCATGCAGGGCGCGGATCAGTTTCTCGATTCGGTCAACGAGCTGGTCAGCCGCGACCTCACAAGCGGTCGCTTCATCACCATGGCCGTCGTGGTCGCGAGCCCCAGCGGTTCGGTCGACATTCTCTCCGCGGGGCACGGCCCAACCTTCTTGTGGCGTGCCCAGAGCAAGGAGATTGAGCGATTCGACGGGCAAGGCCTGCCGCTGGGCATCGCCGATGACGAGCGCTACACACCCGTGCAGCAGCGCACGCTGAGCCCGGGCGACATGATCGTGCTGCTCACCGACGGCTTCATGGAAGCCCAGTCAACCGCCAAGCAACTGTTCGGAATCAAACGCCTGGAGGGCGTGATCCGCGCAAACGCCGGGGCCACTTCTGCGGAGATGATCCGCGCGATCGACGAGGCAGTTCGGGCGCACTCCCAAGGCCGCGAGCAGGATGACGACATGACCGCCGTCGTCCTGCGGTATACCTGACGCCGCAGACGCTCTGAAACCCGCACGGTTCGCTTCGTCGCCCCGGCGCGGCGAACGCTCGCTTTAGTCGAGTTTCGTGATCTTGGAGCCTTGGATGCCAAGGCCCGCCATCAGCCCCTTCTGATCGTAGAAGATGACGTACACGCCCTCGCGCGCCGTGGTCGACGTCATGGACGCCGCCTTGCCCTGATCGATCACCGTAATCGACGGCCCAACGCCAACTTCCCATCCCGACGAACTGTCGAGATAGGCAAGGTCCGATTCCCTCATGAAGAACATCGCGTACGAGTACTTCTGCACGCCGGCCTGCAGGCCGTACGAAGCGCCGGTCGTGCCGTAACGAGCGACGAAGGCGTCGCCCTTTCGGAGTGCGCCTGTTCCGTGATACCCGCCCAGGACGAAACCGGCCTTCAGAACATTTGGGAACACCAGCACGCCCTTGGCGTCCTTCGCGAGGGTCGCGGCCACGGGCTGCTGCGCGATCAGGCGGTCGTACGCGGCCTGAGCGTCCGCAGTTGCGTCCGCGCGATCGCCCTGGGTGGTGGTGTTGCCGGCGCAGCCACCGAACAGCGGAGACAAGGAACTGGTGACCAGCATGAGTACCGAGGCGTAAGCATTCATCGTGGATTCCCCCTATGCACGCGAGATCAAAACCCTGCGTGTCGAGTGGCAAAGGATCGTGCCGCTACCAAAGTCGTCACGGAGAAGGGACTCCTCGGCTACTAGAACTTTGCCGCGAAGTTGCGGCGAGGAGATGAGCGTTCACACAAAAGCCATTGAAACCACAACTCGGCATGGTAGCCTCCCCGATCTATGGTGACGAAGCACACCGCGCCATTCCCCGTTCCCGGGGCGTGGCAGGGGGTCATTTTCACCCCCGCTCCATAAACGAGAAAGCCCCAGTCGGCTTGGACAGGGGCACTGAACTCCGCCTGTCAATCGCCGATGCCAAACCTGATCATGCGGACCAGAGAACCGCCGGCGTATGCGCCTCTGGAAGCACGCGTTCGACGGCTTGAAACCGCTCCGATCGGGGTCCTTGGCGTGAGACCTGCTTCGGAGAATCGCGGCTTGGAAATCGTCGATCGTCGGTACTCGCCCGATCACCAGCAGCTGTCAGAGGCAACTGGCTCGCGAAGTGCACAGGGGCGACACAGTATGGCCACCACGCGGGTGCGAAAGCCTTGGACCCGCGTCCTGATCGCCGCCCCGATCCGTACGCCCTGTTCAATCGGAGAGCCAGAGCGCGAGAGCAACGTGGCACCTTCCGTCCGTTTCGATACGTTCCGATCGCCACGTTGAGCGAAACGGGAGTCGTGCAGAAGAAAGAGCCCAGGCCACGGATCGGCCTGGGCTCGCGGCTGGCACTTTGATGTCAGTGTGACTCACGCACGCTTGCGGCGAGCAGCGAGGCCCAGACCGGTCAGGCCGAATGCCAGAACGCCGGGTGCTGGGATCGGGGCGTACTCGCCAGGGTTGCCGATGTCGGCGTCGTCCGAGGTGTACGAGCCGTAGGAGTCGCCGTTGGCGGCGAGCGTCCAGCCCAGCACGTTGTTGGCGCCGAGGTTGGCCAGGGGCGTGCTACCGGATTTGTTCTGGGTGCGGATCGAACCGGAGATGTTCTGGTCGCCGTAGGTCAGCCGGTCGGCGAGCATCGCCGAGGCGTCGAAGATGTTGATCTCGTCGTTGCGGCCCAGGTTGGCGATGTTCAACTCAACGATCTTCACCCACGGACCCAGGCTCCAGTTGGTGCGGAACTCGCCCGCGGTGATCTCGGTGATGATCGCCGATTCGCCCGACTTGAGCGTGCCCAGGCCCGAGAGATCGATCGTGCCCGCCAGACGGCTGTCGTCGTCGAAGCTCCAGCCGGCCATCGACACGGCGCTGCCGCCGATGTTGGTGATCTCGATGTACTCGCCGCTGTTGCCGCTGTACATCCACTCGGTAATGCGCACCTGCGCGGAAGCCGCGCCCGTCAGCGCCAGAAGCGCCGACACCACAATCAACTTCTTCATTTTGGTCACCCTCCTGCGCACGCGAGCGGCGGGCCTTCACGCCGGACGGAGCGGAATTCCCTCCGGCGAGCCGAGGCACACGCTGCGGGGGCCACACCTCCCGCGAGCGATGCGAAAGATAGCGGAGCGAGACCGGCCCGAGCGCTCAGACATGGTCAAGGAAACGTGAATTGCGCAATCGATGCGGGTGCGCCCCCACCACTCCGTCAAGGTTTTGCCGTTCCTTAGCGCAAGCCTAATCGTCGTGTCGCGGACAATCGTTAATGTTCGACCCTCATCATGAACGAACGCCACCCCATTGTTCGCGCGCGCCGCGCGTTCACGCTCATCGAACTGCTGGTGGTCATCGCGATCATCGCGCTGCTCATCAGCATCTTGCTCCCCAGCCTGGGGGCGGCCCGAGAGACCGCGCGTCAGGCCAAGTGCGCGAGCAATCTGCGTCAGTTCGCCACCTTCGCGCTTACCTACGCCAACGACAATCAGACGTACTACTGCTCTGGGCCCTTCGACAACCGCGCCCGCAGTTCCTACGGCCCGATCGACAAGGCCGGCTGGATCGCCGACATGATCAGCGCCGACGCCGGAAAGCCCGGCGACATGCTCTGCCCGTCGGCGGTCGGACGCGTCAACCAGAACCTCGCGTTCTCTCGCGTCAACGACTCCACGGCGTTCAAGCAATTCTCGCAGTACGAGATCGACGAGCTCTACAAGCGGGGCTTCAACAGCAACTACACGCAGTCGTGGTACATGGCCTACACCGAAATGCGGAACAACCGCGACACCGGGCTTGATCCTAAGCGCGTGACCGGCGTCGTCGGTCCGCTCCGCGACAAGTACCTCTCGATGGTCGCGCCGTCGAAGGTCCCCTTCTATGCCGATTCCCGATCCGACACCACCGACACGGTTAATGTCGACGGACAGATCAACATCCGGGCCGTCAAGAGCGTGACCGACGGGCCCGTGATCCTGAGCAGCACGTTCGGACGCCAGGACTTCTCCGACTTCGGTCCTTCGCACGGCAAGTCGAGCTTCATCTCCCTTAGCGACAAACGCCACGACAAGGTCCACGGCAACTTTGCCTTCGCCGACGGGCACGTCGCATCCATGAGCGATACCAACCGCGACGGCGAGTTCGGTTGGGGCAACGACGATCCCGAAGCCGGCCAATCGCCCTACCCCGACATCGAGGGCAAGGTCTTCGGCGGGCACCTGTCGTCGGGCGCCTTCTGGACCCAGACCAAGGAGTAACGGCGCGCGGGCGCGACCGGAGATCGCCCCGACGACCGATCGGTAGTTGCATCACGACCCTTCGAACAGACACCAAGGAGAGAGAGCCATGATGATTCGTTCCGCCGCAGTGCTCGCGATGCTCGCGGGCGCCGCCACCTGCTCGGCCCAGGTCGTTTTCAATGAAATCTTCCCCAACCCACAGGGCTCAAGTTCGTTCGACAACAAGTGGGAGTATCTCGAGCTGTACGGCACCCCGGGCATGAAGCTTGACGGCTACGCCATTGCCTGTGTCTTCGGCGGCGCGGACCCCGACGGCGACGGCATCCCCGGCCCGCTCCCCGGCGGCTGGGATCCCGGCGATGAAGTCGCCGAGATCGACGAGGCCTGGTCGCTCGACGGCCTGGCGCTCGGGAGCAACGGCTTCCTGGTGCTCTACAACAACGCCTCGAACAACAGCGGTATCCTCCCGCTCCTCCCGCAAGCCACCACGCGCGCCACCTTTGCGCAAGCCCACATCCCCAGCACCGACACCTCCGGGCGAATCAAGAACGACGGTTCGCAGACCTACGTGCTCGTCCGCAGGCGCCCGAATCACGCGCTCGACGCCAACGGCCAGAGCATCTACGGCGCCGGCTATGCCTGGCGCAAGGAGCCGAATCCCGATGTGAACTACAACAGCCGCATCGACTTCGGCGGGGTGGCCCCGCTCGGCGGCGAAGTCCCGGTCGACGGCGAGGACCAGAATGGGGACCAGACCATCCTCGTACCGCTCCCGGAAATCCTCGAACCGTATCAGATGGTCGATGATGTGTCGTGCTCGAACGCCGGCGGCAAGGAATACGCCCGCTCGCGCGAGCAGGAGATCTCCGACACACCCGGTTTCAACCCCGACGCCTTCTGCCGGATCTACTTCTTCGGCGTCAATCCCGAGCGCGGCCACCGTTTGAACGCCCAGAACATCATGGAGTTCACCTCCATGGCCGACGAAGAGTTCATCTACGGCGAGCAGCCCGTCACCACCAACACGCTTAACTTCGATCCCTCGCTCACCAAAGGGCCGACCAATCCGAACGGCCAGCGCTACAACGCGATGGGCCAGCCCGACGCCAATGGCGACTACCTCCTCGACGACATCAACGTCACGGGCTTCAAGCTCACCCCGGGCACGCTCAACGACGTGAACTCCACCGGACAGGGCGGCATCAACATCGTGCAGTTCCGCTTCGTTTCAAAGGACTACAACTTCGACGGCGTGTTCAGCTACGCCGATTATGTGCTCATCCGGAGCCGACTCGGCGCGTCGCTCGACGACACCGCCACGCTCGTCAACGACAAGAACACCGTCGACACGGGCGATGATGTTCCCTATTCGGGCTGGAAATGGCAGGGGCGCGAGTTGCAGGCCATCCTCGCCATGATGAACGCCGATCCCGCCGACGGGCCAAACGGCACGAACGCAACGTTTGTGACGGCCAGCGACGTCGCGGCGTCGTTCCGGTGCGCGGCCGACGTGAACAACGACGGCTTTGTCAACGGCGATGACTACGATCTCTTCGCGTCGTACTTTGACGTGGCGGCCCCCGCCGGCGACTTCAACAACGACGGCTTTGTCAACGGCGATGACTACGACGCGTTCGCCAGCGCGTTCGACGCTGGCTGCTGATCCGGTACGCTTCACGCCGAGCCCGGTCGACACCGGCCTCGGCGCTTTCAGCATGAGAACGACGATCATCCGAAACCACACACCCGATCGCGACGTGGTGCGTTCTTGCCCGGCTCGACGTCGCGCCGCCGGTGCCGCGCGCGCGGGTCGGCTCCTGCTGCTCGCGGCGAATATCACCATGGCGCCCGTCGCGTTTGTCGGCGCGCAGGCCATCCCTCCAGGCGTACGGCTCATCGCCAAGGGCGCGTTCGAAGCGCGGGCCGAGGACCTTTCGGGCCTCACCGACCCGATGGCCGACATGACTCAGTCGCGTCTGGGCGGTCATGGTTCCGCCATTGACTACACCGGGCGGGGCGACACCTTCATCATGCTCCCCGACCGCGGCCCGGGCGACGGGGGATCGGCGTACAGGTGCCGCGTGCAGGTCGTCGAAATCCCAATACCGCGCTCGATCGCGCCGGACGATCGCCCTGTCACGATTGAGCCGCGGATCCTTTCGACGCGCCTCCTCCTCGCCGAGGACGGAAGCAGTTTCGTCGGCAACAGCGGCGCCTATTCCATCGCGAACCCGGCCGCCTCGCGCCGCTACGACCCCGAGGGGCTGCGGGTGCTTGCGGACGGCACGATGCTGATCGCGGAGGAATACGGGCCGCGCGTCGACCAGTTTGATGCGAACGGCCGTCGCCTGAACGGCCTTCCGATCCCCGAATCGTTTGTGGTTCGCACGCCCGACGGAAGCCCCGAGAACGAGCTCCCACCGGCGAACTCAACGGGCCGTCAACCCAACCGCGGGTTCGAGGGGCTCGCGCTCTCCAACGACGGCGCACGCGCCATCGCGGTGCTCCAAAGCCCGCTGATTCAGGACCACGCCCTCGACGACGCCGGCGAACGCGCCGGACGGAACATCCGCCTCCTCGAACTCCCGCTGCGGAGCGGGGGCAAGCCGCGCCAGTTCGTCTACCGACTCGAAAGCGCCAACTACGGACTGAGCGAGGCCATGTTCCTTCCCGACGGCACGCTTCTCGTTCTGGAGCGTGACGGCAAGAAGGGCGCCGACGCTCGTTGCAAGCGCGTGTATCGGGTGGACCTCTCCGAGGCCACCGACGTTTCGGGCAGCGATTCACTCCCGCAGAACAAGCTCCCCACGGATATCCGAGGAGTGACCAAGACGCTGCTGATCGATTTCCTCGATCCCGAGTTCCGCCTGGCGGGGGAGGAGTTCCCCGAGAAGATCGAGGGCCTGTCGCTCGGTCCAACGCTCGACGACGGGCGGTCGACGCTTCTCGTTACGATCGACAACGATTTCAAGAGCACCCAGCCCAGCGATATCTGGGTCTTCGCGCTTCCTATCGGGATGCGATAGTTCAGTACAACATGGTGGGCAGGGGCGCTCGTAGTCAGCAACGGACTTCTCCGAAATGCCAAGTGGACTTCGGTGAAAGACCAGCGAACTGAGTCAGAAGCGTGCGGAATGGCTCTCCTGACTGAATCAAGAATGTCGTTGGTGGACTTGACCCGGACGAATGGGACGGGGCGTCGTTGCGGACGGCCTCGCACGCGCCCAAGACGCCGAGTTCCACTTCCTCGACAAGCCGACGAGTATCTTCCGTGTGTACCTCGCCGGGGCTTGGTGCCGCCTCAACCACCGCGAGTACGATCTCGTCCCCAGGCTCGAGCGCCCCATGCGCCGGGTGAATCGCGCCGTCGCCGAGAGAATCCTGGTCTAGAACGGATAGGGCATACCTTTCGCTTACGGATCCGGGCGAGAAAGTCCGGTGCCACAGCGCGGGAACGGGGTCCGGCGAGTCGTGTTTCGTGGTAAGAGAGCGGCGTGACGACCAACACGCAGGTTCGAGCCCGATCGGCACGCGCCGGATCGCGCGGACATTCGGCGGTGACCTGCGAACAGATCGCCGGCGAACTGAGCCCCGGACGGCACGGACGACGGCGATCAGACCTCGGGTCGACCAGAATGGCCGCGATGAGATGAGGAGTGATCAGATCGAGGGCCTGACTCCATCCAATGCTCGCGACGTCCGACTCCTCCGGGGAGTCGGTCAGTGGTTCGCGGCGGCGATGAACTGCTGCTCGAAGGCGGGCACCTGGGTTTCGAGGCCGAACCACTTGAACGACGGCACGTCCGCCAGGCGTTCGATGATCCACTGGCCGTTCAGATCGTTCCGCGCGCCGTCGACATAGAGTTGCTGCCAGACGTTAAAGGTCGCGAGGTACACGCGATTGCTCGTGTCGACCAGAACCACCGACATGCCGTTGTTGGCGGTGTAAAACGTCGCGCGTGGATCAAAGTCCGTGCGGCTGTTGCCCTGGCTGGCGGTGTAGCCGCGGAACCATGTCGGCGGCGTGGCGACCGCACCGTTGATCGGCGTGATCGCATCACTGATGCTGCTCAGGCTCCATCCATTGCCGCGCAGACCCCACGCCTTGCCCTGCTTGACCGAACCGTCCGGCGCAAAGTACTGTCCCGCGCTTCCCTCCGGCGACCACCACAGCGCCTGGAGCCTTCCATCCTGGATGCCTTGGATGTTGAACGCGTTCCAGCCGGTCGTGATTCCCGAGAGCGAGCCGGGGGCGAAGTGCATCGAGCCAGAGAGGCCCGCGGCATCGGTCAGGTTGGTCAGCACCCACTCGTGCTGGCCCGCGAGCGTCTTGCTCAGGTGAACATCGCCGCCCTGCCACAGCGACCAGACGTCGCCCTTGCTGTCCTGGAACCAGTGGTTCCGAGCACCCCAGTAAGCGTCGGAAATCGCCACATTGGACACAGTCGATTTGAGGTTGTCGGCGATCCAGTCGCCGTCCACGAGTCCATCCGCGGCCTTGGGTGCGGCGGTGTAGACCTCAATGAAGCGGTCGGCGGGCGTCTGCGCCGTCGCTGATCCCTGGCGGGTCGCTGAGGCTGCGCCGTCATTGTCGATTGCGATGGCGAGGAACTTGGCGGTGCCGCTTGGAATGACGCCGGACTGCGCCGTCGTTAGCGTGTAGGTGTAGCCGCCGGCGGGATTGCTGTCGCTGCCAACCTGTTCGCCGGCGTCGGCGACACCGTTGGCGTTGGCGTCTCGGTAGAAGTCGACCCGCGTGATGGTGCCGTCGCCGTCGGCGACGCCGCTCGCGGTGAGCGTCATGCTCTGGCCAATCACGAAAACCGCCGCCGAGGTCGTGAGACTGGTGATCGTGGGAACGGCGTTGATGATGGTGGCGGCGGCGAAGCCGAAGGCGCTCACATAGGCGTCGTTGTCGACGGCTCGTGCGAAGAAGTTCACGTTTCCGAGCGCCTGCCCGCTCGTGCTGAAGGAGAATGTGTAGCCGCCCGCGGGATTGGAATCCGTGCCGATGAGTTCAGAGGTGTCACCGACTCCGTTGTTGTTGGCGTCGCGGTAGAAGTCGACCCGCGTGATGGTGCCGTCGGCGTCGGCGACGGAATTGGCGGTGAGCGTGAGGATCTGGCCGCGGGCGATGGAGGCGCTCGAGAGGGTCAGGGAGGACAGGCTGGGGATGGCGCTGAACTCGATGGCGCCGATGTCGATGGCGGTGCCGTGGAGTCGGGCAAAGCCGGTGCCGCGCTGATCGGTGGTGAGGTTGGCGGGGTTGAGTCCCTTGTTCACCGCCGGGCTGCCGACCTGGAGCGCCATGGTGAAGGTGGGCCCGCCGTTGTTGCTCAGGGGCGAAAGCATCGGAGCAACGCCGACGATATTGCCGTTGACGCCGTTGGTGAGACCGCCCGCGTGGGCCGCGTCTTGGACGAGGTTGTTGGTGGAACCCGCGCCGAGCGAGCCCTTCAAGATATCCCCACCACCGTTGCCGGCGACGATGCAACTGACCAGCACGGGCGCGCCCCCATCGATATGCAGACCTCCGTTCCCGAGGTTGGCGGCGATGGTGGTGTTGCGGATGGTGACAGTTCCGCTGCTGGTGCCGATTCCACCTCCCGCGGTCGGAGCCGAATTGCCCGAGATGGTGGAGTTCGTGACGGCGAGCGTACAGTAGTAATTGTACAGGCCGCCGCCGCTGTATTGGGCCGAGTTTCCAGAGATCGTGGAGTTGATGATGCTCGTGGTGCCGGCGGTGCTATCCACGCCACCTCCATACAAGGCCGAGTTGGCGGAGATGGTGGAGTTGGTGATCGTGACGGTGCCGTTGTTGTAGATACCTCCGCCGTACGCCGCCGGATTCCCGGAGATCGTTGAGCCGGTGATGGTGAGCGTGCCCTTGTTCAACACCCCGCCGCCGGAGTATGCAGTCGATTCGGAGATGGTGGAATCGGTGATGGTGAGCGTGCCTTGGTTGTAGAAACCGCCGCCGCCCGACAGCGCGTTGCCATGCTTGATTGCCAGCCCGCTGACCGACACATTCGCGCCAGCCGCGATCTGGAACACGCCAGAGGCGTTGTTCCCGCTAATACTGAGCAGGCTCGCGCCCGGGCCGGTGATCGTCGCGTCGCCCTTCACAAGCAATTCCGTTCCGGCGAGGGTGATCGTCTGGCCATTGAGGCTCGCGGCGAAGGTCACGGTGTCGTTGCCGGGGTTGGGCCCGGCCGCCTCGATGGCCTCGCGGAGCGAGAGGTCGCCCGCGCCGAAGTCGCCGTCGCTCTCATCAGCGGCGCTGTCCACCACGAACGCGAACGATTGGCGCTGATACGCGCCGATGTCGACACTCGCGCCGCGTGCGAACAGCCCGCCGCGCTGGTCGGTGGTGAGGCTGGCGGGGTTCAGGCCCTTGCCGATGGCGGGGCTGCCCGCGGCGAGCGCCATGGTTTTGGTGGGCCCGCCGTTGTCGGCGAGCGGGGAGAGCAGTGGATCGACGCCGACAAGGTTGGCGTCGACGTTGTTGGTGAGTCCGCCGGCGTGGGCGGCATCCTGGATGAGGTTGTTGATGGAGCCCGGGGAGAGCGCGCCGTTGAGGATGTCACCGTCCGTGTTGCCCGCGACGATGCAACTGATCAACAGCGGGAAGGCTTGATCGGCGTAGATGCCGCCGGACCCGAGGTTGGCGCCGATCGTGGAGTTTCGGATGGTCGGGCTCGCGCCGAGCGCATACAGGCCGCCGCCCTGGACACTCGCGGTGTTGGCGGAGATGGTGCAATTGGTCACGAACAGCGCGCCGTTGACGATGGCGATACCGCCGCCATAGGGCGCCGAACCACCGGTGACGGTGGAATTGGTCAGGGTGAGTGCGCCGTCGGAGGCGTGCACGCCGCCTCCCTGGTTCACCGCGGTATTCCCGGAGATGGTGGAGTTGGTGATGGTGACCAGGCTGTTGTTGTAGACCCCGCCGCCCTCGGCGTTCGCGGTATTCAAGGAGATGGTCGAGCCGGAGATGGTGAGCGTGCTGGAGTTGTTGACCACTCCGCCGCCGGTGTTCGCTGTATTGCCCGAGATGGTGGAATTGGAGATTGTTCCAGTGGCGTTGCCGTAGTTGTGAACGCCGGCGCCGGACCCATCCGGCGTCGTATTCGCGAGGATGTTGGTGTTGGTGATGGTGAACGTGCCGCCGCTGTTGTTGACGCCGCCGCCATAGAGCGCGGCGTTCGCAGAGATCTTGGAATTCGTGATGGTGAGGTGCCCGAAGTTGTTCACGCCGCCGCCGCTGTAGGGAGATTGCGCCGTGTTCTGCGAGATGGTGGAGCCGGTGATGGTGAGCGTGCCGGTGTTGTTGATCCCGCCGCCGTGAGCGTCTGAAGCCGTGTTGCCCGTGATGGTGGAGTTTGTGATGGTGAGCGTGCCGTCGTTATTGATGGCGCCGGCGCCGCCGCTTGAGGTATTGCCGGACAGGGCCACCTCGACGAGGTTGAGCGTGGCGTTGGCGTTGATGTGCACGCCGCCGGCGAGGCTCGCGCCGTGGCCATCCTTGATCGTGAGTTTGCTGATCGAGACGCTCGCGCTCGATGCGATCTCGAACACGCGCGTCGCCTGGCTTCCGCTGATGCTCATCGAGTTGATGCCGGGTCCTGTGATCGTCAACTCGCCGAAGACCAGCAACTCGCTTCCCCCGAGCGTGATCGTCGTCGCGTTGAGGGCCGACGCGAACGTGATCGCGTCTGCGAGCGGGTTGGCGTTGCATACGTCGATGGCCTCGCGCAGCGAGAGATTCCCGGCGCTGTAATTGCCATCAACCGCATCGGAGTTCGTATCCACCACCAGCGCGAGCGTCTGCCGCTGGTACGCGCCGATGTCGACGCTCGTGCCGCGTGCGAACAGCCCGCCGCGCTGATCGGTCGTGAGGCTGGCCGGGTTTAGACCCACGCCAAGTGCCGGGCTGCCCGCCTGCAGTCCCATGGTCTTGGTGGGCCCACCATTGACGGCGAGAACGGAGAGGAGCGGGTCGACGCCGACGAGGTTGCCATTGACGCCGTGGATCAGGCCGCCGGCGTGGGCCGCATCCTGGACCAGGTTGTTGGTGGAGCCAGCACCGAGAGGGTCACCCAGCAGATCGCCGCCGGCATTACCGGCCACGATGGAGCTGACCATCACGGGCGAGCCGTCCGCGATGTGGATTCCGCCGTTGCCAAGATTGGCGGCGATCGTGCTGTTGCGAATGCTCACCGGCTGGAGGGTGTTCGTGTAGACACCGCCGCCCTGTCCGCCGGGCTGGGACGTGTTGCCGGAGATGGTGGAGTTGGTGATGTCGAGCGATCGGCTGGAGAAGATGCCACCGCCGTACCAGGACGAGTTGCCAGAGATGGTGGAGTTGCTGATGGTGAGCGAGCCGCCCCACGAATAGATTCCGCCGCCGTTCTCGATCGAACCATTGCCGGAGATGGTGGAGTTGGTGATGGCGAGGGTGCCGGTGTTCTCGATGCCGCCGCCGCTCCCGTACGAGATGTCCTGCGCCGAATTGCCGGTGATGGTGGAACCGGAGATGGCGAGAGAGCCGACGTTTTTGATGCCGCCGCCGGCCAACTGGGCAGTGTTGCTCGCGATGGACGAGCTGGTGATGGTGAGTACCCCAGCGTTGTACACGGCTCCGCCGCTGTGGGCCCAGTTGCTGGAGACGGTGCAGTTGGTGATCGCGAGCGAGCCTTCGTTGGACACGCCGCCGCCGGGGTTCGCGCTGTATCCGTTCCAGATTGTCAGGCCGCTGACGGAGACGGATGCGTCGGGCAAGACCCGGAAAATGCGCGACAGCGAGTTCCCGCTCACCGTCAGATCGTTCGCACCCGGCCCCTGGATCGTCAGCTCACCGGCCAACACCAGTTCGGATCCCGAGAGCGTGATCGTTCCGCGTGCGCCCGCACCGAACTCGATGACATCCGCGCCCGCGGCGTTCTCGGCGTCCGCGATCACCTGTCGCAAGGAGCCAATGCCGGAGTCGGCAAGGCTCGTGACGGTGAATGTCGCAAGAAGCTGGCGAGGTTCGAGCGTTTCGCATTCGAACTTGGAGTACCCTCTGCCCATCGGTGAACCCACAGCGACACCACTCCTGCGCAGGAGCATCGCGTGTCGGCTTGGCACGTCGCCACCCACAGCGTGCCAGATCCCTGTGCGTGGGCACCTCCCACGACCGCTGGCATCACCAGCAAAGTTGAACGAGCCGAACGTCTTCATGAGAGTCTCCGAATTGCGGGCCAGCACCGTCGGGGTGGATGGTGATCTGTCCAGCGCTTTCTCGCGAGAAGGCCTTGGTCGAGAACAAAATCGTCGTGGTGGTGAGAACATTCAGAACACGGACCACCCGGTCATCCAGCGGCTGGAGCCGGAGTCGAGATCCGATTCAACGATGCCCGGGCAGGAGCTGTGACTGCCGCGAGTCCTATCAACCCCAAGCGCGGCATAGCCACCGCTTGCGGCTTAATCCGACCCGCGCAGCGAGAGGCGCTGCTGAGCGAGAGCGCGGTTGCGAACGGGAGCGCTTTCGCGCCAGCAAGACCCATCTTCCTGTGCCTCCCTCCGGCCAAGGCGCGATGCGCACCGACACCAAATCGCCGCATCGCTCGGCGACCGAAAAAGCCCGACCAACGACTAGCCCAACTTCGCTAGTGTACAGTTTCCATGCGAGCAGTAATATCCTAACGGGGCACGAAAAAACCGCCAATTCGCGGGCAGTGTCCAAAGGGCGCATCCCGCCGGGTGTTTCCGGACCGATTCCATCTTGCTCCATCCAGAACCCCTCACTCGGCCGCGGGGAATCTACACCTTGACGGCGAACACGACGACCTTGGGGGCGGCCTCGGCGAACACGCAGGTGCTCTGCTTGCGGCTGCGGAACGCGCTCGCGCTGTTCCGCTTCACCGCGCCGTCCACGCGCTCACGCATCCAGCGCCGCCCACAACGCCAGCCTCACGACCCGCACGATGGGCCGATCCCCAAGGGAAACGAGCGCCTGCCTGACATGCCCCCCTCAACCCGATCCGGCCTCGGGTACCGTGTATCTGGGCTGGAGCAAGGAGGTCAACGCGACTTCCGCGACGCAGCAGGTCGGACGGACGCGACGGGTGCATGAGACCCGTGCCGCGCTGTGGTCGGGCACCGTCGAAAGCTGGATCGATCTGCATCCGTCGGACATGAGCCGATCCGAAGCGCTGGGTGTCTTTGATGGTTATCAGGTGGCGTACGCCAGCTCGACCGATTCGGAGCCGCACGCCGCGTTCTGGAACGGGAGCGCCGAATCGTGGGTTGATCTGAATCAGTTTCTGCCTCCCGAGTGCATCAAGTCGACCGCGTCGGGCGTGTGGCACGACGAGCACGCGCTGTACGTTGTCGGATACGCGGCAACGCTCTGGGCGCCGGAGGCATTCATTTGGTCCATGCCCACCCCCGCGCCGAGTACCGCGATGCCGCTGGCCATCGCGGCGATGGTTGGCATGAGGCGCGTGCGGCGGCGTGCGGGGAAGGCCGCGGACGCAGCTACTTTGCAGCGTCGCGCCCCCACAATCGATTGAGCCGCGGCAGGATCGCGCCGCCGATGTTCGCAAGGCGGAGCTCGGGCCAGGGGATCGGCGTGGAGCCGCCCCGCAGGCGTGCGACGACAAGGCCGAGGAAATACCAGGCGGCGGCGAACGATTCCCGCGGGCCGCGGCGGGTGCGCTCGCTGTTGCAGCGCATCACGAGCATGGTCGCGTCGTCGTCGAGGGGCAGGCCCCGGTTGAAGCGTTCGGCGCGGGCGACGGTGCGCGACGCCAGCGTGGCGGGGTCGCCCGCCCCCAGCTCGCGGAGCAACTCGAGCAATCCGGCCTCGCCCAGCAGCCTTCCCTCGGCGTCCTTGGCCTCGATGAGAGAGTCGGTGTAGAGGATGATGACGTCACCCTCGTCGAGGCGCACGCCGAGCTGGTCGTAGCGCGAGAAGTCGAGCACGCCCAGCGGGAGGTTTGCGGGCGCGTCGCTCTCCGGCGTTGCTCCGGGAGCCGTGTCGGCGTTGTCGCGTCGGATGAACGTCCATTCGCCCGTGGCGGCGTGATAATGGATCGGGCGCGGGTGTCCGGCGTTGCAGGTCACGAGGTAACGCGTGGGCGCCCAGTAGGTACCCAGCACGGCGGTCGCGAACGAGCCCGACTCTTGCCCGGTGAATTCGCGGTTGAGGGACTCCGCGAAGCGGGTCTGGTCGAGGTAGTTGACGAACTGACGCATGAGATTGCGGAGGCGGATCGCGATCTCTGAGACGCCCAGGCCGTGTCCCGAAACGTCGGCGATGAGGAGGCGGGTGATGCGTCCGGTGGCGCAGGAACTGAGATAGTGAACATCACCGCCCGAGGCTTCGCCCTTGTGCGGGCGGCTGTAGACCCACGCGTCGAGCCCCGGCATCCTCACGGCGCTCTGCACGGCGTCGTTGCCGCCCCAGACCTCCATGCACTGGAGGGTGTGCGGCTCGGTCGACGGCATGTTGGATGTCATGGTCATGTCGCCACCGGCGGATGTTCAACGAGAGGTCGCGGCGGGTGATCCGGCGAGCCCAGTCCGCGACAAACGACGCGATCGTCCTGCCTTCGCATCACCACGTCAAGCGGGCGCGGACGGGTCGCCTGTTTCATGTTGATGGATTGTGCGTCCGCGCCTCTGTGTTCAGACCGTGACGGCCGCGAGGAGTTCCTCGATCCCCTGGCCCTTGGTCGCGATGGTCTCGATGATCGGTCGCTTGCCCGCGACGTCGCGGAGGTCACGGACCAGGTCGCTCTCGCCCGGGTGGTCGGCCTTGTTGCACACGAACACGTCGGCGATCTCGAGAATGCCGGCTTTGTCCATCTGCACGGCGTCGCCCATGCCCGGTGTGAGCACGACTGCGGTGCGGTCAACATGCTGGCGGATGCGCGTTTCGTTCTGGCCGGCGCCCACGGTCTCGACGAAGACGAGGTCGAAAGCTTCGGGGCCGTCGCACGCGCCGCCGATGAGCTCGATGATCTCGGGCAGGGCGCGGTAGTCCTCGCCGCTGATCGCCAGCGAGCGGTAGTAGATCGAGTCGCCCATGGTGTTGAAGTCGACGCGGAGTCGATCGCCCAAGAGCGCGCCGGAGGTGATGGGGCTCATGGGGTCGAAGGCGACGACGGCGCAGCGCCCACCGCGGCCTTCGGCCTTGTTGCGTCGAGAAAACTCCGACGCGAGCTGCGCGACGAGCGTGCTCTTCCCGGCGCCGGGCGAGCCGGTGATGCCGACAACGCGGGCGGGGCGGCGGCGCTTGGCGCCGGCGCGGAATCCCTGGCCATCGTGGAGCCGCG
>JABWBC010000122.1 GCA_013360695.1 Phycisphaerales bacterium
CAACCCGCCGATCCCGCGGCTCCGGCCCCGGCCGCCGCCCCGATGGCCGGCCTGCACGCCAAGGTCTTTGCGGGCGACCCCCTGGCCGCCAACTTCGCGCCGGTCGGTTCGCTCGACGCGCCGGGAAAGAACCCGAGCGCGCCGCACCTCAGGATTGATTTTGACGATTTCGGCGCTGGGGTTCGCGAGCTGCGTCTCGCCAACCACTACGAGAGCGTCAAGAACGACGCCAACGTGCTGGTGCAAACCGCGGTGGAGCACAACGGGGTGCGCCTGGTTCCCTTCGCCGCCCAGTGGCTGTCGGTCAACGGGCAGAAGGTGTTCCTCACGCGCGACGCGGCGGGGCCGGTGTGGCGCCAGATCGCCACGGACAAGCCGGGACAGTTCGAGGCGATCATCCTCGACGGCGCGGAAACGCCGATCGCTCGGGTCGAGCGTGCGTATGTGATCCGCCCCAATTCGCACGTTGTGCAGCTCGCGCAGCGCGTATTCAACCTGTCGCCCGCGCCGATCACGATCTCGCTGGTCACCTACGGCCCGGCGGACCTGCCGCAGGAGCGCGGGGGCTATGGCGGCGACAAGCGCAAGGTTCGGTTCGGGTACCTCCGCAACGCGGGGCAGGACCCGTCGCGCAAGCACCCGATCGCCAACGAGTTCATCACGCCGCACGCCACGGCGCTGGGCGGGAGCGAGAACGGGCTGTACGAGCCGGTGCTGCCTCAGTGGCCCAACGAGGTCTCGAACGAGAACGGCTTTGAGCTGACGTGGGCGGGCATGACGAATCGGTATTTTTCGGTGGCCGCCACGCCGTGGTTCGAGGGCGACGCGCCCGTGCCGATGTCGCTCGCCAAGTACGCGCTGGTCGATCGCGTGATGATCGGGAACGCGGTGAGCTTTCAGGACCCCGCGGGGGGCGCGGCCCGGACCAAGGTCACGCGCGTCAACGCCTCGGACATGACCACGCCGGAGATGGCGCTGCGCCTGGCCAGCGCGTCCGAGACGCTCGCGCCGGGCGCGAGCACCGACCTCGGGCTGGCGATCTACGCCGGGCCATTGTCCAAGCCCCAGATCAAGCGCGAGCCGGTCGCCGACGCGGCCAACCTCGAGAGCCTGGTGGTCTTCAACTTCGGCGGGATGTGCGGGCCATGCACGTTCCCCTTCATCACCAGCACGCTCCACTCCCTCCTGCTCTTCTTCCACGATTACCTGACGCGCGACTGGGCCCTGGCCATCGCGCTCCTGGTGGTGTGCGTCCGCACGATCCTGCACCCGCTCACGCGCTGGTCGCAGATCAAGATGCAGCGCTTCGCCAAGCAGATGCAGGCGATGGGCCCCAAGCAGAAGGTGATCCAGGAGCGCTACGGCGCCGATCGCCAGAAGCTCCAGCAGGAGATGGCCAAGCTCTGGCGCGAGGAGGGCGTCAGCCCCCTGGGCATGGTCGGCTGCCTCCCCATGTTCCTCGTCACGCCCGTCTGGATCGCGCTCTACGCCATGCTGTATTTCTCGGTCGAGCTGCGCCACGAACCGGCGTTTTACGGCGTGGTGCAGAAGGTCATCCCGAACTTCCCAAACTTCATGGGCTGGTTCCTCTCGGACCTCTCCGAGCCCGATCGCTTCTTCCGCTTCGGGTCGTCGGTCAACATCCCCATGATCGGCGAGGTTGACTCGATCAACATCCTGCCGTTCATCCTGGGCGCGGTGTTCTTCGTCCACCAGAAGTACCTGACGCCGCCCAGCGCCACGCAGCTGACGCCCGAGCAGGAGATGCAGCAGAAGATGATCAAGTGGATGAGCGTGATCATGTTCCCGGTGTTCATGTACGGAGCGCCGGCGGGGCTCTCGATCTACTTCATCGTGAACTCGACGCTGGCGATCTTCGAGAACAAGTGGATCAAGGCCCACGCGGAGAAGCACGGGCTGCTGGACGTGGAAAAGTCCAAGAGCGCCAAGAAGAAGGAAGGGTTCTTCGCCAAGCTGCAGCGGGCGGCCGAGGAGCGGGCCCGGATGGTCGAGCAGGCCCGCAAGCAGTCGCAACAGAAGAAGCGGTAAGCGTCCCGCGCGCCGTCAAGCGACCAATGAAAACAGGCCGGGGAGACGATCCCCGGCCTGTTTGTTGTGCCCGTCTCGTTCCACTCGGCAAAATCAGCGGCGACGACGCGAGGCGCCGATCAGGCCGACCGCCAGCGCCGCGGTCGATGACGGCGCGGGGACCTGGCCGAGTTCGAACGTCCACTCGGCCTCGCCGATGAAGTGGAATTCGGGGCCGCTCGCGGAGAACATCGTCCCCGTGTTGCAGTTCAAGCCATAGGAGCCAGGCCCGATCGTCATGGAGACGACGTGAAGACCAACGCCCGCATTCCAGCCGAAGCTGACCGGATTGGAGAGCAGGCCGATGCTCCCGTCCGCGCCGTTCGCGCCGATGATGTTCACGGACAGCGTTGCGAGCGTCGGGGCGTCGACGGTGAACCAGAGTTGGTAATTCTGAGATCCGTTGGCGGTCGTATTGCCGTCAGCGGCATAGACGTTGTCCGACGTGCAACGCGTTGAACCCTGCACCAGAAGACCCTGGGTCCCGAACGTCGTCGCGTTGATGTTCGCACGCGCGGTCGACCAGACCGAATTCGGCCCGACCGTGCGGGTATTCGACAGGTTGTACGACACCGGAGCAAGCAGTGTGCTCCCGGACAGCGTGTCGTTGTAACTGTCGAATCCGAACCCGTTGGCCGCCACGAACCCCTGAACAGATGCGGAGTCCGATTGCGAATCGCAGGTGATGTCCGCCGAGGCGGTCCCTCCCAGCAATGCCGCCATTCCCATCGCAACAAACCAATCCGTACGCATGTCTTTCTCCTCTAACTCCAAGGTGAAGTCGCATAATACCGAGCCGGGTCTATCCCCCAAAGACCATTTTCTCAGACACGGGAGAATTGGCGACCACATGGACCGATAACGACCCACGCCTTGATGAAGCCAACCACCGACCGTGGCCCGGCCGCACCGTTCGAGCGAGGCCTCCTTGGCGGGCCGGGCCGGGCTGGGGCTCGGCTATCAGCACCCCACATCAAAGTGCGACGCAAAGCCGTCGTAATCGTCGCCGTTGACGAACCCGTCGTTGTTGAGGTCCGCGCCGGGGTCGGCGATGTCGAAGAGCGAGGCGAAGGCGTCGTAGTCGTCGCCGTTCACGAAGCCGTCGCCGTTGAAGTCCGCGGGGCAGAGGCAGGCCCAGCGGGCGAAGTACGCCGAATCGTGTCCGCCGGCCGTGAGGAAATCGCCACCGACGAAGAGGTCGGTGCTGGTGCGGTGGGCCATCGCGTAAACACCGCCGTCAGTTCCAGTACTCATCGGTCGCCACGCCGCTCCATCCCAGACCGCGATGTTCTTGGCGGCGACGCCGCCCGCCGTGTCGAAGATTCCCCCCGCGACCAACTCGCCGCTCGGAAGCGTGTCGAGCGCGAGAACCCATGTGGTGCTCGTCCCCGCCATGCCGCTGCCGAGCGGCGACCATGACGTGCCGTTCCAGCGCGCGATGCGGTTCGCGGTCATGCCATCGGCCAGCCTAAATAGACCGCCCGCAATCAAGTCGCCGTTGGGCATGAGGGCGAAGGAGTTGGCCTGGTTGTTCAGGCCCTGCCCCAGCGGCCACCAGTTCGTGCCGTCCCAACGCGCGATGTACTTGATCGGAAGGCCACCCGCCGAGGTGAAGGAGCCACCCGCGACAAGGTCGCCGCTCGGCATGACGATGAGCGAGTTCATAAACACGAATCCAGTCGAGCCGCCGCCCATGCCGCTTCCGAGCGGCCACCACGCGGACCCATCCCATCGCGCGATGTGGTTCGCGGGCACACCGCCCGCGGTGTCAAAGGCGCCGGTCGCGATGACACCGCCGCTGGGCATGACCGCGATGTCGTTTACAACGAGATCGCCCGACGAAAAACGCTGGATGCCACTGCCCATCGCGTGCCAGGAGGTACCGTCCCAGCGAGCGATGTTGTTGGCGGGCGCGCCGCCGGCGGTATTGAAGATCCCGCCAACAAAGATGTCGCCGCTTGGACCCTCGGCGAGCGCATCAACGATCGTGAATACCGCGTCCGATACACCCTCCCCAAGCGGATTCCAGTGTGTGCCATCCCAGCACGCGACGCGATTCGCGGGACCGGATGGTGTCTTGGTGAACTCACCGCCCACAACGATGTTGCCGTTGCGGAGACGGGTCGCGACGTGGATCACGCCGTTGAAGCCCGGCTCCAGATCAGGCGATGACCACGCGCTCCCGTCCCAGATGTACATGCCGCTCCAGTAACGACCATCCCGAAGCGGGTTCGCCCCACCCACCGCCAGACGGCTATCTGCGAGGGGCTTCACAAAGAACACGGTGTCAGAAGTGATCTCGCCCGCGAACGTGCTCCACGACGAACCGTCCCATCGCGCCAGCTTGCCGATCGGCACACCATCGATGTTCGTGAAATTCCCCGCCGCGACGAAGTCGCCGTTGGCGAGTTCCGCGACGCAATGGACGATGTTGTCGGCCTGGCTCTGGCCGCCGATCGGAATCCATGAAGTCCCGTTGTGCCGGACGATGTTGGACACCGGAATGCCGGGCGACTGCTTCCCCGCGACGACGAGGTCGCCGTTGGCGGCGTGCGACAAGTGGAACACCGCAAAGCCGGTCCCGCCCGCGAAGTTCTGCCACGCCGTTCCGTCCCAGCGGGCAAGACGCGTCGCGTTGACGTTGAAATCTCCGCCCGCGAGCAGCTCGCCATTGTGAACCGCGAGCGCGTACACCGTGGCCGGGCTGGAAAAGCCGTTGGCGTAGGTGTGCCACGCCGAGCCGTCCCACCGCGCGATCTTTCGGGCGGACACACCGCCCGCGTTGACGAACGCGCCGCCGACCGCGAGGTCGCCGTCGGGCAGCACTTGCAGGGCGTAGGTCGTGCCGTCCACGCCGTCGCCGAGCGCTTCCCACCCCGCGCCGTTCCAGCGTGCGATGCGATTTGCGGGAACGCCACCGGCGGTTGTGAATGCGCCGGCCACGACCAGCGAACCGTCGGGCATCGCGGCGACGGCTCTCACCGCGCCGTTTGTTCCCGCCCCGAGAGATTCCCAGGTGCGCGCGACGGGATCCCACGCCGCGATGTGGCGCCCGCCGGTCGAATTGCGAACTTCGAAGTCGCCGCCGACTGCATACCGAGGAGGCTGGCCTCCCGGACCATCTGGGTCCCATTCCGAGATGGCATACACGCTGCCTTCAACCCCTTGGAAGGGCTCCCCCGGCCACCACTCCGGCTGGCAGTTCTGGGCACACGCCGCCGACGCGCCGATCGCCGTCACGCACGCGGCGATCAGGGGGGCGGCGCTTGCGAACAAGCCGCGAACCGCCGGTTTGTGTTGTGTTGACGAACTTGGGAACCAAGCCGCTTGCGTCAAAAGAGAATCCCGGGTGTTCATGATGTCGCTCCGCGTGCGGCCGCGGGCGCTGATCGCGCCCCACACCGCATTCCAGATCGACGCATGAAGTTTGCCGGGGTTCCCTTCTAACAACCAACATCAAAGTGCGACGCGAAGAAGTCGTAGTCGTCGCCGTTCACGAACCCGTCGTTGTTGAGGTCGGCGCCGGGGTCGGCGATGTCGAAGAGCGAGGCGAAGGCGTCGTAGTCGTCGCCGTTCACGAAGCCGTCGCCGTTGAAGTCCGCGGGGCAATCGCACTCGTCGGGAATGCCGTTGGCGTTCGCGTCGAGGCTGGTGCCGTCGAGGATGTCGCAGGCGTCGTTCTTGCCGTTCTCGTTGCAATCGTCGGCGGGGGCGACGGCGGGGATGATCTTGAAGACCTCGCCGCCGTTCTGGTCGCAGATGTAGACCTCGCCATAGGCATCGGCGCCGAACGAGGTGATGCTGGCGATGTCGAGCCCGCCGCCGGGCGCGAGTTCGGCGGTTCGGTCGGTGAGCTGGGTGACGCTCCCGCCGACGACGCGGAAGCTCCAGATGGTGGTGTCGCAGTAGTCGGCGAAGAAGTACGTGCCGTCGAGATCGGGGATGGCGCAGCCGCGGTAGACCTCGCCGCCGGTGATGGAGCAGCCCTCGCTGTGGCTGTAGGCGTGGACGGGCATGGTGAGGGCGGTGTCGTTGCAGGTGCAGCCGGTGAGTCCGGTGCAGGCGAAGCCTTCCATGCAGCGCCAGCCGTAGTTCCGCCCCGAGCCGCTGGCGTGGGCCTGGAAGTTGACTTCCTCCCACGCGCCCTGGCCGACGTCGGCGATGTAGAGATCGCCGGTGACGCGGTCGAAGGCGTTGCGCCACGGGTTACGCAGGCCGAAAGACCAGATCTCATCGTCGCCCGCGATGCCGACGAAGGGGTTGGTCGGGGGGATGCCGTAGTTCTTGGTGGCGTCGGCGGGGAAGTCGTCGCGGTTGACGTCGATGCGGAGCATTTTGCCGAGCAGGTTGTCGGTGATGTCCTGGGCGTTGCCGGTGGCGGCGGTGTGCCCGGTGCCGGTGTCGTTGGAGCCGCCGCCGTCGCCCGCGCCGATGTAGAGCAGGCCATCCTTTGGCCCAAAGGCGATCCACCCGCCGTTGTGGTTGGGCTGGGGCTGATCGAAGGTGAGCAGCGTGGTGCCGGTGGTGTTGGCGATGTCGGGATTGGCGCTGACGGTGTATTCGGCGACGACCGTGTCGCCGGAGCCGGCGACGGCGGTGTAGTTCACGTAGAACTTGCCATTGGTCGCGTAGTCAGGATGGAACGCAAGCCCGAGCAGTCCCTGCTCGCTGCTGACGCTCGTGCCGCCGACGATGATGGAGTCGATGTCGAGGAAGGGCGTGGGCAGGAGCACGCCGTTCTTCAGGATGCGGATTCGTCCCTGCTTTTCGATTATGAACACGCGCGAGTAGTCGCCCGGGGCGTGGAAAACGCCGATCGGGCGGACCAGGCCGCTGACGATGCGGGTGGTGGTGAGGGGCGTCTGAGCCTGGGCGATCCCGGCGGAAACCGCCAAGCCCGCGGCGGCGAGCAACATCGAGGTCTTCTTCTTCACGAACAACTCCCTTTCTCGATCAAGTGCCCGGCCGCCCTGGGCGGCCAAAACGCTGAAATCATCTCACGGACGACCACGGTTCTACCCGGCACAAGCCCGGGCGCATAGCCGATTTGCGTTCCCAGACCCGAAAATGTCCCTCGAGAACGAATGTGGCGCGCACAACCCCTCGCGCCATTCGCCAATTCAACAGATCGCACGATCTTGTATGACGCCGACGAGCCCGGGGTTCGCCGGACATATCGCCGCATGAGCCGTACGCCTTGCACGCTTCGATTCAGGATGTCACAAAGATTCGCGCGGCACGGACTCGCGCGGCGTTCGATGGTGCGTCGTCGAACGCCCCGCCCAAGGATCGATGCTCCGGTCCGTGGTTCGGGCCGTACTCCGGGCCGCGGCACGGGCTCAATGCTCAAGAATGATCGGGGCGGCGACGCGCGGGGCCCACGACGACGGCGGGAGCGTCCACCACAACACCGCGTCGGGATCAATCCGCGGGCGAAGACCCGCGTCCTCGGGCAACTCCTCGAACATCACACGCCCGCCGAGCTCCTCGCGCAGCTTCGCCAGGCTCTGCGCGGTGGCGGCGAACTCGACCACATATCCCTCGGGCCCAACCACCTCGCGGTCGTAGACCGGGATCGCGTGATCGCTCGCCCACATGATCTGTTCCGGCGTCGTCGCTCCCTCAAACACCCGCGCCAGCACCGGGCTTGCAAGTTCGCTCGGCTCCACGCGATCCACGCGGTGTGATCCCAGCGCGCCGCGGCTCGCCGAGGTTGAGAGCACATACGCCGCCGACGCGCCCTGCACGCGGACCAACAGCCGCCCCTCTTGCGCCAGCTCCGCGGCCCGGGCCTCGTCGATCGGTGGCTCGATGGCGCGCGCCAACACCAGCTCGGCGGGAATCACAGGACCGACCGGCTCGCCGATTTCTGTATCGTTCAGGGCCAGCGCGCTCGCGGCGATCTCGCCCGGCGTGCCTTCCTTTGCCGCGGCCCGGGCCCCGCCGTTGGATGTGTCTTCGACATTGGCCGCGATGGGACCGGGGATCGCGGGAGTGTCGACCGGGGCGGGCGCGGGCGCTTCCTCGCGCGATTTCTCGGCGTTGGCGGCGATCGTCGGCCCCGTGCCTTCGCTTCCGCTCGCTGCGCTCGGGCCTTGCCTTGCGCGGCTCGCGGCGTCCTTCGTTGAGTCGTTGATCGCGATCGGCGTGTTCCCGTTCGGTCCGCCGCCCCTGTTGCCGCCCGGCTTGTTGATGTACGGCCAAGCCAGAAACGCCCCGCCGCCAACCAAGAGCAGCAGGCCCGCGGCCAGGGCGAATTGGCGCGACGCGCTCCGCCGCGTTGAGATCGCGATCGGCGCGGGTGCGTACTCGTCGAACTCGTTTTCAACGGCGGCCTGGGCGGCGCCGAGCAGCGCCTCGCGCTCCAGCACGTCGCGCACGCCCGCCGCCACATCAACTTGGCAGAACTCGTCGGGCATCGCACGCGTGACGGCCCGGTCGTGACGCATCGCCTCGACCAGCCGGCGCAGCTCAGGACGCTTGATCAGCATCGTCTCCAGATCGTGACGCCGATCGGTGTCGAGCTGGCCCTCGATCAAATCGGCCAAGTCTCGCTCGTCGATGCCGACCAGCAAGTCGTCCAGTTTCCGGGATGAAGCGCCCTCGCCGTTCATGACTCCGCTCGATTCGCTCCTTCGTTCGCTTCCCTACGCCGAATCCCCCACCGCTCAACGCTCATCGCCGTCCGATCTTTCACACGCCGTCCTTGGGCCCGTGGCCCGTTCCTGAGTTGGGTTCTCCGCGCGGGGCCGATTCGTCGCTCCGGGCTTCTTCGATCAGCGTTCGCAAGGCCGCCCGCGCCCGGAACAGGCGACTCTTGACCGTGCCGACGGGCACGTTCAAGACCTGCGCGATCTGGTCGTACTCAAGGCCGCGACAGTCGCGGAGGACCAGGATCGCGCGTTGCTCATCTTCCATTTCACCAAGCGCCCAGAGAACGATGCGACGCTCGTCCCACGGTTCGACGCGGTCCCTGGCGGCGGGTTCCCAGGCGGGCCCGCGAGTGCCCGTTTGTTCCGGAATAGTGTCCAAACTTTGGTGCTTTCGGACCTTTTTGGCCCGCAAGGCCGACAGGCAGACGTTCATGGCGATGCGGATGAGCCATGTGGAGAGGGCGGCCCGGCCGTCGAACCGTTCGAAGGCCTTGACGGCCTTGAGGAACGTCTCTTGGGTCAGTTCGGCCGCGTCGTCGCGGTCGTGGACCATCCGGAAGCACACCGTGAACAACCGGTGCTGGTAGCGGGTGATGAGGCGGTCCCACGCGGTGGTATCGCCGCGGCGGATGGCGTCGACCAGGTCGCGGTCGGCGTCGCCTTCTTTGGGGCCCCGGTTTGGTGCGGCATCGCCCGCGCGCATCGGAGCGATGGTACCGCGCCGGGGCTCCGATGGTTCCATCGAAGACCGTGCAACCACCGGGAGCGTGGGGCGAGGAGCTGTTCGCCGGCCGGAATATCCGAACGAACCAACCACCCCCCGGCCTGAACATCGCGCGAATCGAAGCCGTAAAGTCCGGCGAAGCCCACGCGATGTTCTTCGTGCTCGTCATCCTCGGCCTGCCGGTGTACAGCCTGCTGTGGTGGCTGTGGGCTCACGTCGCGCTGCGCCGCGCGGGTGTGGGCAAGGCTTGGCGACGCGCGTTGGCGGCGTTCGTGCTCTTGCAGGTCGGGGTGTATGGAGTCCTGATCGCGTCGCGCTTCGGGGCGCTCAGTAATGACGTGCCGCTCTCGCTTATCGCCAGCACCTACCTCTGGCACCTCATCGCCCTCCCATTGGGAATCCTCCTGGCGGTGATCGCGGGCGTCTTGGCGCTGGTCGCTTGGGTGGTGCGGGTCGGGAGCGCCCGCGCGAAACCCGCGAATATCGCCCCTCTCGGCGAGCGGGCCCGTAAGGACTCGCCGCACGACTCGGCCCACGGAGGCGATTCGCGCGGCGCGTTCATCACCGCGCCGACAACCGCTCGCGGAGATGACGCGCACGGCGGCGCGGCGAGCCCGCTCGAAGCGCCCGCTCTCTCGCGACGGGGAGCGCTGGTCGCCCTGGCCGCGGGGTTGCCCCCGGCGATTTCGATCGTGTCGACCGGCGTCGCCATGTCGCAGGTGCGCAGCTTCCGTGTGCGCGAACTGGATATTCCCGTTCCCGGCCTGCCGCGCTCGCTCGAAGGAATGACGATCGCGCACGTCAGCGACATCCATGTTGGCCGTTTCACCGGCGGCGCGGTGCTGAAACGCATCAGCGAAGCGACCAGCTCGCTCCGGGCCGACGTTGTGCTGGTCACCGGCGACATCATCGACCACTCGCTCGACGATCTGCCCGCGGCCTTGGACTGCCTGCGGGCGATGGACTCGCGCGCCGGCACATTCCTGTGCGAGGGGAATCATGATCTGTTCCAGGGGGCGCGAGAGTTTGAGGACCGTGTCAAGGCCGCGGGCCTGCCGCTCTTGCTCGACGAGAGCGCGACGGTGCGTGTGCGGGGCGAATCGATCAGGCTGCTCGGCCTGCGTTGGGCGACGCAGGTTCGCGCGCGGAAGTTCGTGATGCATGGAGAGCTGCCCTTTTCGCGCGAGCCCGACGCGTTCTCGATTCTGCTCGCGCACCACCCCCACGCGTTCGACGCCGCGGCCAAGGGCGGCGTCGGCCTCACGCTCGCCGGGCACACGCACGGCGGGCAGCTCATGCTTTCGCCGAACCTCGGTCTTGGCCCCTGGATGTTCCGATACTGGTCGGGGCTGTATCAGCGCAGTGGCTGCGCGCTGGTGGTTTCCAATGGCGTGGGCAACTGGTTTCCCCTGCGCACCAACGCCCCGGCGGAGATCGTCACGCTGTCGCCATGGAGTTCGCGCGGCGTCTTCGAGATGAAGTTGATCACGCCGTTCAGGGC
>JABWBC010000123.1 GCA_013360695.1 Phycisphaerales bacterium
CGTCGCGGAGTTCGAGCGCGCCCGACTCGTGAGCGACGCGCGCCTGGCGGAGCACACCATCGCGCGCGAACTCGAGTCTGGCCCGGTCGGACGCCTCCGCCTCGAAGACCGTCTCGCACGCCGAATGATCGACGAAGACCTTGCAGTTCGCGCCATCGACGCCGCCATCCGCGGGCGCCGCGGCGCCGACGACGCCCTCGCCGCGGCACGCCAGATTCTCGAGAAGCTCACAGCCAAATCCGGCTCGCCATCAAAATCGCCCGGGAAGCAGCCGCGACCGCGTGCCCAGCCCGAGACCACGCTCGATGCCAAGCTGTGGCGTCGCATCGCGGCCGCCCTCGCACGCCGCGGCTTTGACGAGGACGAGGTCGAGCGGGCGATGGACGCCCTCGGGCCGCCGACCGAGTCACGCCCGGATTGACGTGATACCCTTGAGCACCGTGCGGATCGAACCAAGGACGAACGGCCCATGACGACCAGCTCATCCCACTCGCCGAACGCATCCACGAGGAACACCGCCGCGAGCAGCATCGCGAGCGTGATCTCGCTCGGCGCGCTCGTCACGCTCATCCCCGCCTGCGCTGAATCCAACTCGCGCAACCGCCTCGGCGACTCCGTCACCATCCAGGCCTTCCAGCCCGCGTCCCGGGTGCTCAGCAGCGAGGACACGCAGCGCGCCGACGACCCGCCCTCGCTCACCTCGCTCGATCGCTCCGCGTGGGAACCCACCGTCTACTCAATCCCCGTCGACGCCACCCACCACCGCCCCAACTACCGGACGAACTTCCAGAGCGGCCCGAACAAGCTCAAACGCCAACGCGCCGAGTATCCCACCACCGCCAGCGCGCTCGAACTCGACGCCGGCTCAACCTGGTCCGGCGATCGCTTCTTCGAGAGCATCCTCGAACCCATCCACGCGTCGCTCGAACTCGTCGCCATGCCCGTGGCCATGGCGATCCATCAGCCATGGCGCATGGCCTGGAGCCCGACGGGAAGCTACGAGCGCGTCCGCAACCGCGGCGAACGACCCGAGACCATGGACGACCTGCGCGATGTCAACATCCCCCGCCGCATGACCCCGGCGTATGAAGATGAGGCGATCTTCGTGCCCGGCGATCCCGCAAGCGAGGACGACAATTCCAATCGTCCGCCGCCAACAAACGCGCCGATCCAAAGCGAGCCAGCGCCGGCCCAGCAACCCACGCCCCAGCCAGCGTCCGACGACGGCGCTCCTGCCGCGCCCGCGGCCCCCACTCCCGCAAAGCCAGACGGAGGCTCGCGCTGATGGCCGCAGGCTCTCCATGCGACTCGCGCGGCCTGCCCGCGGGCTATCCCTTCAAGCCCGACTACGAAATCACCGCTGCCGACGCACGCGCCGCGCTCGCCCACGGCCTGCTCCTTGTCGACGTGCGAACCAGCGAAGAGCTCGATCTCGCCCGCATTCCCACCGCCACGCACATCCCCCTGAACGAGCTCGAAAGGCGAATCGATGAGCTCGCCGACCACGACGGCCCGCTCGCGTTCCTGTGCCACCACGGCGTGCGCTCCATGAAGGCCGCGCTCATGGCCCGCGCCCTCGGCAAGCCGCAGGCCATGTCCGTCGCCGGCGGCATCGACGCCTGGTCCCTCGCCGCCGACCCCTCCGTCCCACGCTACGAACGCGGCCTGCTCGGGTACAAAGTCGTGAAGTAGCCCGCCGCTACAGTCGCCCGTGACGATCCGGCGTATTCCAACCGATTTCCGCGTCGACGAGATCGCGACCGCCGCGTTCCGCGAGTCGCTGCGCCCCGCCGCGGACGCGCGGGCGCTCTGCGCCGTCTACCGACTGCAAAAGACGGCGCTCTCAACGCCCGAGGCAACCGCCCGCCTCTCCAGGGCGCTCGACATCAAGCCCGGCGATGTCTCCCACGCGGGCCTGAAGGACAAGCACGCGCACACAACCCAGCACGTGAGCGCCAGGGCACGCGACCTCTCCGCCGCCACCGGCTTCGCGCCCGAGATCACCGCGCCGGGCCTGCACGCAACGCTCATCGGCTGGTCGTCTGCTCCCGTCGACGCCTCGATCATCGAATCCAATCACTTCGAGATCATCGTCCGCGGCCTCTCTCGCGAAGCAAGCGACCGAATGGCCCGCCACGCCCGCGCTTTGAGCTACCCCGATCAATCCGCGCTGCTCATCACCAACTACTTCGGCGAGCAACGATTCGGTTCGGCCCGCCACGGCCAGGGATTCGCCGCCGCCCACCTCGTCCGAGGTGATTTCGAATCCGCCCTGAAGCTGCTCATCGCGATGCCCGCGCGGAAAGATACCGGCGCGCGCCGTGCGTTCACGCGTGCCGCCGCTACGCACTGGGGCCGATGGAATGATCTCCTCGCCGCCGCGCCGCCCTCGCCCCACCGACGCGCGGTCGAGGTGCTCGTCTCCGGCGGCTCGTTCGCCGACGCCTTTGCCTCGCTTCCCATGATCGACCAACGCATGTGCGTCGACGCGTATCAATCGTGGCTCTGGAACCACGCCGCGGTCGAGCTGATACGCGACTCGCTCGCCCGCTCGCCCGACGCGACACTCAACGTCGTCACCGACCACGGCCCGCTCATCTTCGTGCTCGCCGATGCCGTGCCGCGCGCTCTCTCACAGTTCATCGCGCCTCTTCCACGCAAGGGAGCACCGCTCGATGGCGACTGGGCCCGCGCCGTCGCGCTCGTCCTCGCGCGAGAGTCGCTCACGCTGGACCAACTGGACATCCCGACGCTCCGCCGCCCCCGCTTCGACCCCGGCGAGCGCCCGCTCTTTGTTTCGGCGCCCAACTTCTCGCTCTCCGAGCCCGCGCCCGACGAATTCGCCAAGGGCCGCCTCGCACGCACCGCTCGCTTCGAACTGCCCTCCGGCTCATACGCGACCATCGTGCTCCGCGCCCTCGGGCAGTAGGCCTTGGGTGGCCTGACCAAATCCGGCCCGCCGGACCTGACCGCGTCGGTCCCGGCGTTCTCCCATTTCGACTCGCACGCCCGTTCGCCCGGCGCACCCCGCAATCACTCCACTCTCGCCACAGCAACGACGACTCTCCATTGTGGCCGGTGTCCTTTCTCTTATACTGCCGACATGCGGCACACCGCGCTCCCGTTCCTCGCGATTCCTCTCCTCTTCGCGGCGATCTCGCTCGTTCCACGCCCAGATTCCGCGGCGAGCGTGCCCCTCGCTCCCGCAACGACGGACCCGACACCCGCGAGCGCGAACCCCAACCCTTTCCCCGCGCCCGCCGACCGCATCAGCTTCAACAAGCAGATCAGGCCCATTCTCTCCGACCGCTGCTTTCGCTGCCACGGCCCGGACAGCGCGGCGAGAAAGGCCGACCTTCGCCTCGATTCCATCGATGGCGCGACCACGGACCTCGGCGGCGGCTACGGCGCGCTCCTCCCGGGCGATCCGGACGGCAGCGAACTCGTCGCCCGCATCATCTCAAACGATCCGGACGAGGTGATGCCGCCGCCCGAGTCGAAGCTCTCGCTCTCGCCAAGCGAGCGCGAGCTGCTCCGCGAGTGGATTAGGCAAGGCGCGAAGTACGAGCCGCACTGGGCCTTCGTCGCGCCCAAGGCCATCACTCCTCCCGCCGTATCGAATGAATCCTGGTGCCGCGATTCGATCGATCGCTTCGTGCTCGCGGCCCTCGATTCCAAGGGCTGGGCGCCGAGCAAGGACGCCGACAAGGCAACGCTCCTCCGGCGCGCCTCGCTCGTGCTCACCGGCCTTCCTCCCACGCCCGACGAGACCAGCGCGTTCATCGCCGACGCCAGCGCCGACGCTTACGAAGCGCGCGTCGACGCCATGCTCGCCTCGCCCCGCTTCGGCGAACGACTCGCCGCCGATTGGCTCGACGCCGCACGCTTCGCCGACACGTTCGGCTATCAATCCGACTGGGAATGCCGCGTGTGGCCGTGGCGTGACTGGCTCATCAACGCCTTCAACTCCAACTTGCCCTACGACCGCTTCATCACCGAGCAACTCGCCGGCGACCTCCTGCCCGGCGCGACGCAGCAGCAGAAACTCGCGACCACGTTCAACCGTCTGCACCGACAGACCAACGAGGGCGGCTCGATCGACGAAGAGTTCCGCCAGGAATACGTCGCCGATCGCGTCCGCACCTTCGGCACCGCGTTCCTCGGCCTGACGCTCGAGTGCTCGCGCTGCCACGACCACAAGTACGACCCCATCACGCAGGAAGACTACTACAGCCTCGGCTCGTTCTTCAGCGCGATCGACGAGGCCGGCACCTATCCATACGCGACCGGCGCCACGCCGCGCCCCGCGATGCGCCTCAGCACGCCCGAGCAAAGCGCGTTGCTCGCCGAACTCCGCGCCAAGGTCACGGACGCCGAAACAGCCCTTGCCAACGCCGAGGCCGACGCGCAGAAGAGAGCACTCCGGGAAGTTCTCGCCGCCTATCACAACGAGCGACAGCAACTGCAGGAACCAGTGTTCAAGCTCGCGGCCCCCGAGCCCGCCAAGCGCTGGCCGCTGGAAGGCAGTATCGACTCTCCCGCGGGCAAAGCCACGCTCTTCGACGGCGACGTTGGCGCGACATTCAATGACGCGCCCGACTTCCGCCGCTGCGACCCCATCTCGCTTTCCCTCTGGATCAAATGCCCCGACGAGAAGTCGCGCGCCGTCATCCTCCATACCAGCTACTTCACGCTCGAAACCGACCCGCAGGGCTATCAACTCCTCATCCGCGACGGCCGTCTCTGCTGGGAAATCGTCCACATGTGGCCCGGCTCCGCCGCCGCGATCCAATCCACGGAGAAGTTCCCGATCGGACGCTGGGTGCACGTCGTCGCGACCTACGACGGGTCGTCGCGCGCTGCCGGGCTCAAGCTCTATTTCGACGGGCAGCCCGCCGCGATCCAATCCACGCGCGACCACCTCGACGGCCCGACGCCGCGACGCACGCTCCAGATCGCCTTCCGCGATCGCGATGTCGGCTTCAAGAACGGCTCGCTCGCCGACCTGCAACTCTTCACCAGCGAACTTTCGCCGCTCGACGCTCTCGAGATCTCTAAGCCCGGGACGATCAAGCAGTATCCCGAGAGCATGCTGCGCCTCGGCACCGGTGTTCCGGCCGATCGCCCGCCGGGCGAGCTTGCTCCTTGGTTTATCGCGCGCGATCCCGCGTGCAACGCCGCCCGCGAATCGCTCCGCGCCGCCCGTCGCGCCGAGCAGGACCTCCTCGAGTCCATCCCCGAAATCATGGTGATGGAGCCCGCCCCGTTCGAGCGGCAGAACTTCGTCCTCTCCCGCGGCCGATACGACTCGCCCGATCACGCGCGCCCCGTCCGCGCCGATCGCGCCATCAAAGACATCATGGAGTTCGGCGATCGCCCGCACAACCGCCTCGGCCTCGCGTCGTGGACCACCGACCCCGCCAATCCGCTCGCCGCCCGAGTCGCCGTCAATCGCCTCTGGTCGCTCTGCTTTGGTGCTGGCCTGGTTCCAACCCTAGAGAACTTCGGTCTTCAAGGCGAGTCGCCTGTGCATCAGGAAATGCTCGACTCGCTCGCTGCCGACCTCGTCGCGTCCGGCTGGAATGTGAAATCGCTCCTCCGTCGCATCGTGTTCTCTTCCACCTTCCGTCAATCAAGCGACCATCGCGAGGGCATCGACGATCGCGCCAACGCCTTCCTCTCGCGCGGCCCATCCGTTCGCCTCTCCGCCGAGATGCTCCGCGACCAGGCCTTGCTCGCGTCCGGCCTGCTCGTCGAGAAGGTCGGCGGCCCGTCCGTCAAACCCTGGCAGCCGCCCGGCATCTGGGAAGACGCCGGCGCCAATGTGCAATCCGCCTACACCCCCGACACCGGCGACAACGCCCACCGGCGCAGCATGTACACCTTCCGCAAGCGCACCGCGCCGCCTCCCAACATGCTCGTCTTCGACGCCGGCAGCCGCGAAGAGTGCCTCGCACGCCGCCAGCCCACCACCACCCCGCTCCAGCCCCTCGTCATCTGGAACGACCCCGTCTTCTTCGAGTGCGCCCGCGCCGCCGCCGCGCTCGCGCACCGCGAAGCCGCGCCCGCCGCCCAGTGCGCCGTGCTCTTCGAGCGATTCACCGGCCGCGAGCCTCGCGCCGACGAACTGGCCGCTCTCGTTGACCTGCTCGGCGAGCAAGTCACCGCGTATACCAACGACCCCGCCGGCGCCGCGGCGGTTCTCGGGCTCAACCTTGATTCCGCTGACAAGCCCGACCCCAAGGCCCAGGCCCATCTCGCCGCTCTCTCGATCGTGGCCTCGACGATCATGGCCTCCGACGCCAGCGTGATGATGCGATAGGAACCGCGATGACCTCCAATCTCCCCTGCTGCAACGACCACCTGATGAACCTCTCGCGCCGCCACTTCCTTGGCATGAGCGCGCTGGGCCTCGGCAGCATCGCGCTCGCCGCCGGCGGCCTCGACGCCCGCGCCTCCTCACCCAACCTCATCCAGCCCGCGACCTTCCCAAACTTCCCCGCCAAGGCCAAGCGCGTCGTCTATCTCTTCCAGTCCGGCGGCCCATCACACCTCGAAACCTTCGACCCCAAGCCCGCGCTCAATCAGCACCACGGCGAACCGCTCCCCGATTCGGTCCGACGCGGGCAACGCCTCACCGGCATGAGCGGCAATCAATCGATCCTCCCCCTCGCCGGCTCCTTCACCAAGTTCCAGCAGCACGGGAACTCGCGCGCGTGGATCAGCGATCTCCTCCCCCACACCGCCAAGATCGCCGACGACCTCTGCATCATCCGCTCCATGCACACCGAAGCGATCAACCACGACCCCGCCATCACGTTCTTCTGCACCGGGCATCAACTCGCCGGCCGCCCGTCGATGGGCGCGTGGCTCTCCTACGGCCTCGGCAGTGCCAACGCCAACCTCCCCGCGTTCATCGTTCTCGTCTCAAAGGACGCGCCGCGCGATCAACCCCTCTACGCGCGCCTGTGGGGCTCAGGCTTCCTCCCCAGCGAGCACCAGGGCGTTCAGTTCCGCGCCGGCAAAGAGCCCGTGCTCTACCTCACCAACCCCGAGGGCGTCTCGCCCCACACCCGCCGCGGCATGCTCGATGCGCTCGCAAAGCTCAACGCCGACCAAGCGAAATCAACCCTCGACCCCGAAGTCGCCGCACGCATGGAACAGGCCGAGATGGCCTTCCGCATGCAGACCAGCGTCCCCGAGGCCACCGACACGTCCGGCGAATCCGCCGAAACCTTCGACCTCTACGGCCCTTCCTCCCGAACCCCCGGCACCTACGCCGCCAATTGCATCCTCGCCCGCCGCCTGCTCGAACGCGGCGTGCGCTTCGTCCAACTCTTCCACCAGGGCTGGGACCAGCACGGCTCGCTCCCCTCCGGCATCACCAACCAGTGCGCCCAGACCGATCAGGCCTCCGCCGCCCTCGTCACCGATCTCAAGCGTCGCGGCCTGCTCGACGACACCCTCGTCGTCTGGGGCGGCGAGTTCGGGCGCACCGCCTATTGCCAAGGCCGCATGACCCCCAATGACTACGGCCGCGACCACCACCCGCGCTGCTTCTCCATCTGGATGGCCGGCGGCGGCGTCAAGCCCGGCACCACCCTCGGCCGCACCGACGACTTCGGCTACAACATCGAGGAAAGCCCCGTCCACGTCCACGACCTTCACGCCACCATGCTCCACCTCCTCGGGATCGACCACGAGCGGCTGACGTACCGTTTCCAGGGGCGCGACTTCCGACTCACCGACGTCGCAGGCAAGCTCGTGAAGGAAGTCCTCGCCTGACCCGATCTCTTCGAAGGGAGCTCCCATGAAACGCGTCGCCGTTGTCCTCTCCGGTTGCGGCTTCCTCGACGGCGCCGAGATCACCGAGGCCGTCAGCGTCCTCATCCATCTCGATCGCCGCGGCCTTTCCTTCTCCTGCTTCGCGCCCGACATGCCGCAGACCTCCATCGTCAACCACGCCACGCACAAGCCAGGCGTGGGCACGCGAAACGTCCTCGAAGAGTCCGCACGCATCGCCCGCGGCAAGATCGCCCCCCTCGCCTCGCTCAAGGCCTCCGACTTCGACGCCGTCGTCTTCCCCGGCGGCTTCGGCGCCGCCAAAAACCTCTGCGACTTCGCCTCCAATGGCCCCGATTGCTCCGTTCAGACCGATGTCGCGCGCACCCTCCGCGAGTTCCACGCCGCCAGGAAGCCCATCGGCCTCTGCTGCATCGCCCCCGTGCTCGCCGCCCGCGTGCTCGGCACCGCCTCAGGAGGCCCCGGCTGCACGCTCACCATCGGGGCCGATCCGGGCACCGCATCCGCCCTCTCGAAAATGGGCGCGACCAACGTCGACCACCGCGTCACCGAGGCCCACGTCGACGCGAAGAACCTGATCGTCTCCACGCCCGCCTATATGTGCGAATCCGGCCCGCACGGCGTCTTCACCGGCATCGGCGCCCTCGTCGATGAACTCGCCAAGCTGCTCGGCCCGCGTTAGCCCCGCACTCGCCGATCGCCGCCTAATCGCCCGCCCACTTTACGCCCCGCGCCAATCCGCTATCGTGTGTCCCATCGGGCCGGGCGACCTCGGCCGCGATGCAGCGCGTGGGAGTACACGCCGCCGATGCGAACGGAGTCGCGCAGGGTTCCTCGCGCATGCTGGTTGCCGAACATCGCCCGCGCTCCCTCAAGTGGTTCCACGCCGGGCCCCTCCTCTTCGGCGATTGGGGCACCAGCCGACTCTACGTCCTCGGCCTGGCCTTCTACTACACCGGACACGCTTCGCCCCTCTACATGACCGTCATGGCCGCCATCATGGCCGCCGTCGCCTGGGCCTACACCATCATCTGCCGCTGCTTCCCCGAGGGCGGCGGCGTCTACACCGCCTCGCGCCTCCTCTCCCCCACCCTCTCCGTCATCGGCGCCACCCTCCTCCTCTGCGACTACATCGTCACCGCCGCCCTCTCCATGGTCGAAGCCCTCCACTACTTCGACATGCCCCACGAGTTCGTCGTCCCCGTCTCCATCGCCGCCATCGTCGTCATCGGCATGGTCAACTGGCTCGGCGCTCGCTCCGCCGGACGCTTCGCCCTCGTCATCGCCATCGTCGCCATCGTCGCCTCGCTCCTCATCGCCGTCGCCTGCGTCCCCTTCGTCTGGCCCGGCCTCCAGAAAATCACCTTCAACCCCCCCGGCATCGACAACTGGTGGCAGCGCTGGGAAAGCCTCGTCCGCATCGTCCTGGCCCTCTCCGGCATCGAAGCCGTCGCCAACATGACCGGCCTCATGTCCGAGCCCGTCGCCAAGACCGCCCGACGCACCATCTGGATCGTCCTCGTCGAGGTCCTCCTCCTCAACATGATCTTCTGCCTCGCCATGAACGCCCTGCCGGGGCTCATCAACCAGACCACGCCCGACTACATCCACCACGAAATCCAGGGCGGCCTCAGGCCCGAGCAGGTCCCCGAGCACATCCGCCAATACCGCGACGTCGGCGTCAAGCTCCTCGCCACCGAGGCCGGCGGGAAAATGCTCGGCGCTTCCTTCGGACTCTATTTCGGCGTCTCCACCGCACTCCTCTTCGGACTCCTCCTCATGTCCGCCGTCAACACCGCCATCATGGCCATGGTCTCCGTCCAATACTCCATGGCACGCGACGCCGAACTCCCTCGCCCCCTCACCAAGCTCAATTACTCCGGCGTCCCCTGGATCGCCCTCGTCGTCGCCTGCATCCTCCCCGCCGGCGTCCTCCTCTTCGAGGCCGACCCCAAATCCCTCGGAGAGCTCTACGCCATCGGCGTCGTCGGCGCCATCTGCATCAGCGTCTTCAGCTGCGCCGCCAACAAAGCTCTCGCCATCGGCGTCTGGGAACGCCGCGGCCTATGGGCCCTCGCCGCACTCATGGCCGCCATCGAAGCCACCATCATCGTCGCCAAACCCAACGCCACCGTCTTCGCCGCCGGTCTCGTCGGCGCCGTCCTCGCCGTCCGCTGGGTCCTCAAGTCCCGCGCCGCCGCTCGCGCCGAACGCGTCGAGGAACCCGAAGCCGGTTGGATGGCCGAACTCCGCGACAAGCCCCTCAAGCTCGAGCCCGGCCGCCCCCGCATCATGCTCGCCGCGCGCGGCCAGGACCAGGCCGAATACGCCGTCCGCCTCGCAAAGAAGCGAAACGCCATCCTCTTCGTCATCTACGTCCGCACCCTCCGCGTGCTCGACATCACCCCCGGGCGAATCCCCAAGCTCGACGACGACCGCGACGCCCAGGAAGCACTCGGCACCGTCATGGTCATGGGACGCGACGCCGGCGTCCCCGTCATCCCCATCTACGTCACCAGCACCGAAGTCACCGCCGAAATCCTCGATTACACCGTCACCTTCGGCTGCGACACCCTCATCATGGGCAAGTCACGCCGCTCCCTCTTCAGCCGCAAGGTCGTCGGCGACATCGTCGGCGAAGTCGCCAAGCAGCTCCCCGACGAGGTCTCCCTCATCACCCGCTCCGCCGGCCCGCTCTCCGACCTCTCCCGCGTCTTCCAGGACGAGCCCGAACAGGTCGTCAAGGTCATCCGCGAACCCGACGAAAAAGACCACGACCACGAAAAGTCCTGAGCATCAGCCTCCCGCCGCCGTGCCGACATCCTCGTCCCCTGCCCACCCTTCCCCGCTTTTCTTGTCTTCCCCATTTCCCCTCTTCTTCTCTTCTCTCCTCTCTGCGCCCTCCGCGTTGAATCCTCTTCCGTCTTCTCTTCACGACTCACCACCCCCGCTCCTCCCGGTTAGTAACCGCTTATCACCGCTTTGGTGCGC
>JABWBC010000124.1 GCA_013360695.1 Phycisphaerales bacterium
GGAGCGGGCGGCCGACGCCCCCGCCGCCGGCCGTGAAGCGCGCGGTGGTGGGCGAGTATGCGCGGCGGTTTCCGCGCACGACGCTGATCGAGACGGGGACGTTTCACGGCGACATGGTTCGGGCCATGAAAGGGCGCTTCGAGCGCGTGGTCTCGATCGAGCTCGACGACGCGCTGCACGCGAGGGCCAAGGCGAGGTTCGCGCGCGATCGCAACGTGACGATCATGCACGGGGACAGCGGGCGGGTGCTCGGGGAGCTGCTGGCGACGATCGATCGCCCGTGCCTGTTCTGGCTGGACGGGCACTATTCCGGGCCGGGCACGGCCAAGGGGATCGAGGAGACGCCGGTGATGCGCGAGCTTCGGCATGTGCTGGAGCATCGCGTGCGCGGGCATGTGATCCTGATCGACGATGCGCGTGAGTTCAACGGCACGCACGATTACCCGACGATCGAGGCGCTGCGGGACTACCTGGGCGGGGTGCGCCCGGACCTGGTGTTTGAGTGCCGGGACGACGTGATCCGGTTGACGCCGGCGGGCTGAATGCTTGGGGAGTTCGTCCGGATTCGGGCGGGTGGGCGACGCGGTTTCGCAACAGAACTGAGAAAGTCACGGCGATTCCCGGCGCGGGCGGGCCGGGGAAAGCCGGGGCTCGGCGCGTCTATCCTTGGGGCCCGGGGGGTGAACCCTCGGGAGCGGTTGGACGCCCGGCGATTCGAGTCGCGGGCGCCTGAGCCACGAGCATCGCGCCCGGCTTGTTTGGGCGCTTGACCATCCAAGGAGTTGCCATGCGTCGGGCCAAGATCAGCATCATCGGGGCGGGGAACATCGGCGGGACGTGCGCGCACTGGGCCGCGGCGAAGGAGCTGGGCGACATCGTGCTGCTCGATATCCCCGAGAAGGAAGGCGTCGCCAAGGGCAAGGGCCTGGACCTGTCGTGCTGCGGTCCGATCGAGCAGTTCGACAGCAAGATCACGGGCACCTCGGACTACAAGGACATCGCGGGGAGCGACGTGGTGGTGATCACGGCGGGCCTGCCGCGCAAGCCGGGGATGAGCCGCGACGACCTGGTGCAGGTGAACGCGGGGATCGTGAAGAGCTGCGCCGAGAAGGTGCGCGAGTACGCTCCGGACTCGATCGTGATCGTGGTGAGCAATCCGCTGGACGCGATGGTGTACGTCGCGTGGAAGGTGACGGGCTTCCCGGCGCACCGCGTGCTCGGCCAGGCCGGCGCGCTCGACGTGGCGCGGTACAAGACCTTCCTGGCGATGGAGCTCGGCGTGTCGGTCGAGGACATCCAGGGCCTGCTCCTGGGCGGGCACGGCGACGACATGGTGCCGCTCCCGCGCCTCACCAGCGTCAACGGCATCCCGGTGTCGGACCTGCTCCCCGCGGAGAAGATCACGGCCTGCGTCGAGCGTGCCAAGGTCGGCGGCGGCGAGATCGTCAAGCTCATGGGCACCAGCGCGTTCTATGCCCCGGCGAGCGGCACGATCGAGATGGTCGAGTCGATCGTCCGCGACAAGAAGCGAGTCATCCCCTGCGCCGCGTACTGCGAGGACCAGTTCGGCGTGTCGGGCGGGCAGAAGGGCCAGGGCTACTTCGTCGGCGTGCCGTGCGTGCTCGGGAGCAAGGGCGTCGAGAAGATCCTGACCTTCACCATGAACGCCGAAGAGAAGAAGTTCATGGACGAGTCGATCAGCCACGTCAAGGACCTGGTCGGCGTGGTGAACAAGCTCTTCCCGAGCCTGGCCTGAGCGAGCCCGATCGGGTGAGTGCTGAGCATCGCGACGGGCGGGGTAGCCCCTGCTCGTCGCTTTTTCGAACGTGGCTCAAGGGGAGCATGACGATGAAGAACACTCTGCATGGTTTCGTAGCCGCCGGATTGGCGGTGATCTTCGGCGGCTCGACGTGGGGCGGCGAGCCCCCGACCCAGGCGCCGGGTCAGCCGCCTGCCCCGGTCGTTGCCGAAAAGCCCAGGCCCGCGCAGCCCGCGTGGACCGATGCGGAGCTTGGCAAGATCGGCGACATGCTGGTCGGCACCTGGAAGACGGAGAAGCCGGTCGAGGCGGTGGGGGGCGGCACGAGCATCGACATCGTGATGGCGGTGACGCCGGTCGCCATCAGCGGCCTGCCCAACGCGCTGTATGTCGAGTCCGCGCGGGCCGACGCGATGCAGCTGCCGTACCGCCAGTCGATCCTGCAGCTCTATCACTCCAGGGGCAAGATCAGGATGCGGACGCTCGATCCGCACAGCATCACGGCCCAGAACGGCATCGGCGCGTGGGTCGGGATGTGGGCCGCCAAGGAACTGCTGCCGAACCTGACGCAGCATGTCTCGGCGGCGGACTTCATCGGCACGATGGACATGGTGTTGACACCGGGCGAGGGCGGATACAAGGGCGCCACGCCGTATGCCTATCCGACGGCGTCGGGCGGGGCGGTCGAGATGACCAGCGAACTCTCGGTCACCAAGGACACGTTCACCACCGGCGATCGCGGCTTCGACGCCGAGGGCAAGGAAGTGTGGGGCGCGCCGGCGGGCGGCTATGTCTTCAAGCGGTACAACGCGCCCATCACCGTCCGGCGGATGAGCGACGGCCTGGCCGCGATCGACTTCGCCCTTCCCGAGAGCGATCTCTCGATCCAGAAGGACGACCGCGTGACGGTGCAGTACACGGGCTGGACCGAGTCGGGCGTGAAGTTCGATTCGTCGCGAACCAAGCCCACGCCATTCACGCTGGTGCAGGGCACGCTGATCCAGGGCTGGAACATCGGCCTTTTGGGCGCGACCAAGGGAACGATCCGGCGATTGTACATCCCGGCGGCGCTTGGCTATGGCGAACGGGGCAACCCGCGGGCGAACATCGCGCCCAACATGGACCTGGTGTTCGAGGTCGAGATTCTGCACGTCGAGCGCCCCGCGCCACAGCCCGAGGCGGAGGACGACCACGCGGGTGAGGCGTCCTCCGGCGGAACGCGGCCTGCCGAGCCGGCGGCCCAGCCCAAGTGACCGGGGTTCGGCCTGCGGTGTGTGGAGTTGGACGCCGGGCCTGAGGCTCCGCGAACGACCGGGCTGAATCAACCCCACGCTGGCATGGTTCTACCATTGACCGATGGCGGAGCGCGACTACTACACCGTCCTTGGCGTGAATCGCGGCGCAAGCGACGACGAGATCAAGCGCGCGTACCGCGGCCTGGCTCGAAAGCTCCATCCCGACGTGAACAAGGCCTCCGACGCGACCAAGAAGTTCGCCGAGGTTCAGGAGGCCTACGACGTTTTGTCCGATGAGAAGAAGCGGAAGATGTACGACCAGTTCGGGCACGCGGGCGTGAAGTCCGGCGCGAGCGGCGGGCCCGCGGGTCATGCGGGACATGCAGGGCATGGGCCGCATGTCAGGTGGTCCACGGGCTCGGGCTCGAACATCGACTTTGACGTCGAGGACATCGGGTCGATGTTCGATGCGATCTTTGGTGGGAGTGGGGGCGTTCGAGGCGGGGGCTCGCCCTTCGGCGCCGGAGGCGTGCGCGGCAAGAAGGCCAAGCCGCGCCCTCACGCCGGGGCCGAACCCGTGCGGGCCGACCTTTCCATCTCGTTCATGACCGCGTGCAAGGGAGGCACGGAGACGTTCCGAGTGAGCGAGGGCGATCGCTCTCGCACCATCGAGGTCAAGATCCCCGCGGGCGTTTCGAGCGGGCAGCAACTCCGCGTGCGCGGCGGGGCCGGCGAGGCCGACCTGATCCTGACCGTGCTGGTCGAGGAGCACGAGTTGTTCAGGCGCGGGCCGCGTGACGGCGTCGGCGGGGCGAACGACGTCTTCATCGATTTGCCGCTGACGATCGCGGAGGCGATGCTGGGCGCGACGGTGACGGTGCCGACGCTTGCGGGATCGGTGGACCTGACAATCCCGCCCGGGACCGCGAGCGGCCGGCCCTTGCGTCTGCGTGCCCGGGGCGTTCACGCGGCGAGCGGGGAAAAGGGCGACTTCTACGCGGTCACCAAGATCGTGACGCCGCCGGAGAAGGATCTCTCCGCGCAGGAGCGAGAAGTGATCGAAGCGATCGGCAAGCGCCAGGGTTCGCCCCGGACCGGACCGGGGTGGTAGGCGGCCCGTGTCGTCGCGTGTGAACGGGTCGTCAATTTGGGGCGAACGCGCTACGCTTGGAGCCCATCTGGCCGGCACGCCCAGCGGAGACTGGGTCGGCAGGGCGGGTGTTTGTTCGCAACGTTTGGTCTCCATTGAGAAACTCGCGGCCCGTGGTTTGCGGGATTTGCGATAAGTCGCGTTGACAGACGGGCCGCGGATCGAGAAAGTGCGGTGGGCACGGACGGCCCGTGCGGGGTGTGACGGAACTTTCCGGCGGCATCTCGGCCGAGGTGAGGACGGAATCTTGCTCAAACAGCGACATCAGATCTTTGTCGTGTTGCTGGCGTGCATGGACGCTTTGGTGGTGGCGTCGGCGTGCGGCGTGGCGTGGGCGGCCCGGCGCGTGGTCGTCGAGAAATACTGGCCGAACAAGGGCGAGTCGTGGTCCACGCAATGGGAGTCCTACGTCAAGGGCCCCTTCGTTTTGTTCGCGATCCCGATCACGCTGGCGTGCTTCTGGCTCTTCAACCTCTATCGCCCGCGGCGCGACCAGTCGCTGTTGTCGGAGACCGCACAGATCATCAAGGCCGCCGCCATGTCGGTGGCGCTGCTGGTGCTCACGTTGTGGCTGGCGGGCAACGACTTCGTGGATGGGCCCAAGGGGGCGGCGGCGGGCCAGCTGGGCGGGCACGTCTTCGAGGCCGCGCGATTCCAGTTCGGCTTGCTCCTGCTCCTCATGCCCGTGGCGTTGAGCGTTGAGCGCGCGGGATTCCGCCTCGCGCTCCGCCAGTTGCGTCGCCGCGGCTGGAACCAGAGGCACGTCGCGATCGTGGGCACGGGGCGGCTGGGGCAGATCGCGTGCCGCACGCTGGAGCGGAACAGCTGGACCGGCATCAACGTCGCCTATTTCGTGTCTCACCACGAACACACGTCGCGCGAGCTCTGCCTCGGGCGTCCGGTCCGCGGCGGCGTGGGCGCGATGACCGAGACGCTCGAGGATTATCCGGTCGACGCGGTCTACCTGGCGATCCCGACCTCACGGGCCTCGGCGGTTCCGGGCGTCCTGCGCACGCTGGAGCGATTCCCGTTCGACGTCAAGATCATCCCAGATGTCCCGCCCCGCTACGCGACGCAGGCGATGAGCGTGAGCGAGCTGGACGGCATGCCGATCCTGAGCTGCCGCGAATCTCCGGCGGCAGGCCTGGGCGGCGTGAGCAAGCGGGTGCTGGACGTGGTCGGTGCGATGGCGGCGATCGTGGTGCTCTCGCCGGTCATGCTGCTCGTCGCGGGGCTGGTGCGTCTCAGCGGGCCGGGCCCGGTGGTCTTCAAGCAGCGTCGAGTCAGCCTGGGCGGGCAGCAGTTCGACATCTACAAGTTCCGGAGCATGGTGACGCTCGCCGACGAGGTGCAGGCGACCACGCAGGATCGCGAGGGCCGGGACGGACGAATCCGGCGCGAGGTTCCCAGCGAGTGGACCCAGCGCGACGACGGTCGGATCACCCCGATCGGAAGGTTCCTGCGCCGCACGAGCCTGGACGAGCTGCCGCAACTCTTCAACGTGCTGCGCGGCGAGATGTCTCTGGTGGGCCCGAGGCCGGAGCGGCCGGAGTTGATCGCGCGGTTCCGCGAGGACTGGCGCGGGTACATGCTGCGGACGCATGTGAAGGCCGGCATGACGGGGTGGGCCCAGGTGAACGGGATGCGCGGGCCGACAAGCCTCAGGAAACGTCTGCAGTACGACCTGTTCTATATCCGCCACTGGTCAATCTGGTTCGACGTGCGGATCCTGTGGCTGACCCTGTTCCGGGGGTTCGTCCATGAGAATGCCCGGTAAGAAATAGACATCGGGCAACCGGCGGGCGAATCCGCCGGGGCCGGGGTCTTGGGTGACCCTCCACAGGGCGGGGACCGGGCGAGGTTGACGGCCAGCGCCCCGTGGCCGATCGAAATCGTCCCGTCGAACTTCGATGGCTCTCGCACCACCCCCTTGCATCGCGAATTGAAATTTGTACACTGAGTTCGGCGGGCATTCGCCCGTTGAGCAGCGCGGTCGCGCGCGTGGGGACGGATTCTCCCGCTGGGACTGCCGGGCAATTCAACAGGGAGGCAGCATGGCTGTCCACCTCAGGCATCATCGAGTCCGTGGCTTCACGCTGATCGAGCTTCTGGTCGTCATCGCGATCATCGCGCTGCTGATCGGGATTCTGCTCCCGGCCCTGGGCGGCGCGAGGCGGTCGGGGCGCCGGGTGGCGTGCGAGAGCAATCTGAGCCAGCTTGGCAAGGCCCATGCGACCTACCAGGTTGATTTCCAGAACCGGATCGCGGGATACTCCTGGACGGCCGGCAAGAACTACCAGGACGAGTATTCCGATCTCAAGGGGGCGGACAGCGATGTGCAAGCCGCCGCCGATCAGGCGGTTTACATCCTGCGAAAGCTCTCCGATCGTGCTGACATCGGCCGAGTTACGGGCCGCCTCCCGCATCGCCAGTACAGCCACTTGGTTCTCGCGGACTACTTGAGCCAAAAACTTCCTGAAAAGTCGATGGCGTGCCCGGAGGATCGAGCGCTACTCGGCTGGCAAGGGGATCCCCGAAACCCGCCGAATCCGCCCAAGGCGGGCCCGGACAAGGACTATGACAAGATGTGGCCCTACTCCTCGACCTACCAGATCGTGCCCCAGACTTGGTGCCCAGACCAGAGGAACGGCAGCCAGACGACGTATATTCAGTACCCAGCGGACCACAACCTGTTTCTGGTGGGGAGCGCGGGGCTCGCGAAAAGGCGTGCGGCGGAGGTGGTGTATCCGTCCGGCAAGGTTTTGGTGTTCGAGTTCTACGCGCGACACGAAAAGACTCCGCTCTTTTTCGCATATCCCGATGCCAGGGTGCCGCTCCTCTTTTTCGACGCGTCGGTGCGGACCAGGAAAACGGGCGAAGCCAACCCAGGCTTCATGCCCAACGCGCCCAAGAACAAAAACCCGACCCTGTTCGACTACAGCCCGCTGATTCTGGGCTTTGAGCCCCCAACCCAGAGCGGGGCGAACAAGGAGACCGTCACCGGCTATTACCGCTGGACGCGCGGCGGCCTCAAGGGCATCGACTACGGCGGGACCGAGGTCGATACAGGACAACCGAAGTAGACGCCGCTCGCGGTCGTACAATCCCAAGTGCGTCAAGAGTCGTTCGATGTCATCGTGATCGGCGGCGGGCACGCCGGCGTGGAGGCCGCTTGGGCCGCGGCGAATCTGCTCCCCGCTCGGGACGGGCGGGCGTCGGTCGCGCTGGTGACGATGAACGCCGCCACGATGGGTGTGATGTCGTGCAATCCCGCGATCGGCGGCCTGGCCAAGGGCCAGCTCGTGCGCGAGATCGACGCCATGGGCGGCCTCATGGGCCTGGCCACCGACGCTACCGCGATCCAGCTGCGCGTGCTCAACGCCAGCAAAGGCCCTGCCGTGCAAGGCCCGCGGGCCCAGTGCGACAAGCACGCCTACGCCGAGCAGGTCCAGCGAATGATCGCGGCCCGCCCTGAGATCCGCGTGATCGAGGGGAGCGTCGAGGCGTTGCGTGTGGAGCGCGGTCGAGTGCGCGGCGTGGTGATCAAGGGCGCGAATGGTGAAGCTCGCGACGACAAGCGGCGGGGCGCCGGCGAGGGGTCCTCGGTCGCCAACCCACTTGCCGCGTCAGGTGATTCCGCGGAGAACTTTGAATTGCTCGCCCCTGCGGTCGTGCTGACCACCGGCACGTTCATGCGCGGCCTGATGCACACCGGCGAAACCACGAGCGAGGGTGGACGCTTCGGCGAGCACGCGGCGGTCGGGATCTCCGGCGCGCTCCGCGAACTTGGCTTTGAGCTCGGAAGGCTGAAGACCGGCACGCCGCCGCGGATCCGGCGCGGCACGATTGATTGGGATGCGCTCCCGCCCCAGCAGGGCGATCACGAGCCGACGGCGTTCAGCGATCTATCGGGGAAAACGAAATCGCTTGATCGCAATAGCCTTGCCGACGCAGTCGATGGCACGGAGACCGCCGATACGGTCCCGCCTGCAGGTCTGTCGCTAACTTATCCGTCGCTGTCGCGCTTTCCGGCTTTGCCACAGGTTGAATGCCGCCAGACCAGCACGACGCCCGAAGCGCACGAGCTGATCCGCGCCAATCTTCATCGCGCGCCGATGTACTCGGGCCAGATCGAGGGCGTCGGCCCACGCTATTGCCCGAGCATCGAGGACAAGGTCGTTCGCTTCGCGGAACGCGAGCGTCACGCCGTGTTCCTGGAGCCAGAGAGCCTGCGCGATGACTGGATCTACTGCAACGGCATCTCGACCAGCCTGCCCCGCGACGTGCAGGACATGATCGTGCGGTCGATGCCGGGCTGCGGGTGTGCCGAGATACTGCGTTATGGCTACGCGGTCGAATACGACATGGTCAGGCCGCACCAGATTCTGGCGACGGGCATGACGCGATCGGTCGCCGGCCTGTTTCTAGCAGGGCAGATCAACGGCACGAGCGGCTATGAAGAGGCCGCAGCGCAAGGCCTCGTCGCCGGAATCAACGCGGCGAGGCTCGCGCGTGGCGAGGGCGAGTTCGTCCTGGGTCGAGAGGACGCGTACATCGGCGTGCTGATGGACGACCTGGTGACCAAGACGCCGCTCGAGCCTTATCGCATGTTCACCAGCCGGGCGGAGCATCGGCTTTTGCTCCGGTCGGACAACGCTCCGGAGCGATTGACGCCGCTCGCGGAAAAGCTCGGGCTGCTCGGGCCGCGTGACGCCGGCTTCAGCGCCGGCAACGAGCGCGATCGCGCCCGAAGTGCCCGCTCCGATGAGAGCGACGCCCCAGACCTCGGCGCCATCCGCCGCGAGTTCTTCGCGGAGCGCCGGCGCTCGAGCGATGAGCTCAATCGCCTGATCGACGCGATCAAGGTCGACGGCACTCCACTGGACAAACTCATCCGCACGCCGGGCGTCGAGACGCGTGAGATCGAGGCGAAGCTTGAAAACGCCGACGCGAATCTGGTGCGACGTGCGCGGTCCTGCGGCGTGCTCGCGCGCGTGCTGGCGGATCGCCTCTACATGCCGTATGTTGCACAGCAGAAGGCCCAGATTCGCCGGGCGGCGGAGATTGAGCATCGGCGGATCCCGGACGGCGCGGACTTCCTGGGGATGTCGGCGCTGCGGGCGGAAACACGCCAGGCGCTGGCGAAGTTCAGGCCGACGACCTTCGGACAGGCGTCGCGATTGGAGGGCGTGACGCCCGCGGACGTGATGCTGCTCTCGGTGCTGCTGAGAAGGAACGCCCGGGGCGGAGCGGATGGAGCAATGGCGACCGGCTGAGCCGCGAGCGATCGGTTTAGCGCGCGAGGCATGAGTGACGGCGTGATGACGACCCGGTGCGGCGCGGGCCGCGGGAGCAAGGATGCTTGACGTGCACGAGATGATGAATCCGATGCTCGTGCTCGCCCAGAGCGCGGACAACTCACACGCCGAAGGGGCGCGCCTGCTGCTCGACCTGCTCGCGATCCTCGCGACGGCGGCGGCGGTGGCCGCGCTCTTCCGCCGTCTGCACCTTGGCATGATTCCCGGGTACGTGGTCGCCGGCGCGATTGTCGGTCCCCACGCGTTCGGGCTGGTGCAGAGCCCGGAAAACGTCGAGAACATCTCGCGCCTCGCGGTCATCCTCCTCATGTTCACGATCGGCCTGATGCTCGAAGCTCGCAGCCTCCGCAGCGGGATGATCTCGTCCTTGGCGGTGGGGGTGATCTCGACCGTCGCGACCGTGCTGCTCATGTGGCCCGTCGGCCTGCTCTTCGGGTCCGGGAGCAGCGCGTCCCTGCCGATCTCCATGGCGATCGCGATGTCGTCGACCGCGGTGCTGATGCGCGTCATGCAGGAACGCCGCGAGCTTCGGTCCGCACACGGGCGACTCTGCCTTGCGATCGCCATCGCCCAGGACCTGCTGGCGGTCGTCATGCTCGCCGCGATCCCGCTCATCGCGCGCGTGGGTGGCGTGACCATCGGCCCGATCGGCCAGGAACAGTCGATCGACGCGGGCGTGCCCGCCGCCATCGAGTGGACCGGCGCGATCGGTCGCTCGCTCGGCGCCATCATCGGCATCGTGGTGGTGGGGTACGCGATCCTGCCGCGCGTGCTCAACTGGCTCGGACGCTCCAAGGACGGCTCGGGCGGGTTCGGAGAACTCCTGCTGCTCCTGGCGGCGGCGACGGGCCTGGGCGCGGCGCTGGCGACCGGCGCCGTGGGCTTCAGCCCCGAGATGGGCGCGTTCCTCGCCGGCTTCATGCTCAGCCTCACGCCCTTCCGCCACCAGATCGTGGGGCAGTTGCAGCCCATGCGCGACCTTCTGCTCGCGGTCTTCTTCACCGGCGTCGGGCTCACGCTCGACCCGACCGTGATGGTCGGGCACTGGGCCAAAATCGCCCTCGGCGTCATCGTCGTGCTCGGGCTCAAGTCCCTGGTCATCGGCGGGACGGCATGGATTCTCGGTGCGCCGGCGCGGACGTCGGTTCTCTCCGGCGTCTATCTCTCCATGGGTGGCGAGTTCAGCCTCGTCGTCCTCGCCAGCGCGCTGGCCGCCGGCCTCATCACACCCGAGGCCAACGCCGCCGTCGTCAGCGTGATCGTGATCACGTTGGTTGTCGGGCCGTTGCTCGTGCCGTGGGCGCATCGCCTGGCGGAGCGGGGCGC
>JABWBC010000125.1 GCA_013360695.1 Phycisphaerales bacterium
AGAGCGTCGCGGCGACGAAGGCGGAGGGCGCCTGGCGGCGGGTGGCGGACGCGCTTTCGCCCGCGGTCGAGTTGATGCGCGACAGTGACGCGGCGATCGAGCGGGAGTTGCGGGTCGCGCGGGCGCACGCTGCGGTGCGATCCGGCGACATCGGCGAGGGCGCGGACGATCTCGAGGCGTTGCTGGATGACCTGGCGAACGAGGGCAAGGGCGAGAGCGAGCTGGCGCGGAAGGCGCGGGCGGAGCTGGGCACGGCGTATTACTACGGCGCGAGGCTGCTGAGGATGTCGGGCAAGCCCGCGGAAGTGTGGAGAGAGGTCGCGGGCCAGGCGCGGCAGCAGTTCAGGTACCTCGCTGAGCATGAGCCCGAGTCGGTGACGACGCGGGCTGAGAGTGGGCAGCACGATGCGATTGCGAGCGCGGGTGGCGAGGAAGCCTCGCGCGGCGCGGGTGGCGCGAAAGGACCGGAGGCATCGGGTACGAAGAGCGAGGCCTCGTCACGAACGAGCGTGGCGGAGGACAACCGGCGGAATGTCGAGCTGGTGCTGAACCTCGAGCAGAGCTCGCTCGGCGAGTTGTATGCCAAGGCGCGGCCGAAGGACTCGCCGACCGGCGCGGGGAATCGGCTCGGCAAGGGCAAGCGGCGCGGGCGCGGGCCGAACGGGAATGGCCCGCCCCAGAATGGCGCGGGGATGGGTGATGAGGTGGGGCCTGGCTGGTGACCGACACCATGCTGCGGCTTGGGTGAGGCGGGATGAACGACGGACAGCGCAGAGAGAATCGCGAGGAAGGGACACGAATGTTGAGCGGCTATATTGAGCGCGAGTCGAAGGCGCCGCGGCTGGTGTGGGCGGCGTGGATGGCGGCGAGCTTTGGCGTTGCCTGCATCGCGTGGTCACAGCCGGTCGGGGCGGCTTCCGCGGGCGCGGTGATTGAACCGCCCGAGGGCGAAGCGCCGATGGACGCGGCCGCGCCGGAGGTGGCGATGCCTCCCGACGCGATGCAGCCTGGCGCGGCGCCGGCGAGCGCGGGATCGCTCGCGCCAGAGCAGAAGAAGGCTCTGCGCGCGATGTACGACGCGCTCTCGCCCGACCAGCAGGCGCAGATGATGGCCTACTACGCCGACCTGGGGGTCGATCTCGATCAAGAGTTCGGGTTTGCGGCGGAGCGGAATGCGCAGATGAGCAAGGGCATGCAGATCGTCAACGCGATGCGCGCGATGAACTTCCAGCGCACGCCCGCGGCGGTGCTCGGCGCGCGATCGAGCCTGGGGTTTGGGCAGGTGCCCTTCCCGAACCCGGAAAAGGCGACGCCCATGGATACGGCGCGGTGGGTCCACCTCCACACGCTGGCGGGCGAGTGGGGGGCGCTGGGATCCTACCTCAGGTCCAGGCCGCTCCCCGAGGGCGACGCGATCTACTCGTTCATTCTGCAAGGTCTTTCGCGCGGTGACGCGGGGCTGTTGCCGGAGGAGACGCTTGATGTGGCCGAGGCGTGCCCTGGTGAGTTCAAGCCCTGGATGATGGAGTCGCTGGGCAAGATGCTGGGGACGGCCGCGGGCAAGAACAGCACCGGCGCGATGCTCGCGCGGATCCACACGGGCACTCGCGTGTTCGGCAACACGGACGAGGGCTCGCGCCGGCGCACCGTCGAGTTTCTGTCGGGCGGCGGTCTTGTGAAGGAGGCGTACGAGTATCTCTCGCCCGCCGAGAAGGCGATGGAAGCGGGCGACGCGGAACTTCTCCTGGTTCACGCGAAGTACAAGCTGGCGCTCGTGGATGGCGCGGGCCAGTCGCCGCAGGGCGCGGGCCTGAAGCAGGAGGCGTGGTCGATCCTGACGCGAACCGCGCTCTTGGCGAGCGCGAAGCCCGAGCCGCGGAAGCAGGCGCTCAAGCTCGCGATCGAGATGATGCACGAGCTGCCGAAGTCGTCGTACGGTGCGTGGCTGTCGGAGGTGTTCAGCGATCGCGTGCTCGGGCCGGTGGCGCTGGAGCTGATGGCGCTGGAGGCGGCGGGTCTGGGCGATTCGAAGAAGTCGGAGGAAGAGCGGGCGCAGACGATCCTGACGCTGAAGGAGGGCGTCGATGCGTTGCTCGAGCGGGGAGATACGGATTCAACGACGCTGCGCGTGCCGCTGCGGATGCTGACGACGGCGCTGGTGGTGGAGATGGAGCGGGCGGTTGATCCGAACGAACAGAACCGCGGCGGGCGGCGCGGGATGATGGGCGGGCAGGGTGTGTCGCGCGAAGCGCAGCTCCTGTTGCACGCCGTCCCGAACGAGCGGTGGCTCTCGGGGCTCGAGCCCAGCCTGTCGATGCGGGCGAGGAAGGCGTCGATCGCGATCGCGCTCAAGGCCGACGAGACGGAGCAGGCGCTGTCGCTGTTGCGCGACGCGATCAAGGCGGCGCCCGCGGACGCGGCCAATGTCGCGGATCACCTGTTGGTTCACTGGGAAAGACAGTTGAATCCGCCCGCGCAGAACAACGACATGGACTATCAGTGGTATTTCTATTATCGCGAGTTTCTGCCCATGGCGCCGTTGACGCGAGGTCGGCAGCAGCGGAACCTCGATCGCCTCGCGGGCCTGGTGCGAGAGCTGCAGGGCGCCGGCGTCGATACAAGCCGGTTGCCGGGTCTTGTGCCGACGTTCAAGGCGTGCCACGCGGTGACCGAGGTGTATGACAAGGGCAACATCGAGCGGGTGTTCGGGGCGGTGCCTTCGATGCCCGCGGCGACGAGCGTGACGCTGGCGCAGTCGATGGCCGCCGGGCTGAACGGCAGTTGGCGCAGTCGCCAGGAGCAGCGGAAGACCGGCGCGAAGCGCACCGACGTCGAGATCGCGGCGATGGTCGACAAGGGGTACGGCCTTGCGCTGGAGCTCATGGACGCGGCGATGGCGAGCGATCCGGCGGCTTGGAAGATCGCGGGGGTGCGCGCGGGGATCGCGTTTGACCGCATGCGCGGGGATCGCGTTTGACCGCATGCAGTTCCAGCTCACGCAGGGCAAGATCGCCGACGCCGCGAAACAGAATGACTATCGGCGCGAGGCGTTCGAGGCGTTCGCCAAGGCGGCGGATCGGTACAGCGCCGCGATCAGCGCGGGGACTGAGCGGGACGATCCGACGATTTATCGTCGGTGGTTCGGCGCGGCGATGGGGACGGCGGAGTTGAATTTCCTGCGTCCCGACGATCTGCCAAAGGAAGGCACGGCGCAGGACGATCAGATCGAGTTGATCCGCAAGTCGATCGACGCCATGCCGCCGGAGGCGCGCGACCGTCACTTGGCGACGCTGGCGTCGGACGTGATGGGGGCGGTGGGGGGAGCGGACCCGGAGGTCAAGCCGCGGCTGGTGAAGCACGCGCTGCGGATCATCAAGGACCATCCCGCGGGCGCGGGGCTGCGCGCGATGCAGGAGGTCTATCTCGACCTGGTCAAGAACGAGCTTCGCCTGCGCCTCACGATCGACGGCGATGATCGCGTGGGCGTGAACAGGGCGTTCGGCGTGCTTGTCTCGCTGCGCTACACGAACTCCGTGGAGCGCGAGACGGGCGGCTTCGGCAAGTACCTTCAGAACGGCGTGTACGGGCGCGTCGGCAACAGCTATCGCGAGATGAACTATCGCGACGAACTGAAGAAGAACGTCGAGTCGACCTTTGCCAAGGGCTTCAGCGTGGAGTCCATCGGCTTCTTTGATCCCTTCATGCCCGCACGCGGCGTGGTCGAAGAGGGTCAGGACGGCTGGGTCGAAAAGCCGATGGCGTATCTGATCGTGACGCGGAAGGACGCGAGCACCGATCGCCTGCCGCAGATGGTGATGGACATGCAGTTCACCGACCAGACCGGGCCGGTGACGCTGGCGCTCCCGAGCAATACGCCGCTGCTCGCGCAGGGCGAGGCGAGCGTGCGGCGGCCGGTGAAGAAGCTGGCGGTGTCGCAGCTTGTCGACGTTCGCCCGGTTGAGTCGCCCGGCCCGAAGAACGAGTCGCCGAGTCTTGAAGTGATGCTCAAGGGCGAGGGCGTGCTCCCCTCGATCGAGGACATCCTCGTCGGAGTGGAGAACGCGCTGCCGGGCTACGAGGTCGATCGCGACAAGATCGAGCGGCGTCCGCCGATCGTGCTGCAGGAGGGCTCGGTGTCGAGTGGTCGGTACGCGTGGATGTCGTCGAACGAAGAGCCCAAGGAGGGCTACCCAGAACCCGATGAGACGGGCATGTATCGGCTGAAGACCGAGCAATCGGTGCTGATCCCGTTCAAGCGAGCTTCGGGCGGCGTGGCGAGTAGCTTCACGCTCCCCACGCTGCGCGAGGGCGAGCAGGCGACGCTCGATGCGCGCACCTACGCGGACCTCGACATCGTGCCCGTGATGGGCGCGAGCGTCGCGGTGTCGACGCGGTTCTGGACGCCGCTCACGATCACGCTCTCGGCGTTGGTGGGCGGGGTGGTCGTGATGCTGGTGTGGCTGGCGCGTCGTCCGCGGGTGGAGGTGGCGCTGGTGAGTTCTCCCTTGGCGGGTGTGAAGATGACGCCGTTGAGCGTGGTGACGTCGCTGCGCCGCTTGCGTGCCGCGAGGAGTACGGCGACGAACAACGAGCTTGATCGCGACATCGCGGGGCTTGAGCTCAAGTATTTCGGGCCCGAAACGCCGGGCGCAGCCGTGGACGTGGATGAGCTGCGCGGGGTGGTCGATCGCTGGTCGAAGCAGAGCGCTTGATGCGAATTGAGTGGGAGAGCTGTCCGTGCTTTGTCGGATTTCGCGTGAGCGTCGCGTCCTTTGAACAAAGGCGAGAGCACAAAGTACGTACGTTGATCATGGCCGTGATCGTGTAGCATGACGGCTCTCGCCAAAGGAGCCTTTCATGTCACGCGCCGCCATTTTCTCCGTGTCGATTCTGGTTTCGCTGGCCGCCGCGACCGCGCTTGGTCAATCGGCGTTGGAGAAGTCGTTCCGCGATCCGCCGCGCGAGGCAAGGCCGCACACGTGGTGGCACTGGATGAACGGGAACGTGACGCGAGCGGGGATCACCGCGGACCTGGAGGCGATGAAGCAGATCGGCCTGGGCGGGGCGCAGATCTTCAACGTGTCCGAGGGCATCCCCGAGGGACTGATCCAGTACAACAGCGACGAGTGGCGCGGGCTGGTGAAATTCGCGGCCGAGGAAGCCAAGCGCGTCGGGATCGAGCTGTGTGTCCATAACTGCGCGGGCTGGTCGAGCAGCGGCGGGCCGTGGGTGACTCCTGAGCACGCGATGCAGAGGCTGACGATCAGCGAGACGCGCATCGCAGGCGGCACGAAGGCGGGATCGCTCGCGCAGCCCGCGAGCGTGGGCGGCTACTACCGCGATATCGCGGTGCTCGCGTTCCCGACTCCGAAGGATGACAAGGCCCGCATCGACAACATCGGCGCCAAGGCGCTGTTCGATTCGCAGTATGGCTTGCAGCCGGTCGCGGGCGCGCTGCCGCGCGACGCCGCGATCGGCTTTGGGTCGATCGTGGACATCACGTCGCATCTGCGCGCGGACGGCTCGTTTGCGTGGGAAGCGCCGCCGGGCGGCGAGTGGACGGTGCTGCGCATCGGGCACACGCTGACGGGGGCGATGAACGCGCCGTCGCCGACCTCGGGGCGGGGGCTCGAGGTCGACAAGATGAGCCGCGAGGCGCTCGATGCATTCTGGGCGGGCGGCATGCAGCCGCTGCTCAAGTCGCTGGGTCCGCTGGCGGGGAGCGTGCTGAACAACAGCCTGGTGGACAGCTACGAGATGGGCCCGCAGAACTGGACGCCGAGGTTCCGCGAGGAGTTCCGGGCGCGGCGTGGCTATGACCCCTTGCTGTATCTGCCCGTGGTGACGGGGCGGATCGTCGGGAGCCCGGCGGAATCCGAGAGGTTCCTGTGGGACTTCCGGCGAACCATCGGCGATCTTTTCACCGACAACTACTACACGCGCTTCTCGGAGCTCTGCAAGGGCGCGGGGATCATGATGTCGGTCGAGCCTTACGACGGCCCGTTCGAGTGTCAGCAGGTCGGGCGCGACGCGGACATCGTGATGGGCGAGTTCTGGGTGGGCGGCGGGATGCCGGGTTCGTGCAAACTGGCGTCGAGCGTGGGGCATGTATACGGCAAGAAGTTCATCGGCGCGGAGGCGTTCACGGCGTTTCCGACGCTGGGCAAATGGCTCAATACCCCGCGATCGCTCAAGGGCATCGGCGATCTGATGTACACCTCGGGCATCAACCGGTACATCATGCACCGCTACGCGCACCAGCCGTGGGCCGACGTGAACCCGGGCATGACGATGGGCCAGTGGGGGACGCACTTTGAGCGCACGACGACGTGGTGGGAGCCGGGGGCGGCATGGATCATGTATCTCTCACGCTGCCAGTCGCTGCTCCAGCAGGGGACGTTTGTCGGCGATGTCGTGTACTTCATCGGCGAGAGCTCTCCCAACGGCTACGCGATGCACGACGAACTGAAGCACGCCGGCTTCGACTACGACATGTGCGGCACGGACGTGCTGATCGATCGGATGGGCGTGAAGAACGGGCGGCTGGTGCTCCCGAGCGGCATGAGCTATCGACTGCTCGTGCTCCCCGACACGCCGTTCATGACGCCCAAGCTCGCGGCGAAGGTGCGCGACCTTGTGAAAGCCGGCGCGAATGTGATCGGGCCTCGGCCCTTGGCGTCGCCCAGCAACGCGGGCGACGATGGCGCGAGCCTCGAGGTCGCCGCGATCGGCTCCGATGTGTGGGGTGACTGCGATGGCGCGGGCGTGAAGCGGCACGCGTATGGCCGAGGCGTGGTCTACTCCGGCCAGTCGCCGATGGAGGTGCTGGCCGCGATGAGCGTCGCGCCCGACGTGTCGTGCGCCGCCGCCCGTGAAGGAGGCCTGAAGCCCAAGATCGCATGGATCCACCGGAACATCGACGGCGCGGATGTGTACTTCGTCAGCAATCAAAGGGCCCGCGCCGAGGAGGTAAAGCTCACATTCCGCGTGAGCGATCGCACGCCGGAGTTGTGGCACGCGGAGACGGGAGAGACCGAAGCGGCGCCCGTGTGGAGCCTGGGTACGGACGGGCGGACGAGCGTGTCGCTGCGCCTGGAATCATGGGGATCGGCGTTCGTGGTGTTCCGCGAAGAGTCGGGCGGCGCACACGTCGCGAGCATCACGCCGCCCGGGGCGCAGGGGGCGCCCGGAGCGCCAAAGGTCGTCGTCAACAAGGCGATGTACGAGGCGATCGACGGAGCGGGCGGCGTGGACGTGACGAAGATCGTCGCGTCGATGGTCGACAGCGGCGAGGGCGAGATTCCCGCGAATAACGGGCTCTTCGGCGATCCGACCTACAACCACCGCAAGCGATTGCGCGTGGAGTACACGATCGACGGCAAGGAGATGAACAAGTCCGCCGACGAGAACGCCACGCTCGTGATCTTTGATTCGGGCGGGCCGGGCATGCCGTTCACGCATCGCGCGATGGCAAGGCGATCGGGCGTGGAGTTGCAGGCGTTCCGCGCCGGCGTGTACGGCGTCACCCGGGCCGATGGCCAGGCCGCCAGGGTCGAGGTGAAGAGCGTGCCGACGCCGATCGAAGTCGTTGGTCCGTGGAGCGTGAAGTTCCAGAAGGATCGCGGCGCGCCCGGCTCGATTTCGATGGGCAAGCTCGCGTCGCTTTCAGAGTCCAATGTCGACGGCGTGAGGTACTTCTCGGGCGCCGCGGACTATGAAGCGACATTCACGCTCCCCGCTGGCACGGCGGGGCGCGACCACGCGGTGCGCTTGTCGCTGGGCGGCGTGCGCGACATCGCGGAAGTCTGGGTCAACGGCAAGAGCCTCGGCGTGTGGTGGCGCGACCCGTTCGAGGGCGATGTTTCTTCGCTCGTAAAGGATGGGAGCAACACGCTCCGGGTGCGTGTCACCAACACCTGGGTCAACCGACTCGTGGGCGATGAACAGCTTCCCGACGACTGCGAGTGGAACGGCATTACGATCAAGAGTTGGCCGGACTGGTTCAAGGCCGGCAGTGCCGCGCCGCTGAGGGAAAGACCCGAGAAGGGGCGCTTCACGTTCACGACCTGGAAGCACTGGCACAAGGACTCGGCGCTCCCGGAATCTGGCTTGCTCGGGCCGGTAAAGATTCTGGTGGGCACGCGCGTCAAGGTGGAGTGACGGCCGGATCGCGTGGTCGGCGCGCCCGCCGATGAGCCCTGGGCGTGCGGATCGTATTCGCGGATGCGGGTGATTGTGGTAGACTTGGCCGCTGATGTGGAGGGCGTGGCGACATTGCGGCGGATGGTGTGTGCTGGCGGCTGTCGGCGTGGTGTCGGCGTCGGTTGCGTGGGCAGCCCGACCGCCGGCGAGCGCCACGAACGCGGACCCGCCATTACAGCCCCCGACGCCGGGAACGCGCTCGCCATCGAACGAACCTTCCGACGAACTGGCGTCGGAGCTTGATCGTCGGCTCCGCGGCGATGTCCGTCCGCTGCTCGTGTCGTATTGCCTGGCGTGCCACGCGGGCGATGACGCCGAGTCGGATGTGCGTCTCGACGAGCTCACGGGCGTTCGCACCGCGCTCACGGGAGATCTTGACCTCCGCATCTTGCGCGACATGATCTCTTCCGGCGACATGCCGCCCAAGAAGGAGAAACAACCGAGCGAACACGAGCGGCTCATTCTGTCGCAGTGGATCGATGCGGCGCTGACGTATGTTCCCACCGATGCGCCGATCGACCCCGGCTGGTTCACGATCCATCGCCTGAATCGCGTCGAGTACCGCAACACGATGCGCGATCTGCTCGGGATCGATCCCGCCAAGCTCGACTTGGCCGCCAAGTTGCCCGTCGACGACATGGGCTATGGCTTTGACAACATCGCGGACGTGCTGTCGACGTCTCCGGTCGCGGTCGAGCAGTACCTCGCGGCGGCGGAGCAGGCGATCGAGCTCGCGCTCGGGCCGGTGATCGAGATCGGAGACACGCCGCGCACGCTCCGTCCCCTCGAAGGGAACAACGGCCAGCCGCTCCCGCGCGGCGGCTTCTTCCTCTACTCCAACGGCCCGGCGGGCTCGCGATTCGAAGCACCCGCGACGGGCGATTACACGATCCGCGTCAAGGCGTGGGAGACGCCGGGCGGCCCGGATCGATCGCACATGAGTGTTCGTCTCGATGGGAAGTCCGTCGGCGAGTTCGACGTGAACGCGACGCAGGCCTCGCCGCAGGAGTTCTCCGTCCGGGCTCGCCTCTCGCGCGGCGCGCACAAGATCGCGGCCCACTTCACCAACGATTTCTACGAGAAGGACAGGGCCGATCGCAACCTCGCGATCGAGTCCATCAGCATCGCCGGGCCGCTCGATGATGCGACCACAGAAAGGTCCGCGGCGTGGTCGCGGATCTTCGCGCCGGCGCAAGGCCCTGGAACCGACGCCGAGCGGGCGCGGCTTGTGCTTCGTGAGTTCGCGGGGCGCGCGTACCGCCGCCCCGCCGGCGAGGCGCAGGTCGAGGCGCTCGCGCGGGTGTTCGCCGGCGAGCGAAGCTCGGGGCGGTCCTTCGAGGAATCGACCCGCACCGCCCTGTCCGCGACGCTGGTGTCGCCGAGCTTCCTGTTCCGAATCGTGGCGCACCCGGACGCCGGCAACCCCGACGCTCGCCACACGCTCGACGGCTACGAGCTTGCGAGCCGCCTGTCTTACTTCCTGTGGAGCAGTGCGCCCGACGACGAGCTGCTCGCCAAGGCCGCGGACGGATCGCTTGTGTCGGACGTGGTGCTCGCCGCGCAGACCGCCCGCATGTTGAAGGACGCGAAGGCGGCGGCGTTCGTCGAAAACTTCAGCGGGCAATGGCTGCAGCTCCGGGCGCTGGAGGATCACAACGTCGATGCCGCCCGCTTCCCGGAGTGTGATGAGCAGCTGCGTGACGACATGGTGCGAGAGGCGAGGCTGTTCTTTGCCGACATCATCGCGTCGGATCGGAGCGTGCTCGACCTCGTCGATTCCCGCGACACGTTCCTCAATGCGCGGCTCGCGGCCCACTACGGCGTGCCTGGTGTGTCCGGCGATGAGCTTCGCAAGGTTTTGCTCCCACCCGAGTCGCCCCGCGGCGGCGTGCTGACCATGGGCGCGGTGCTCACGCTCACGAGCTATCCGACGCGGACGAGCCCCGTGAAGCGCGGGCTCTTCGTGCTCGATCAGGTGCTCGGCGCGCCGCCGCCCCCGCCGCCAGCCGATATCCCTCCGCTCGAGCAGGCGGCGAACGTCGGCCCCAGCGCGACGACGCGCGAAAGGCTGGCGGCCCATCTGACAGTCGCGAGCTGCGCCGCGTGCCACAACCGCCTCGATCCGCTGGGGCTGTCGTTCGAGCACTTCGACGCCGTGGGCAAGTGGCGAGATTCCGAGCAAGGTCGACCAATCGATGCGAGCGGATCGCTCCCAGGCGGCGTGTCGCTGAACGGCGCGGGCGATGTCAAGAAAACCATCTTGGCGCGGAGCGATCAGTTCGTCGAGGCGCTCGCGGGCAAAGTGCTGACATACGCCATCGGGCGCGGCATGGAGCCCTTCGATCGCCCGGCGGTGCGGGCGATCGCGCGCCGAACCCGCGCGGCGGGAGATCGCATGAACACGCTGATCGAGTCGGTGGTGCTGAGCGAGACGTTCAGAACCTGCCGCGGAAGGAGCCAGACACATGAGTAGCGGGCTTTCACGCCGAACAATGCTGCGCGGCCTGGGCGTTTCGATGGCCCTGCCGATGCTCGAGTGCATGGCGGGAAGCGCTCGCGGCGCCGGGAGCGCCGGCGCGGG
>JABWBC010000126.1 GCA_013360695.1 Phycisphaerales bacterium
GGTCGGGGAGGTGCCGCTCGGGAGCGCGGAGTTGGGTGTCGTGCGGTGGGTCCTGCAACACGGGCGAATCGCGGGGCTGGGGACGGATACGGTGCCGGGGGCCCGCGTGCTCTGTGTCCCGCTTCGCTCGGGGAGCAGCGTGTTGGGCGTGCTGGCTCTGGCGCCTCGGAGCCAGTCGACGTCGTCGCATCGAGAGCGCTCGGTGCTCGACGCGTTCGTGCAGCAAGGTGCTCTCGCGCTCGAGCGCGCGCGGCTGAGCGAGGAGGCGAAGGCGGCGGTGCTGAAGGCCAGGACCGAGGAGATGCGCAGCTCGTTGTTGTCGGCGGTCTCGCACGACTTGCGTACGCCTCTGGCAGCCATCACGGGAGCGGCCAGCGCGCTGCGCGACCCCGGCGGCGGGCTCGATGCGGACCAACGGGCGGATCTCGTCATCACGATCGGGGAAGAAGCGGAGAGGCTCGAGCGACTCGTCGCGAACCTGCTCGACATGACGCGTCTCGAGTCCGGCGCGCTCGTGGTCAAGCGAGATTGGGTCCCTCTGGAAGAGATCGTGGGCGCGGCCGCGACGCGTCTCGAGGCGAAGCTGCGCGGTCGGACCGTGAGCGTGTCGTTGCCTCTCGACCTCCCGCTGCTCTCGGTCGATCCGGTGCTGCTCGAGCAGGTGTTCGTCAATCTGCTGGAGAACGCGGTCCGCCACACGCCACCGGGGAGCCCGATCGACGTCGCCGCGCGTCGGGACGACGAAGCGGTGGTGGTGGAGGTGTCCGACAGAGGGCCCGGGATCCCGTCGGGCGACGAGGAGCGGGTGTTCGAGAAGTTCTATCGCGGGCCTGCGGCACCGGGGGGAGGCGTGGGCCTGGGCCTCGCCATCTGCCGCGGGATCGCCGAAGCACACGGCGGAACGTTGAAGGCGGAGGCGCGTCCGGGAGGCGGTTCGACGTTTCGATTGCGGCTGCCGCTCGAGAAGGGCGCGCCCGTCGTTCCATCCGACGGAGAGATCGAGGCACGGACGGAAACGCCCGGGTGACGCCAAACGGACGATGCGGCGATCCATCTCGCCGTTCCTGGCGTACAAGGGGCTGACGGATCGCGCGTGGAATCGCCACTCCCGGTAGGCATCTCGCTCATGCTCGAGGAGGACTTCCTCGGAGCGACGTTGCCGCTGTTCGAGGAGGGCGCCGTCGACGTCCTCGAGTGGAGCTTCGACGTGGGCTGGGGCAGGGAGCTGCCGGCTTGGGCGCAAGGCCTGCTGCAGCACTTCGCCGTATCGGGAAGGCTTCTCGGGCATGGTGTCTCGTTCTCGCCACTGTCGGCGAGATGGGAGGAGCCGCAGCGAAACTGGCTGCATCGAGCGGCCCTCGAGGTCGCGAAGCTCAAGTACCGGCATGTTTCCGAGCACTTCGGTTTCATGGCGGCAGGGAGCTTCACGCGGGGCTCTCCCATGCCCATGCCGGCGGACGCTGCGGTGATCCGCACCGGGCGTGATGCGCTCTCTCGGCTCGCGGAGGTCACGGGCTTGCCCGTCGGTCTGGAGAACCTGGCGCTCGCGCTGTCGAGCCGCGACGTGGACGGGCAGGGCGACCACCTCGATGCCCTGCTCGAGCCCGTCGGCGGGTTCGTCGTCCTCGATCTCCACAACCTCTGGTGTCAGGCGGTCAACTTCGGTCGCGATCCGGTCGGCCTGCTCGGGCGCTACCCGCTCTCCCGCGGCATCACGCTCGTCCTTCTCAAGATCGACGCCAGGGTGCTGCTGGTGTCTCAATCCGTGTCGCGTTCGGGCGCTTCGATGCAGACGCTGTGCGAGATCGACGAACCCGATCAGGTCGCGTCAATCCTGCTGAAGGCAAGCCGGAACGAGCGAAGTTCTATCGCGGATCGTTTCCAGTCGCTGCTCTCCTCGAGCGATCGGGCGATGGAGAAGGAACTCGAATCCGCGGGCCGCCAGGTCTTCCGCACTTCGTCGGGCGACACCGTGGAACTGGCGTCGATATCGACGCCCGTGCCGCTGGCGCGCATAAACGCGGGTGACGCGGCCGCCCGGCGGGAGAGGAACGAGGGAGCTCCAAACCGTCTCTCGCAGCCCATTCAGCCGCCGGTGCAAGGCCGGCCCGATCGCCGCGAGGGCAACCCAGCGCCGGTCCGTGGCTATTCCGTCGCCGGCGCGTCTCGCCCGTTGACGGGCGCGGAACAACTCCGCCGCCGCCTGGATGCCTGGCGCGACCAAGAGGAGCGTGCGTCATGAACCTCCGCATGACTCATCCCGCCATCCTTCGCGTCGTCGCCGCCGCCGTGTTCGTCGCGATGTTTGTCGCCGGTCCGGCACGTGCCCAGGGCCTCGGCCCGCCCAAGCCCGACACGACGCCCAGCGCGCCGTCCTCGCCGTTGGTGCTCCCCAACTCGGCGTTGCTTTCGCGTGACCCCTCGTCGATGAATCCGTTCGACATGCTGGGTGACGCCGCGGACATGATCCGTGCTCCCCGCGACTCCGTGACTTCGCCGTCGCCTACGTCAACATCGGATCGCCCGCGCGGGGTGTCGAGCGCGATCAACATCCTGATCCTGCTCACGGTCATCTCGCTCGTGCCGTCGATCATGCTCATGACGACGTGCTTCATGCGGATCATCGTGGTGCTGGGCCTGCTCAAGCAGGCGATGGGCACGCAGACGATCCCGCCGCCGCAGGTGGTGACTGGCCTGGCGCTCTTCATGACGATGCTGGTGATGGCGCCGACCGCCGAGCGTGTCTACGCCGAGGCGATCGTGCCGTACCAGCAGGGCGAGATCGCCGACCACGAGGACCTGTGGAACCGGGCCAAGCAGCCGCTCCGCGATTTCATGTTCGCCCAGATCGACGCGACCAACAACTGGTCCGCCGTGTACATGGTGCTGAACTACCGCGGCGTGGACACCAGCGCGCCGGAGAAGCTCACCCGCGCCGATGTGGACATGGTCTCGCTGGTCCCCGCGTACATGCTGAGCGAGCTGAAGACCTCGTTCCTCATGGGCTTCCGCGTCTACCTGCCCTTCCTCGTGATCGACATGGTGATCAGCAGCCTGCTCATCTCGATGAGCATGATGATGCTCCCGCCGGTCCTCATCTCGCTCCCCTTCAAGATCCTGCTCTTCGTGCTCGTGGACGGCTGGCAACTCGTGGTTGGCAGCCTGATGAACAGCTTCGCCCAGCCGACGCCCTCGCTCGCGTCGCTGCTCCTCTCGCCGCTCGCCCCGAGCTTTGGCTAGGAACCGCCGCGTGCCCTACGACGAAGTCACGATGGACATGGTGCGCCAGGCGCTCTTCATCACGCTGAAGATCTGCGCGCCGATCCTCGCCGCGGGCGTGGTGGTGGGGCTGGTCATCAGCATCTTCCAGTCCGTCACGTCGATCCAGGACCAGACGCTGTCGTTCGTGCCCAAGATCATCGTGATGATCCTCGTGGCGGCCGTTCTCACGCCCTGGATCATCCAGCGCCTCATCGACTACTCCCGCGAATTGCTGACCCTCACCGCCGGCTAGCCATGCCCTCGCTCGAACCCATCCTCCCGCACCTCGTCCCGTTCGTCCTGGTCGCGTTCCGGCTGGGCGGCATGTTCCTGCTCGCCCCGATGCTGACCAGCGCGATGATCCCGCCGCGCTTCAAGGTGCTGATGGTCATCGCGATGGCCGGCTCGCTCTATCCGACTCTGCCTCACGTCGCCGCTCCCGACCTTGATCTGTTCTCGCTGCTCCCCATGGTCGTGTGCGAGCTTGCGATCGGATTCGTCATGGGCCTGATCGCCGCCGTCCCGCTCGCCGCGATGGAGATGGCGGGTGTGGTCGCGGGCCAGCAGGTCGGCTTCGGTCTGGCCCGCGTGTACAACCCCGAAATGGAGGCCGACACCGACATCCTCGGCCAGCTCCTCTTCTATCTGGCCATCGGCGCGTTCGTGGCGCTCAACGGCGTGGAGACGCTCTTCGTCTCGCTCGCCGACACGTTCCACCGTGTCCCCCCGGGCGGGATGCTCGCGATCACGCCGCCGCTCGACATGCTCCTCGGCGTCATCATGTCGGGCTTCGAGCTGGCCATGCGCGTCGCGGCGCCGGTGACGGGCATCACGCTCCTCTTGGTCGTCGCGCTCGGCGTGGTGGGCAAGACCATGCCCCAGCTCAACATCATGGCCGTCGGATTCACGCTCAAGATCGTCGGCGCGATCTCGATCCTGGCGGCCGCGACCCACGTGATCTCCGCCGTCGCGGGCGATGAAGTCCGCGATGTTCTTTCCCGCATCACCCAGTGGGCGCCGAGCGTGGCGCCCGCGATTCGCTGAAGGGACGCGTCGTGGCCGAGGACATGGGCGAACGCACCGAGCAGCCAACCGGGCGACGCCTCGACGACGCTCGCTCGCGCGGCCAGGTCGCCAAGAGCCAGGACCTCTCCGCCGCGCTCGAGCTCTCCGCGGCCCTGGTGCTGATCGTCTCGATCGGAGGGTTCCTCGTCTCCACGCTCTCGGGGTTGATGCGTCGCGTGCTCGATGCACGCCCGTCCGGCGGCTTGCTCGACGTCGCCGACATCGAGGATCTGGCACGCACCGCCGCGATCGAGGGCGCCAAGGCCCTCGGACCGATCCTGCTTATCGCCGGGCTCGTCGCGTACCTCGCCCAGGCGATCCAGGTCGGTTGGCACTTCTCCACAAGGCCGCTGGAACCCAAGCTCGATCGTCTCAATTTCATTGCGGGCCTGGGCAAGGTCTTCTCCCGGCGAAACCTGGTCAAGACAATCGTCAATTCCGTCAAGCTCTCGATCGTGTTGCTCGTCGCGTGGCTGTGGATCAGGGCGACGCTCGCCCGCGTCGTCACGCTCCCCGAGCTGTCGATGCTGCCGGCGCTCTTCCTGTGCGGCAAGCTCGCGGTCGAGCTGGCGATCTGGCTCCTGGCCATCATGCTCCTGCTGGGCGTCGCGGACTGGGCCTACCAGCGCTGGCAGCACCTGCAGGACCTCCGCATGACCAAGCAGGAGGTGAAGGACGAGCGGCGCAGCATGGAGGGCGACCCGGAGATCAAGGGGCGTCGCTTCCGCATGGCGCGCGACATCGCGCTGCAGCGCCTCAACCAGGCCGTGCCCACCGCCGACGTCATCGTGACCAACCCCACGCACTTCTCGGTCGCGATCAAGTACGACGCGGACACCATGAACGCGCCGAAGGTCGTGGCCAAGGGCGTGGACTTCATGGCGATGCGCATCCGCCAGATCGCGAGCCTGGAGGGCGTGCCGATGGTGGAGCGTCCTCCGCTGGCGCGAGCGCTGTACTACGGCGTGGACGTCGGGCGCGAGATCCCGCAGGAGCATTTCCAGGCCGTCGCCGAGATTCTCGCGTACGTGTATCGCCTCAACGAAAGGAACAAGGCCGCCGCCGTGTAGCGATTCCGTGCTTTTCATTTTTCCAGTGCCAAATGCCTAGTGCCTCCTCCCTTTCCCTATGGCCAAAGCCCCCGCCCAACGAAAGCCCGCTCCCAAGCCCGCGCCGGCGCCCTCCACGCCCGCGGTCGATGTCGGCACGCTCCTCCCGCCGTGGATGCGTCGCCTGCGCCAATACCGCGGCCTGATCGTTCCCGTTTCGTTCATCCTCATGCTCGGCGTGCTGCTGGTCCCGCTCCCGCCGGTGCTGATGGACGTGCTCATCGCGCTCAACATCTCACTGGGCATCATCATCCTGATGACCACGATCTACATGGACCATCCGCTGGATTTCAGCGTCTTCCCGTCGCTCCTGCTCGCCACCACGCTCTTCCGACTCGTGCTCAACGTCGCGTCGACCCGACTCATCCTCACCGCCGACGCCTCGACGCCCGAGCAGGCGATGGCGATCGCGGGCCACGTCATCATGGCCTTCGGGAACTTCGTCGCCGGCGACTCGCTCTTCGTCGGCATCGTCATCTTCCTGATCCTCAACATCGTCCAGTTCGTCGTCATCACCAAGGGCGCCACGCGCATCTCCGAGGTCGCCGCTCGCTTCACGCTCGACGCCATGCCCGGCAAGCAGATGGCGATCGACAGCGACCTCAACGCCGGCGTGATCGACGAGGCCGAGGCACGCCGCCGACGCGAACGAATCTCCCAGGAAGCCGACTTCTTCGGCGCCATGGACGGTGCCTCAAAGTTCGTGCGCGGCGACGCCGTCGCCGGCATCATCATCACCGCCATCAACATCGCGGGCGGCTTCGGCGTCGGCATGATCGAGCGGGGCTGGCCCGCCGGTGACACCGCCTCGGTCTTCACCAAGCTCACCATCGGCGATGGCCTGTCCTCGCAGTTGCCTTCGTTTGTCATCTCGATCGCTTCCGCCCTCATCGTCACCCGCTCGGGCACCAAGGCGCAGCTCGGCGATGAACTGACCGGCCAGGTCGTCAGCCAGCCGCGCGGCCTCTTGATCACCGCCGTCTTCCTCGTCCTCCTCTCCTTCACGCCGCTCCCCACGATTCCGCTCCTCTCCACCGCCGTCGGCCTCGCGTTCGTCGCCTGGGCGATGCGCCGAACCACCAGCACCAAGGCCAAGGCGGAGGCCGCCGCCACCGAGGCCGCCGCGAGCAAGCCCGAGCCGCCCCCGGTCGAATCGCTCCTGAAGGTCGACGTGCTCGAGCTCGAAGTGGGCTACGCGCTCGTCTCGCTCGTCGACACCGCGCAGGGCGGCGACCTGCTCGAGCGGATCTCCGCCGTGCGCCGCCAGCTCGCCGCCGAGATCGGGCTCGTCATGCCGCCCGTCCGCATCCGCGACAACATGCAGCTCGCCCCCGACGCCTATCGCGTCAAGATCCGCGGCAACCCCATTGCACAGGGCGAAACTCGCCCCGGCCGCCTCATGGCGATGGATTCCGGCATCGCCTCGGGGCCCATCGACGGCGAGCGCACGAAAGAACCCGCGTTCGGGCTCGACGCGTGGTGGATCGATCCCTCGCTCAAGACCCGCGCCGAGACGATGAACTACACCGTCGTCGATCCGTCGAGCGTGCTGGCGACCCATCTCACCGAGCTCGTGAAAAAGCACGCCGACGAACTTCTGACCCGCGAGGAAGTCAACAACCTGCTCGAACAGCTCAAGACCAAGGCGCCCAAGCTGGTCGAGGAGACCGTGCCAACGCTCGTCAAGCCCGCGGAGCTGCAGAAACTCCTGCAGAACCTGCTGCGCGAGCGCGTGCCGATCCGCGACCTGGAGACGATCCTCGAAACGCTGGCCGACTGGGCGCCCAAGACCAAGGACCTCGACGTGCTCACCGAGTACGTGCGCAACAGCCTGCGCCGGACCATCTGCGCCCAGTACATCACGCCCGACGCCGCCCGCCAGCGGCTGATCTGCGTCACGCTCGACCCGACCATGGAGGACCTCATCAACTCCTACGTCGATCGCGGCCCGGCGGGCACCAGCGTCACCATGCCCGCGCGGATCGCCTCGCGCGTCGCCGACCAGATCGCCAAGGCCCTGCAGCTCGTGACGGCCGGCGGGCACCTGCCCGTCGTCATCGCCTCTCCCCAGGTCCGCGCGGTGGTGCGCCAGATCGTCGAGCCGTATGTCCCGACCGTGGCGGTGCTGGGCTACAACGAGGTGACGCCGAACGTCGAGGTCGAGTCGATGGCGCTCGTCATGCCGCCCGAGACCAGCGACAAGGGCGCTCAGACCGTCGCGGCGTGAGTTGCACCGCTCTGATGCCCGCTTTCCCCGACGCCGAACCTGACGAGTCCACGAGGAAGGTCCGGGTCGATGCACGACGAGCGCAAGTTCGCGCGTGGCTCCAGGAACTGGCTCGCCCCGTCTACTTCAGCGCCTCCTCGATCACCTTCGCCATCTGCTCTTCGTGCGACGGATCATGGCCCACCGCGCTCCACAGCACCTTTCCCTGCCCGTCCAGGATGTAAAACGTCGGCCAGCCGTTCACCTTGTACTTGTCCGCGATCGTGTCGGCCTTCAGCACCAGGTTGTACGTGTACCCGTTGTCCTTCATGAACTTCGCCGGGTTCGCCGCCGTGTTCCGCTCGTAGTTCAACCCGACCACCGCCACGCCCTTGTCCTTGAACTTCTCGTGCAGCTTCTGGATCCCCGGCATCGCGGCCCGGCACGGCGGGCACCAGCTCCCCCAGAAGTCCAGCACCACCACCTTGCCCTTGTAGTCCGACAGCTTCACGTCCTTCCCGTCGGCGTCCTTCAGCGTCCACGCCGGCGCCTCGGTCCCCTTCGCCAGCAGCCCATGCTCCGCGATCGGCTGCTGCGGGCCCTGTTCGCGCTTGGGCGCTTCGGGCTTGGGCTTCCGCGGCGTTTCAGATTTCACCATGAACCCATCGGGCGTGTTGAGCACGAACGCGCCGAGCACGCCGTCGTTCGCCGCCACCTCCGTCAGCGTCGTCACGCGCGAGGTCGGCTTGTCCTGTGGTTTGTCGCCCGTCTTTTCGCCAGGCTTTTCGCCAAGTTTCCCATCCGGCTTCGCGTCGGGTTTGGTTTCGGGCTTGGCTTCCGCCTTCTGTGGCTTGAAGGTCCGCGACACCCGCCGCGGCAGGTGATCGTCGATCGAAATCGCAAGCTCCACGACCTGGGTCGCGCCGTCGGCCCCCGTTGCCTCAAACTGCACCACGTCGCACGTCGCGCCCTCGACGTTGTCCGTCCCGATCGATTTCAGCGCCGGCGACGCGAGCGCCGACGCGAACGGCTCATCCTCGATCGCTTCCCACACGACCGACGCGCCCGCGTCGTGGTTATTGAAAAAGAGCTTGAGGTCTTCGGGCTTTCGCACGTCGTATTCCGCGACGATCTTTTCGTTCTGCTTGATCGAGCGGGCCGTGATGCCGTCGAAAGCGACCTCGATGTTCCGCAGGCTCTTGATCGACCCATCGGGGTTCTTGGCAAAGAGTTCGCCCACGACGCTGACCTTCCAGCCGCCCGCCTCGGCCTTGGCGAACGACACCCCCGTCTTGGCAAAGCTGCCCGCGCCCTCGCCGCCCGTGTTGGCGCGGTAACGCAACGCGCTCGCCTTCTTCATCGCTTCCGCGGCCTTGCCCAGGATCGCCTTCGCGTCCTCCGCCTTGACCGACGGCGACTTGCCCTTGTCCGCCGCGGGCTTCTGCAGCGAGGGCGGCACAGGCCGCTCAGGCGTCTTCGATTGCGCCAGCGCCGGCGACGCCATCAGCATCGCACCAAGAATCGTCGCGCGGGCTGTCCCAAGGATCTTGCGTGCTGCCATCGCGAACCTCCTGCCGTGAGTTGCGTTGCCGCCTTCCGATACGACGATTGTACCGGGCGGGTTGTTCCCTCAAAGCGCTTTGACATGCCGGTTACGCCAGCCCGTGACGGTTCGGGCCCCACGCCGTCGCCAGTTACGACACGAACGCCACCCGCCCGATACACTGACCCCGATGAACCCGCTCCGCACCCTGCTCCAACTCGCGGCCCTGGCCTTCGCGGCCCTGAACCTTTCCGGCTGCGCCTCGTCCGAAGGCCCGACCACCTTCGACGTCGCCCCGGGCCAATACACCCGCGCCTTCAACACCGCCCGCGAAACCCTGCGCGATCAGTTCTATTCGATCGATCGCGTTGACGCCGAGGCCGGCGTCATCAGCACCTTTCCCAAAGACTCCGCGGGTCTCGCCACGCCGTGGGACAGCGATCAGTCCTCGCTCAAGCAGGAATGGGAGGACTTGGCGGCCGACCAGCGACGCACCATCCGCGTCGTCTTCGAGCGCCAGCCCGGCGGCCCGGAGCCCGCGCTCGGGCGCGTCACGGTCGTCGTCGACCGCCGCTATCGCCCCGGCATCCGAATCCCCGCCAAGAGCGTGAAATCCGCCTCGCTCACCCAGGACCCCGCGCTGGCGCAGCGCGCCATGTGGCCGGCCTACGACGTCGCCGTCGAGGAGGACCGCGCCCTGGCCGCCCGCCTTGCCGGCGAGATCGCAAGTCGCCTGGCAGAACCAGACGTAACTCGGGCCGCGCCCGTGGAAGCCGCGTCGGATGAGCTCGCTCCAATGGAGCCTGCTCCCGCGGCGGCTCAATCAACCAACGGCTCCGTCGACGCCGACGTGCCCTGAGCTTCCAAATCAAGATCCGCCCGAGGCGGCGGCGTGTCGTGCGCCCCGAGCATCGCTGGCATGCGCCCCAGCGCCATGGCCACCAGTTCCGCGCGCGAGCTGATCCCCATCTTGCGGTGCAGCGACTTCACATGATCGTGGATCGTGTGCCGGCTCCGCGACAGCGCTTCCGCGATGCGCGGCACGTCGTATCCGCTCGCCAGCATCTCCATCACGCGCTCTTCCAACGGGCTCAGCCACTGCCGCCGATGCAGCATGTTCGCCCCCAGCGCCATCGACGCCCGGCGCGCGATCGTCGGCATCAGCACCCACAGCGTCTCCGCGGCCTCGCCCGGCTCTCCGCCGCGCAGCACCACCGCGATCTGCCTCCGCCCGAAATCCCACAGCGCCAGCGCCGCACGCCCCGTCGAGATCGCGCCCACTCGCGCGCCGCGGCGATTGCTCGCTCCCTCAGATGATTCCAGCGTCGCTCCCAAGTCCCATCCCATCCCCAGCCCCGCCAACGACGCGCTGCACGCGACGGGGGAGTCCAGCGCCACGACCATCGGCCATCTCCCATCCACGCGCACGCCCAGCGAACGCACGTCCCGCAATTGACCGCGAAGCTCGCTCGCCAGCCTCGCGCACGAGCTCGCCCTCGCGTGGGCGCGTGAACGCGAATCCGCGATGGCTCCCGCGCCCGCCCGCACGAGCCCCCGAGCGCCCGTGTG
>JABWBC010000127.1 GCA_013360695.1 Phycisphaerales bacterium
TCGGCACGGGCGGGCTCCGGTGCGGGGCCGGCGGCGGCCGGGCCTCGCGGTCCTCGGGGGAGGGAGTCCCCCCGGGGGGGGACCCATTCTGCAACGGGACACGACGGGTCTCGATTCCCGCCGAGCCACCCACCTCGGCCCGCGGGCGGTCGGATCGACGGCAGCCGGTATCCTCCCCGGTCACGCCGCCCCCGGAGGGTTCCCCGCCGTGTTCACCAACGTCAAGGACGGTTTCCTCGCCGAGCTGAAGTCCATCGACGACGCCGGGCTGCGCAAGCGCGAGCGCGTCATCACCACCCCCCAGGGGGCGACGATCCGGGTGGCCGCGGGCCCCGAGGTCCTCAACTTCTGCGCGAACAACTACCTCGGCCTGGGGAACCACCCCCGGTTGATCGAGGCGGCGAAGCGGTCCCTCGACTCCCACGGCTTCGGCATGGCGTCGGTGCGCTTCATCTGCGGCACCCAGGACCTCCACAAGCAGCTCGAGGGCGAGCTCGCCCGCTTCCTCGGCTTCGACGACGCGATCCTCTACACGTCCTGCTTCGACGCCAACGGCGGCCTCTTCGAGACGCTCCTCGGCGAGAACGACGCCATCGTCTCCGACGCGCTCAACCACGCGTCGATCATCGACGGCATCCGCCTCGCGAAGGCCCACCGCTTCCGCTACGAGCACCTCGACTTCAAGGACCTCAAGGCGAAGCTCGACGAGGCCAAGGCCGTCGGCGCCCGCCGCATCCTCGTCGCGACCGACGGCGTCTTCTCCATGGACGGCGACATCGCCGACCTGAAGACGCTCTGCGACATCGCCGAGTCGTACGGCGCCATGGTCATGGTCGACGACAGCCACGCGACGGGCTTCGTGGGCCGCACGGGCCGCGGCACGCCGGAGCACTGCGGCGTCATGGGCCGCGTCGACATCCTCACCTCGACGCTCGGCAAGGCCCTCGGCGGCGCGTCGGGCGGCTTCACGTGCGCCCGCCAGGAGATCGTCGACCTCCTGCGCCAGCGCTCGCGCCCGTACCTCTTCAGCAACACGGTCGCCCCGCCGATCGCCGCCATCGCCGTCACCCGCGAACGCCTCGCGCTGAGCGATCACGCCGCCGCGTCATTCTACTTCTTGCTCTTGCCGCCCGACTTGCTCTCACCCCTGGGCGACTTGGGCTCGCCCGCGGCCGCATTCTTGGAATCCGCCTTCACGGGCTTGGACTCGGGTTTCGCGGCTTCGCCCTTGCCCGCGTCGGCCCTCGGGCCGTCCGCCTTCGCCTCGCTCTTGGCGCCGCCCGACGCCTCGCCGGAACTCTTCGCCTCTCCCCCGCCGCTCTCGGCCTTGGCGGCCTTCTTGTATGACTCCGAGCGATAGTCCGTCTGATAAAACCCCGAGCCCTTGAAAACCAGCGCCGCGCCCGTGCCGATGAGACGCTCCAGTGCGCTCTTGCCGCACGCGGGGCACTTCTTCTTGACGGCATCGCTCATCGACTGGAAGAGCTCGAACTCGTGATTGCAGGCCTTGCAGCGATAGTCGTAGGTGGGCATGGTGGAATCCAGACTCAGATCGTCAGTGCGAGCAACTCGATTCGAACAAACTCTCAGGGAACAGGCTCACATCGCATGTGTTCACATGGCACATGTGCATTCGACACCCTTCACCGCGGACTTCGAGGACGCCATGTCTGCTTGGGACACCTTGGCAATTGACCGCTTGGTCATTTCCTACGGCGCCACCGCCACCTTCGCCGGGCGAACGACGCGCTCGCCAAGCGTGTAGCCCATCTGGAACGTCGAAACGACGCGGCCGCTCTCCACGCCGTCCGCCGCCTGCTGCATAATCGCCTCGTGCCTGCCGGGCGTGAACTCATCGCCCCGCGCTGGATTGATGAGCCCGACGCCGTGCGATTGAAGCACGCGGATGAACTCCTCGCGGATCATCTTCACGCCGCCCACGATCTGCTCGGCCGTCGCCTTGCTGTGGTCCTGCGAGAGCGCGATGTCGAAGTGATCGAGCAACGTCAGCAGGCTCTGCACCACCGCGGTGCGGCCCTGGACCTTCGCCTCCTGCTCGTTGGAGAGCGCCCGGCGCTGGTAATTCTGGAAATCCGCCAGCGCCCGCAATCGCGCCGCTTCCGCCTCGGCGAGTTTCGCCTCAAGCTCCGCGAGCTTGGCGTCGACCTCATTGCCGCAGCACTCGCCCGCGTCGCCCGCTTCCGCGCCCTGGCCGCATGAGCCGCCGCCGCAGCAGCAGCAGCAGCCTTCGCCGCCAGGATTCGCCTGCTTTTCTGGATCGTTCACGCCTTCACCCTGCGAGTGCTGGTCCGCCGCGCCGGGGTCGCCCGGCTTGGCGTCGCGGTCCTTGTTCTTCCACCATGCGCTCATGCGTCACCAATCCGTTCGGCCTCAGCCGCCGAAGATGTCCTTGATCTTGTCCATGAATCCGTGGCTTTCCGGCAGCACGGCCTTGTCTTCGGTCTCCGCGAAGTCGCGCAGCAGCTTCTCCTGCTTGGCCGTCAGCTTGCGCGGAATCTCGACCTTCACGCCAACCACCAGGTCGCCGCGACGTCCCGAACGAAGATCAGGCAGGCCCTGTCCGTCGATGCGGAAGATCGCGCCGTGCTGCGTGCCCTTGGGAATCTTCAGCGTGTGCTTGCCCTCGAGCGTCGGCACGTCGATCTCCGCGCCCAGCGCCGCCTGCGTGAAGCCGATCGGCATCTCCATCCCGAGGTGATTCCCCTCGCGATCGAAAAGTTCGTGATCCTCCACGCGCACCACGACGTGCAGATCGCCGCGCATTCCCTCGCCGCTCGGAGACATCTCAGGAGGTGGCGGCTCGCCCTCGCCCTGCACCCGCACCGCCTGCCCGTCGCTGATCCCCTTGGGGATCTTCACCGAGATCGTGCGCTTCCGCGGCACGCGCCCCTTGCCGCGACAGTCGGGGCAGAACTCCGCAACGACGCTCCCCCGTCCGCGGCACGCCGGGCACGCGGTCACCATGCGGAACATGCCGCCCAGGCCCGATTGCTGGACCTTGCCATGCCCGCCGCAGGTCGGACATTTCGTCGGCTTGGTGCCGGGCTTGGCACCCGAACCGGTGCACTTCTCGCACACGTCAAGACGCGTGAATTCAACATCGCGCTCCGCGCCCTTCAACACGTCGTCGAGCGTCAGCGACACCTCGGTCTCGAGGTCATAGCCACGCGACGGCCCGCGACGCCCGCCGCGACCACCACCGCCGCCGCCCATCCCGGCAAAGATGTCCTCGAACATCGAGAAGATGTCGGTGACGTCCATGCGCGAGAAATCGTGCGCCGCCGGCCCGCCGCCACGGCGCAGGCCCTCGTGCCCGAACTGGTCGTAGGTCTTCCGCTTGCCCTCGTCCGCCAAGACCTCGTAGGCCTCGGCGGCCTCCTTGAACCTGGCCTCCGCCTCGGCGTCGCCCGGATTGCGGTCCGGGTGATACTTCATCGCCATGCGCCGGTACGCGCGCTTGATTTCCTCCGCATCCGCGGTTCGCTCAACACCAAGAACTTCGTAGTAGTCGCGGGCGGTTGGCATCAGTGCTTGGACTCCTCCTCCCATGTCCTGAGCTTGGATAGCTCGTTGGCAGTCATGCGCTCAAGCTCGGCCGCTCGAATCCCTCCCGCACGATTGGCCCCGCACGCCGCACCAAACCCGAATCTTCTCACGATGTCCCGTAGCTCGGTCAAGCTGCGATAGTTCGGGCTATGTCGCTCGGTCGGGTAATTGTTGCCGTCAGGATCGTCGCACCAGCCACACCGCATGCAGTCGCAACAGCAGCCGGCCTCGTCGAGCGTGAATTGCTCACAACAAAGGCACTGGTACACCAGTTTGCCATTCTCGAGTTGTTGGCCTGGGCGTTGACTCAAGAGCTGGTCTCCTCGAATGCCTCGGACGCGCTCAGCTTCTCCCTCTGTGCAAGCCTTGTGCTTTGGTACCTCTGAGTCTCTGCGTTGACTTCCCCGTCAATGTAGCTGCAAACGAAGAACGAAGCTCGCTGAATCCAAAGGTCATTCTGTGCTGCCTAGATACCTCCGTTTCAGTCTCGCGCTGGCGGTCGGTCCACCAAAGAGAAGCGTCTTCAGTACCGAAGCTTGACTCTGACTCACAATGCGACGAGCTTGCGTGAGGGACAACCCGTGGTTCTCATCCGACCGGTGCTCCGCATTCTCGCGGGTCCCAGGCGTAGGAGTCCATCCGCACTCGGCGCAGTACACCGGCGATTTTTCTATCGAACCGCAGACCTCGCATGGCTTTTTTCGTTTCCCACTCACCAATCAGCCCCGTGCGCCTTCGCGCACGAGGCCGTCATTCCTCTCTCGGGCTTGGCACCGAATGCCTCGTGCCCGATGCATCTTCCTTTACGCCGTCGCTCCGGTCGCGGGCGTGGTTTCTTCCTTCAGTTCCGTGATCAGGACGTCGGTCGTGAGCATCAGGCCGGCCACGCTCGCCGCGTTGATCAGCGCCGTCTTGGCGACCAGCGCCGGGTCGATGATGCCCATCTTGACCAAGTCGCCGTACTCGCCTGTCGCGGCGTTGAAGCCGAAGTTGTTGCTCCCGTCCTTGACCTTCTCGACCACGACGTCGCCGTCGTAGCCCGCGTTCTCGGCGATCTGGAAGCAGCAGCTCTCGACCGCGGCCGCGACGATGTCGTACCCGACCTTTTCGTCTTCGGTGACGCGCGACTTCTTCTGGGCCGCCTGGATCGCCGCCTGCGTGCGCACCAGCGCCACGCCGCCGCCGGGCACGTAGCCCTCCTTGGCCGCGGCCCGGGTCGCGTGCAGCGCGTCCTCGACCAGGTCCTTCTGCGACTTCATGGCGACCTCGGTCGCGCCGCCGACCTGGATCATCGCCACGCCGCTGGTCAGCTTCGCGAGGCGCTCCATCAGCTTTTCACGGTCGTAGTCGCTGGTGGACTTCTCGTGCTGGCTCTTGATCTGATCGGCGCGACCCTGGATCTCGCTCTTCTTGCCCGCGCCCTCGATGATCGTGCAGTTGTCCTTGGTCACCACAATCTTCTTGGCGCGACCGAGCTCCGCGAGCTCGACCGACTCGAGCGTGCGCCCGAGGTCCTCGCTGATGAACGTACCGCCCGTCAGCACCGCGATGTCGCCCAGCATCGCCTTCCGACGATCGCCGAAGCCCGGCGCCTTGACGGCGCAGATCTTGAGCGTGCCGCGCAGGCGGTTCACGACCAGCGTCGCCAGCGCCTCGTTCTCGATCTCTTCGGCCATGAGCAGCACGGGCTTGCCCGTCGCCACGACCTTGTTGAGGAGCGGGAGCAAGTCCGGCAGGTTGCTGATTTTCTTCTCGTAGATGAGGATGTAGCAGTCCTCGAGCACGCACTCGGCCGTCTTGGGATCGGTCATGAAGTACGGCGAGAGATAACCCTTATCGAACTGCATGCCCTCGACGTAATCGAGCGTCGTGTCGGCCGTCTTGCCGTCCTCGATCTCGACCACGCCGTCCGGGCCGACGCGATCGATCGCCTCGGCGATCAGGTCGCCGACCTGCTGGTTGTGGTTGGCGGACACCGACGCGATCTTCTTGTAGTCCTCGCGCCCCTTGCACTTGGTCGCCATCGCGTCGATCGCCTCCGCGGCGGCGTTGGCGGCGGCGTTGATCCCGCGCTGCAGCAGCACCGGGTTGCGGCCCGACGTGACGTGACGCAGGCCCTGCGTGAAAATCGCCTGCGCGAGCACGGTGGCCGCGGTCGTGCCGTCACCCGCCTTGTCGGCGGTCTTCTTGGCGACCTCGTTGACCATCTTGGCGCCCATGGACTGGAAGGGCTCGGGGAGGCTGACCTCCTTGGAGACCGACACGCCGTCCTTGGTCACATGGGGATTGCCGTACGACTTCTCGATCACGACGAAGCGCCCGCTGGGGCCCATCGTGCACTTGACCGCGTCGGCCAGACGATCGACACCCTTCTTCATCTCCAGAAGGGCGGCGTCGTTGAACATCAGCTGTTTGCTGGACATGGTTCGTTCGTTCCTTTCAACTCGAAGTGCTCGAAGTTCTGGAAGTCGACGCGAAGCGGAGAGAACACACTCGCTTCGAGTTCTTCGGATCCTTCGAGTTCAGATCAATCAGCCTTCCAGGACACCGAGCAGCTCGGACTCCCGCAGGATCAGGTGCTTCACGCCCTTGATCTCGACCTCGGTGCCCGCGTACTTGCCGTAGACCACCGTGTCACCCTTCTCCACGCTCATCTCGGCCCGCTTGCCGTTGTCCAGGCGCTTGCCCGGGCCGACCGCGACCACTTCGCCGCGCACCGGCTTCTCCTTGGCGGTGTCCGGCAGATAAATCCCCGACGCGGTCTTGGTCTCGGCCTCGATGGGCTTCACGAGCACGCGATCTTCCAGCGGTTTGACGGCCATTTCGTATCTCCAATTTCCGCCGGGCATTCGACGCGCCCGGCCAGGTGCTTCAGTTCACGCGGCGCCCTTCGACGCCGCACGCTTGTGCATCACCAACTCAACCACGACGGGGATGACCGAGACCACGATGATCCCGATCACGACCGCCTCGAAGTTCTTCCTGACAAACTCGATGTTCCCGAAGAAATACCCGGCCCCCACGCACACGCCGACCCAGAGGAGCGCGCCCGCCACGTTGTACACCGCGAACTGCCCGTAGTTCATCGCCCCCGCGCCCGCGACGAACGGCACGAAGGTCCGCACGATCGGGACGAAGCGCCCGAGAATGACGGCCTTTCCGCCGTACTTCTCGAAGAAAGCATGGGCCCGCTCCAGGTGCTGGCGATTCAAGGCACGCTCGAGAAAGCTCGAGCCCTCGCCGGGCTTGGACTTGAAAACGCGCGGGCCGATGTACTTGCCGGCGTGATAGTTGACCGCGTCGCCCAGCACGCCCGCGACGACCAGGGCCGCGGTGATGGCCCAGACATTCATCGATCCGCGGGCCGCGATGGCACCGACCGTGAAGAGGAGCGAATCGCCGGGGAGGAAGGGCATGATGACCAGCCCCGTCTCGGCGAAGATGATCGCAAAGAGGAGCACATAGACCCACAGGCCGTGTTCCTTGATGAAACCATCGAGGAACCCCGGCAGGTCCTTGAAGAGGGCGATGAAGTTGTCGAGAAGTTCTTGCATGCACGGCTTTCAGCCTCGCGTTCACGTCATTCGCGCGGCGGGATGCTGCTCGCTTAGAACCCCATGCCTCCCATGCCGCCCATTCCTCCCATGCCACCCATGCCACCCATGCCCGGCATGCCGCCGCCGGCGGGCGCCGCTTCCTTGGGCTCGGGCTTGCTGGTGACGAGGCAGTCGGCGGCCAGCAACATCGTCGCGACGCTGCAGGCATTGTTGAGCGCACAGCGATCGACCTTGGCGGGCGTGATGACGCCCTGGGCGACCAGGTCGCCGTACTCGCCGGTCAGCGCGTTGTAGCCGAAGTTGGCCTTGTCACTCTCGGCGACCTTCGCGACCACGACGGTGCCCTTGGCGCCGGCGTTGTCGGCAAGGGTCTGGAGCGGGACGGCCAAGGCGTCGAAAACCACCTTCACGCCCGACGAGGTGTCGAACTTGAAACGGCCGACATCCTCGGAGGTCTTGTCGTCGTCCTTGGTGCCGGCCTTGCCGAACACACTCTTGTATTCCTTCATGCCCGCGATTGCCTTGCGGGCGCGGATGAACGACACGCCGCCGCCGGGGACGATGCCCTCGGCCACCGCGGCGCGGGTCGCGTGCAGCGCGTCCTCGATGCGGGCCTTCTTCTCCTTCAGCTCCGCCTCGCTGGCGGCGCCGACCTTGACCTGGGCCACGCCGCCCGCGAGCTTGGCGAGTCGCTCCTGGAGCTTCTCGCGATCGTAATCGCTGGTGGTCTTGTCGATCTCGGAGCGGATCTGGGCGATACGGCCCTGGATGGCCTTGGTGTCGCCAGCGCCCTCGATCACGGTCGTATTGTCGGCGTCGACCTCGATCTTCTTGGCCATTCCCAGGTGCTTGAGCTCGATCTTGTCGAGCTCAAGGCCCAGGTCCTTCATCACGGCGGTCGCGCCGGTCAGGATCGCGATGTCCTCGAGCATCGCCTTGCGACGATCGCCGTAGCCCGGGGCCTTGACGGCGGCGACGTTGAGCGTGCCGCGGAGCTTGTTGATGACGAGCGTCGCGAGCGCCTCGCCGGTGATGTCCTCGGCGATGATGAGCAGCGGCTTCTTGGCGGCCATCACCTTTTCAAGGATGGGGACGAGCTTGGTGACGTTCTCAATCTTGTCCTCGTGGATGAGGACGAGGCACTTGTCGAACTCGACCTTCATGTCTTCCGAGTTGGTGACAAAGTTGGGGGAGAGATAGCCGCGGTCGAACTGCATGCCCTCGACGACGGTGACCTCGGTGTCGAGGCTCTTGCCCTCTTCGACGGTGATCACGCCGTCCTTGCCGACCTTCTCGAACGCGTCGGCCATGATCTTGCCGACCTCGACGTCGTTGTTGGCGGAGATGGTGGCGACGTTCTGGATGTCGGCCTTGCCCTTGACAGGGGTGGCCATCTCGTCGATGGCCTTGCCGGCGGTCTCGACGGCGAGCTTCATGCCGCGGATCAGGGCATTGGCATCAACGCCGCTGGCGATGTGCTTGAGACCTTCGCGGAAGAGGGCTTCGGCCAGGACGGTGGCGGTGGTCGTGCCGTCGCCCGCGTCGTCGCTGGTCTTGCTCGCGGCCTGCTTGACGAGGAGGGCACCCATGTTCTCGAACTTGTTGGAGAGCTCGATCTCTTCCGCGACCGACACGCCGTCCTTGGTGACGGTGGGCCCGCCCCAGGACTTGTCGAGCACAGCGTTCCGGCCGCGCGGCCCGAGGGTGGCCTTGACCGCCCGCGCCAGCTTCTCAACGCCGGCGAGCAGGGACTGACGAGCATTCACGTCGAAGGCAAGTTCTTTCGCACCCATGTTCTCAAGCTCCAAATAAAACCCAAATCGATTTGGTTTGACTGTCACTCAGGCGATCATCCAAGCGGGGCGACGTGGCGTCCCGAGAATGACCGCGCATGGTTCTCGGGCAAGCCCTGTGCCAACGACGTGCGAACCGAGACGGGCGAATTCCGCGCGTCAGCACGCGAAACAAGGCCTGGCTGAGCCGGAGGGCCTGTCAGGCCGCGCGGACGCCTCCCGCGGCCTGCCGAGTTGGCAGGGACGAGCCGTTCGGCGTCGGTGTGGCACACGGGCGGGACAGGGCTATCATCGGGCCTCATGACGAACCTCTTGGCCAACTCCGACCTCTCGTCATACCTGCCCATCTTTTTGGTCACGCTGATGGCGATCGGGTTTGCGGTCGCAAACTTCGCCATCACCATGATCCTGGGGCCCAAGCGCGACGGCAAGGTGAAGGGCGAGACGTATGAGAGCGGCATGGTGCCGATGGGCACGGCCCGCAAGCGATTCAACGTTCGCTTCTACCTCATCGCGATGGTCTTCCTGGTCTTCGACGTCGAGATCATCTTCCTCTATCCCTGGGCCACGACGTTCCCGAACCTGGCGTCGGGCGATTCCAACGCGATCATCTGGCTCTCGCGAATCTTCTTCTTCCTGCTGACCACGGTGGTCGCCTACGTCTACGGGTATCGCAAGGGCGTCTTCAAGTTCGACTGAGCAGCGGACGATCGCGTCCGCGAACCATTGAAACGCCTCGTGGGAATCCCGCGCGCGACGCCGCGAAGTGCGATAACCGAGGGTCCAACGCGCGTCACAGCCCGCAATGGTCGCGGCGTTTGCAGGGCAATCCCCATTCATTTGGCACGCAAGCCCCGGCTTGTCCGGCGTTTGCCGATGTCCACTCCACGCACAGAAAGCGTACCGGAGATTTGATGGCGGAGTCTGGACCCATCCCGTCGGTGCCCACACACCCGTTCCCGATCAACGCGGGGAACACGAGCGCGGCCTTTCAGCCGATCGTGGACGTGACGATGGGCACGGTGGCGGGTTATGAGGCGTTGACGCGCCCCGGCCCGGGCAATCCGTTCGCCAATCCCGGGCAGCTCTTTGACTGGGCCGAACGGAACCAAGTGCTCTGGGAGACCGAGGACGTGACGCGCGGGGTGTCGCTCGAGGCGGCGGCACGGTGGCCCGCGGGCGTGCAGCTTTTTCTGAACAACTCGCCGCAGGTCTTCGCCGATCCGCGCTTCGCCGACGCGCTGTTGGAGAGCGTGCGTCGGACGCCGGGGCTGACACCCAGCCGCATCGTGCTGGAGATCACGGAGCGATCGGAGCAGCAGCACGTCGACGGGCTGGAGGCGCAGCTGCGCAAGCTGCGCGAGGCGGGATTCCAGATCGCGATCGACGACGTGGGGGCGGGGACGAGCGGCCTGAACCGCATCATGGCCCTGCGCCCGGACTGGCTCAAGATCGATCGTGAACTTGTCGAGGGCATCGATCACGATCGCGTGAAGCAGAACCTCATTCGGTTCTTCGTTCACTTTGCGCGCCTGTCCGGCGTGCGCCTGATCGCGGAAGGGATCGAGAAGCGAGAGGAGCTTGTCACGCTCATCGAATTGGGCGTGACGTACGCCCAGGGCTTCTATCTCGGGAAGCCCGGGTCGCGAGAGCAGACGCTCGATCCGCGGCTCGGCGAGTGGCTGCGCGAGCAGTGGCGCGACGCGGCGTCGGAGCGGTTCCGCGATCCTCGTCGCACGCGCGTGGCGCAGCTCGCCAAGCCGGCGACCACGATCGCTTTCTCGTCGCCCGTGCGCGAGGTGGCGAGCCAGTTCCTGCGCCAGCCGGCTC
>JABWBC010000012.1 GCA_013360695.1 Phycisphaerales bacterium
GCCGAACGCGACCGCGCGCCCCGCGCCGCCCGCGCCGACCACGCCGATCGTCAGGCCCGCGATCGAGCCACCCTCCGTCGCGCTCTTGATGCTCTCGATGGCGGCGGACGCGTCGCTGTTGAAGATGCGCACCCTCACCCGCTCACCTTCGCGTGCGATCACAACCGTATTGGCCGCGCCGATCATCGCGGCGCTCGCGTCAACTTCCCACCCAAGCTCGCGTGCGATGCGCACCAGGCTCTCCTTGTGCGGGATCGTCACGCTGCACCCGCTGAAATCCAGCGGGGAGTACTCGATCAGTTCCGCCAGCGTCGCCTTCAGGCTCGCGTCGTTGTCCTTGGGAGTCACGCCCGCCCCGATCGGCATGGGCAGGTAGACCGCGTCGATGCCGAGCTCGCCGAAGCCCGCGTTGTGGATCCGCGGCGAGAGCGAGTGCGAAACGGGCCAGCCGATCACGCCATACACCCTTGTCGACGCGCGAATCGAGCGGAATCGATACGTCTCCAGGAGTTGCGCGACCGTCGGCTGCCCGGGCGCGGTCGCGGTTGAATCGCGCAGGCTCGCGAACGTGAGGAACGCGCCGAACTTCGGCGCCAGCACGCGGCTCATCAGCCCAAACTCGCCCATCCCGAGCGCGATCATCGGCCGATCTGCGTGACGCAACAGCTCGAACAGTTCGATGTTTTCGCGCAGCGATCGCGCGCGAAACGCCACCTTGTGAACACGCGACGTCTCGTGCGAGCGCATCGACAGCATCCGCCGCGTCAGGTCGGCGGGACGTGAATCAAAGTCGTGCGACGAGAGAATGAGCCCGGTGGCGTGCTCGCTCTCGCGTGGATCAACGCACAGGTTCACCTTGAGGCGAAGATTGTCCGAGCGGTTGTATGCCGCAAGCTCGACATCGATGTAGCGCGGAGCGTGCTCGCCGCTCTGGAGCCCGACGCACGCGCGTTCAAACATCGCGACTCGCACGTCGTCGTCGCCGTCGTAATGCCCGCCTTCCCACGTCGGGCGGCACGTCAGGATGCAGGGGAGTGGCGAGCGCGAGGCAAGCCGCGCCACTCGGGCCGCGTCCTCCTCGTCGCCGGCGCCCGCGAAGAAATCGTCCACGCGGAATTCGACCATGTCGGCGCCCGCGTCTCGTGCGGCGGCGGCGTCGCGCAAGGCACTTGCCTCGTCGGTCACCATGATGGGAACGCAGACCAGTGTCGCCATGAATTGAGTGTACGACATGCGCTCGGAGGAGTGAGTGCCGCATGAAACCGGCCGAGTGGAATCCGGTACAACGGTGGAATGTTCGACGTACTCCTGGAACTCCTCGACATCTGGTGGACCGACCTCGTCTCGGTGTCCGCGCTCGGACACCGCCGCGCGTGGCTGATTCTCGTTGCGGTGCTGGCGACGCTGGCGGGTGCGGCCGCGATCGTGTATCTCATGTACCTGCGATGAGCGATCTCGCCGCGGCGCTGCCAGCGATGTGCCCGCTCGACCAGGCCCATTGAAAATTGAACCCGCCGATCCGCCCGTCGACGTCGCAGATCTCGCCGCACAGATGCACGCCGGGCGTGGCTCGGCTCTCCATCGCATCCAGCCGCACCTCGGCGAGGGGCACGCCGCCCGCGGTGACTTCCGCGTGCGTGAAGCCGCGATCGCCCGTGATCGGCACCGCGAGCGAGGTGACGGCCGACACGATCGCGGTGCGCTGCGCCCGCGTCAGCGATTGGACCGGTGCTGATGGATCGACCTTCGCGTGCTCGCACAGCGCGCGGGAGAGGCGCTCGGGCAGGCCGCGGTTCGTGTGCCCGGGCACCCGAGCGTGAAACACGAGCGACTCGGCGAGCCAGCGCGCGATGCCGGGCCCCTTGGCGCTCACCAGGGTCTGATCAAGATCGCCCGGAGCCGAGCCCGGCGCGAAGTTGAGCACGAGTGCTGCCTGTGGATCGGCGTGGCGAGCATCGGCGAGGTAGCGTGATGCGTCGAGAATTGCCGGCCCTGAGAGGCCGAAGTGGGTCAAGAGCACGGAATTCGTGAACGAGGCGATCGCTTTGGCTCCGGCGCCGCGGACGATCACCTCGGCGGGGACCGACACGCCGGAGAGCTCGCGGAGGAAATGCCCCTCGGGAGTTGTGAGCGGCACAAGCGCCGGGAAGATCCGCGGCGTCATGGTGTGCCCGAGCGACTTGGCGATGGAGTATCCCTGACCGTCGGAGCCGGACTTCGGCAGCGCCTTGCCACCCGTGGCGAGGATGACGCGACGAGCGACCAGCGAGCGAACTTCGTCGCAGGCCTCCGCGACTTCGCGCTGAACCTCAAATCCGCCATCGAATGCTCGCACACTCGCCACGCGCCACGGGTGCCACAGTTCTACGCCGACGCGCCGAGCTTCGCTCAGGAGCGCGTCGAGCACGGTTCGGGCGCGATCGGTCGTCGGGAAGAGCTTGCCCGTGTCTTCCTGCTTGAGTTCTACGCCGATCTCGCGGAAAAAGGCGATGGTCCGCGGCACGTCGAAGCGTCCGAGCACGTTTCGGATCGAGTGGCGGGATGAGCCGGCGTAGGCGCGCTCGTCGACGTGGTGGTGCGTGACATTGCAGCGCCCGCCGCCGGCGACCAGGACCTTCGCGCCGAGCGTTTTCGCGCCGTCGAGGGCGACGATGCGGAGACCAGCGCCCGCCTCCATGGCGGCGCGACCGGCGGCGATCGCGGCCATGACGCCCGCGGCTCCCGCGCCGATCACCGCGATGTCCGCCCGCTCGCTCACCATCTACACCGCCCGGCGCGAGCGCCACTGATCGATCGCGACGGCGGCGATGATGATGTGTCCCACGATGATCTGCTGCACATAGTTCGGCCAGCCCAGCGCGGCGCACCGGCTCTGCAGATAGGCCATCATCACCGCGCCCACCAGCGTGCCGACGATCGAGGCGTGCCCGCCGTTCAGCGATGCGCCGCCGATCACGACCGCGGCGATCACGTCGAGTTCGAGCCCGACGCGCACGGTCGGATCGCCGACCGTGAGGCGGGCAAACTGGAGAACGCCCGCGATGCCGACGGCAAGGCCCAGCACGGCGTACACGCCGAGCTTCACGCGGTTCATGGGAACACCCGCGTAGGCCGCGGCGACGGGGTTGGAGCCGATCGCAACGGCGCGCCGCCCGAAGACGGTGCGGTGCATGACGAGCCCCGTGAGTGCAACGACGACGATCATGCCCCAGACGGCGGGCGCGAAGACGATCCACGCGGGGGTGGGAGTTGTCGACACGATGGAGTACAGCGGTCCGCCGGTTTCCGACGGCGCGGACACGACCGAGCCGCTGGCGAGCCAGATCGCGACGCCGCGGAAGACGCCGAGCGTGCCGAGCGTGGCGATGAAGGGCGGCAGCCGTAGGAGCGTGATGAGAAACGCGTTGTAAAGTCCGCAGAACAAGCCGGTGCCGGCGGCGGCGAGCACCGCGACGATGGTCGGCTGACCATTTTTCAGAATCAACGCGCAGACGACGCTGGCGAGCGCGACACTCGATCCGACGGAGAGGTCGATTCCGCCGCTGGCGATCACAAGCGTCATGCCCATGGCGACGATCGCCACGATCGCGGTCTGAAGCGAGATCAGGCGGATGTCGGCGAAAGAAACCAGGCCCTGATCGGGCTTGCCGGTCAGGTGGCCCACGATCCAGAAAAAGAGCACGACGGCGGTCAGACCAAGGAGCGGGCCAAGGGCGCGGACGAGCCTGCGCCCGGCGGTGTTGCGCGGGGAAGATGGAACGGAGGCGTTGGAAGCAATCGTCATGCGGAGAGTCAGTGCGCGCGGGGTCGATCAAGAAGCCGGTCGGAACTCACTCTCCGAGGTACTTCTTGAAATCCGGGGCCAGGAGTTCTTGCATGTCGGGCGTGCCCATGTTTTCCTTGGTCACCAGGGCGCAGCCGGTGTCGATCGACTTCTCGGCCTTCACGCCGCGCAGGTGGTCGAGCGCGGTCTTCACGCCGAGATATCCCATCCGCATCGGATTCTGAACGACCAGGCCGTCGATCTCGCCGGCCGTCATCGCCTGCACAAGTCCTTCGCTCGAGTCAAAGCCGACGAAGTTCACTTTGCCGGCCAGGCCGCGCGAGCGGAGCGCGAGCAGCATGCCGAACGTCGACGATTCGTTCGGGCAGTACACGCCCTGCAAGTCGGCGTTGGACGCGAGCAGGTTTTCCGCGGCTTCCTGTGCCGTGGCGCGGGTCGCTCCGGCGTACCGCTTCGGATCGATGAAGGTGATGCCCTTGGCCTTGGCGATCTCGTCCGCAAAGCCCTGCTCGCGCTGCGCGGTGCTGGCGGAGCCTTCCTGATAGCGGAGCATGAGCACGCGCCCCTTGGCGGCGTCGCCACCGAGCGACTTCACCATGCGCTGGGCCGCGAGCTGCCCGCCCTTGTAATTGTCCGTCGCGACGAAACTCACGAAGTCCTTGCCCGCCTCGGCCTGGAGCCCCGAGTCGACGATGACGACGGGGATGCCGGCGGCCGCGGCGTCCTTCACCGGGCCGACGAGGGCCTTGTCGTCGAGCGGCGCGAGCACGATCGCGTCGTACTTGCTGCTCACGAGATTCTGGACCAGCGACACCTGCTGCTCGCGGTCGTCCTCGCGCTCCGGGCCACGGAACGTGAGTTCGACGTTTCCCGATTCCTTGGCGGCCTTCACGCCGCCTGCGTGGATGGATTTCCAGAACTCGTGGGTGGTGCCCTTGGGGACCAGGGCGACGCGGATGGGCTTGCCGCTCGGCGTGTCGGCGGGCTTGTCGGTCGGAGCCGCGGGCTTCGCGGGGTCGGCCGGGGCGGATTTTTCTTCGCAGCCGGCGGGGAAGGCCACGCCGAGGACCGCACATAGACCGACCAGAGCGAGCGAGGCTAGGGATGAGCGACGTTTCATGGGAATCTCCGCGTGGGAAAGGACGCGATGGGATGCGGATGATACAGGAAGCCGAAGTGGAAATGTGGCCTTCCGGGGCCCGAACTGGTCTGTGCCGGGGGTTGGGGCTATTGTTCCCACCCCTCGTGAAGCGTCCGTGTGGCGCGGGCGAGGGGTGTGCGAGTTCCTGAGCCTAATCTTTGGGCCGGCGTGTCCGGCCTTTGGCCCGATCATTCGGAGAGTTCACGTGGTTCGTATCCGCCTGCAGCGTCTCGGCCGTCACAATCGCCCGTTCTATCGCATCAACGCCGTGGACAAGCGGACGCGCCGCGATGGGAGCGCGATCGAGCAGCTCGGGTGGTACGACCCGATGGCGAAGGATCCGGCCAAGCAGCTGGAGCTCAACGAGGAGAGGGTGAAGTACTGGATCTCCGTTGGCGCTCAGCCCTCCGAGACCCTCCGCGACGTCCTGGCCAAGCGGAAGCTGGTGGACGTGGCGGCGTGGGAGAAGGACCGCGAGGCGGACCGCAAGATGGTCGAGGCCAAGAAGGCCGCCGCCGCTCTCGCCGGCGAGAAGAAGGAAGAGAAGAAGGCCTGAGCCGACTTCAATCAAGCGAATCGCAGAGCCCCGGCGACGGGGCTCTGTTGTTTTTTGGAGCCACCAGCGTTCGCGTCGTCCGATGCTGACTGGATACCGCCGTTCTATTCGCCCGGGTGATACGTGCGTCTGGCGGCGCGGGAGACATCGGGCCGAGCAAAGTGCGCTTGCTTGAGTTGTCCCGCGGCGAAGATCGGCGCCTGGTCCGCGTAATGCGGCGAGTCCGGATGGCGTGACGCGCCGAAGGGGACGATCGTGCGGGCCTTGGGCCCATCGGCGAACTCGACCGCAGCGACGTATGAACTCCCGTGGTAGCCGTAGCGACGCTTCGTGCCGCTCGATCGCGCGAGGTAGCAGAAGCTGACGCCGAGACTCCCGTGCCCGCCCGCGATGGGGAAGCTCTCGCGGCCGTCGCTCACCACGAGCCCGGCGCTGGTGTCGAATCGCTGGTGGCGGTTGATCTCGCCCCACGCCACGCGCCAATCGCCGAAATCGCGATCGAACTCCCCCACCACTTCCGCGAGTGCCGAGCACAGATCGCCCGGCGCGCGACGCGACGACCACGCGGGCGTGAAGAGCTTCTCGGCCCAGATCAAGAAGAGAGAAGCCGCGGTCGAATCAAGCGTGATTCGCCCGTCCCACGCGCGAATCACCTCGACCGCGGACGCGACGCGTTCGACCTTCGCCGGGTCGGCGGCGACGAGCTTGTCAAACTCCGCGAGCAGCGGCATTCTCAGGCTGTCGAGCGAGTAAACCCGCGTGTCGAACGCGGCACGCTCCAGGTCCGCGAGCGTCCACGCGTTCGCGTTCGACAGCAGATCGTGCGACGTCGCGACTCGCCCGTCGGTGAGATCGTGCCCGATCATGTACGGCGGGAACGACGCGCGGTCGGGGTTCTGACCTTCGGCGGCGGCCGCGAGCGGCGATGAATTGCAGTTCATGACGTAGCCGCACGCGGGATTCCAGACCTGCGGGATTTCGCCGAGCGTGTGCAGCCCTTGCCACTCGTTCGCGGGGTCGGAGCCATCAAGCACTCCGCTGTAGTCACGGGTGGGATCGCGGCGCGGGAACGCGGCGTTGTAGATGTAGCCGATGTTTCCGTCGGCGTCGGCGTAGACGAGGTTGTGGAACGCCAGGCCGAAGAGCGAGACGGCGGATTTCCACTCGGCGAGGTTGGAAGCGCGGGCCATGCGGTACCACTGCTCGACGGTTCGCGCGTTCTCCATGCCGCCCACACGGATCGCGTAGGAAACGCCGCCGGCTTGAAAGAGGATCGGTGCGTGGTGCGCCTTGGCAAGGGATATCTCTTGCTGCTCGACTCCGACGGCGGTCTTCACGCCGACTTTTACCTTCCACAGGATCGCGTGGCGGATTTCATTCCCGAAGCGATACGCGAGTTCGTCGGCGTCGACGCCCAGCTTGATCGCGTAGGTATCGGCGATGTCCGGATAGTTGACGGTGAGCGACCAGCCGAGGCGGTCGTTGAAACCGATCGAGGGGAGGATGCCCCCGCCGTACATCACCGAGCCCGATATGTTCAGCCCTGCATCGGAGCTGAGGTGGAGTTCGTAGGCCTCATCGAGGGGGATGTGGGGATTGGCGTACAGCATCGCGCGGCCTGACGCGGTGCGCGATCCCGCGATCGCCCACGCGTTTGAGCCATCGGGCGCAGGCGCCGGATCGGGCGCGATGTTGGGCTGCTTGGCCACGACGGCGGCGTAGACGCGCTGCGCCTCGCTTTGGGCCTGATACAACGCAAAGCCGTATTCACGCGCGACCAGCATCCACGGCTCCCACATCTCGATCACGCCGGACGACTCCGTGGGATGAAGCGAGACGTAGTAGTTCAGCGCGTCGGCGGCGGCCTGCGTCAACGCACGCACCTCGGGAGGAGCCTCGTCGTTCTGTCGCCGAGCGAGCTCAGGAACCTCATACGACAGCACGATGCGATCCCATGACAGGGCCTCCGCTCCCAGCATCTGTGCCGCGCGGCCGATCGACAGCGCATGGGCCTGCTCGATGCGCGAGTACTCGTCCTCCGCGCGAGCGAACATCGCGCCGAAGACCGCGGCGGCGTCGGTCACGCCGTGTGCATGCGGGATCCCGAACTCGTCGCGGGTGATGGCGACCTGGGCCGCCATCTCGCGGGCGCGGAGAATGGACGCGGCGTGGAGATCGGACTGAGCGAGCGCGGGTGGCTTGCCGTCGGGCTGCCCGAAGGCGATGGCCGCACGGAGCAAGAGCAACGCGAAAAACACCTGGCGCATAGCGCGAGTGTACACCAGTATGCATCAGATACGGTGGCAATTCATCAGACATCGCCTTTGATTTGCATGTGCTCGTTCGGCGCTATGAACTAGAATGGGATGGCAATCACGGCGCTGTCGCAACTTTCCGCACTGGACGAACCCATCATGCCCAGAGGTAGTGCTGATTTCGAAGAGCAGATCAAGTCACGCGATCGCGATTGCCCCGACGCAATTTACAGGTACTTCGACATGAAGGGCGTGAAAGCGACGCTTACGAATCGGAGTCTTCGATTCTGCTCACCCGTAGCATACAACGACCCTTTCGACTGTGGCTGGGATCCGACTTGGGTACTTCGAACTCCGGAAGCGAAGGCCCGGCATTTCGAATTGCTCCGTGAAGCCATCGAGAACCCGTCATCTTGGCCACCGGGGATGCCGCGGAGCTGGCGTCTCGCACTCGAAGAGGAACGCAAATCAATCGCGCATCTCCAAGACACAGAAAGGGAGTCAAGGATTCGAGAGTTCATAGGGGACGCCAGTGCGTACGCGGCTGGAGCCAGCGAGTTTTCCGGACGGCTCGACAAACTTCGGGAGCGGATGAGAGTCTGCTCGTTCACGAACCTCAATGACTCCATTCTAATGTGGTCGCACTACGCCGACAAGCATCGCGGCGTCGTGCTCGGATTTGACCGCCACCTTCTTGAATGTTCATTGAGAGTACCTATCATGCGTGTAGAATACCGCGAGAGCCTTCCCGCTACCGTTGATGTCGACTCATTCCTCTCGAATATCATCTATGGTCTTAACCTAGATCCGTCAGATGAACGAATTACGGAATGCTTGACTCTCGCAAAGTACGCACAGTGGGCATACGAGAAGGAGTGGCGATTCGTCTGTGTCGAGCCCCGCTACACTCCTGGCATCTACTCGCATTTCTCGTTCTCTCCGCACTGTCTGGTGGAAGTGTGCTTCGGGGCGGCAACAGACCCATCGGACCGCCGAACAATCATGCGGCTCGTGCGAGAATTCGGTGCAAAGCCTGATATCGTGAATATGCGCAGCTCGCCAAGCCAATTCGCCCTGATTCGTGAGCCAATCACCTAACGAGACCATGCCACTCCGCATCGACATCCTCACGACGTTTCCCGAGATGTTCGGGGTTGCGTCGCCGGCGGCGCTGGGCGTGAGCATCCCCGCGCGCGCCAGGGCCGCGGGGCTGGTGGAGTGGCACGCGACCGACATCCGCGCCTACACGACCAACAAGCACCAGAAGACGGACGACCGACCGTTCGGCGGCGGGCCGGGCATGGTGATGATGTGCCAGCCCGTGTGGGACGCTGTTCACGCCGTGGAGGCGATGGACCCGCGGGAGGCAACGCGCGTGCTCCTCACGCCGCAGGGAAGGCCGCTCACGCAGGAACTGGTCGAGTCGCTCGCGCAGCGCCCGCGGCTCTTGCTGATCGCGGGGCACTATGAGGGGATCGATGAGCGGGTGATTGAGAAGCTCCGACCGCTGGAAGTGAGCGTGGGCGACTATGTGCTGTCGGGCGGCGAGCTGGCGGCGATGGTGCTGATTGACGCCGTGATCCGCCTGCTGCCCGGCGCGTTGGGCGACGAGGACTCGAGCAAGTCGGACAGCTTCTCCAGCGTGACGATCCCGCCCCAGACGAAAAAGGGTAAGGCATCCCAGCACCGGCTGCTCGATTGCCCCCACTACACCAAGCCCCGCGAGTGGATGGGGTTGGAGGTACCGGAGGTGCTGCTCTCGGGCGACCACGGCAAGGTGGCGGCCTGGCGCCTGGAGCGGATGCTCGAGCGGACGCGGGAAAGGCGGCCCGACCTGCTGGGCGAGAATCCGCCAGCCAGCGGCCCGAGTGGCGATCCTGGCGGCTCGCCGGGCGCCGGGGCCAGCTGAAATACGGCCCTTGATCGGTGCTCGTCTGGATCGACGGGCGTAGAAACCGCGAGCCTGCCCGCCTAGTCTTTGGACCCCACCCGGACGGCTTCCGGGCGGGTTATCTTTGCCTCCGACGGCAGACAGGTGGATCATGGGTCTCCAGACGATCATCGAGAACATCAACAAGGCGAACCTGAAGAGCGACATCCCGGCCATGCAGGTCGGCGACACGATCAACGTCCACTCGCGCATCGTCGAGGGCGACAAAGAACGCATCCAGGTCTTCCAGGGCGTTCTGATCAGCCGCCGTGGGCGCGGGATCAACGAGATGATCCGCGTCCGCCGCGTCGTCGACGAGGTGGGCATCGAGCGTTGCTGGCCCATCAACTCGCCGATGATCGCGAAGTTCGAGATCGTGCGTCAGGGCGACGCCCGGCGCGCCAAGCTCTACTTCCTGCGTGACCGCGTGGGCAAGAGCCGTCGCCTCCGCGATCGCCGCCGCGGCTTGGGCAAGGCCGAAGCCGCCACGAAGTAAGCGGATCGGAGAATTGAAGAATCGGTCGACAAACGCCCGGGAGCACCGGGCGTTTTTTCTTGTGAAAGAGACGAAGAGATAAAGAGACGGAGTGGCAGAGGGAGAGTCATGGAAACACAAGGAAGAGAACCTACCACTCCCCGGTGACTGAGATGAGTACCCGCACGTCCGGCGAGTCGGCGAGCCAATTGAAGCCGTGCCTGACTGCGAGAAACGGCTCGAGAAGTTCCCGCACATCGTCCCAGCCGCGACGGGACCCGTGCATGACATACGGCTCGCCGGGTGTGGGGAATGGAACGCGGCAGGCCGTGCAGCATGACTCAAAGTTCGGCGTGGCCCGATCGACCGGAACGACGCGGAGGAGCAAGCGGCAGCCGTTGATCGATTGAGCCCAAGGCTCGTCGGTGAGCACGCACTCATCGCGACCACCGTTGGCGAGCGATTCGCAGATCGCGCGCAGCGCGGCGATGTCCCCGCCCCGGAAATCGTAGAGACGGATCAGCGGGCAATCGGCGCTGCCGCAGGGCGGGAGATACTCGACCTTGATCATCCCGCAATCGTACGTTTGCCAGCAGGTCCCTGTGCTGACCGGACTGATGGCGGCGTTGCTTTTACGACGACTCGCGCGACGGGCGCATCGAATCGCCCGATTCATGCAGCACGAGCACCGCCTCTTCGCATTCGAGGAACCGCTCGGTTGCGGGTGAGTGCTGGTATCCCGTCAGCACGAAGCCGCAGCGCTGGAGAACGCGGATGGAGGCGACGTTGTGACGGGCCGCACGCGCGTGGAGCGGGCGTTTGCGAACCTCATCAATGAGCAGCGCCAGCGCGCAAGTGGCGATGCCGCGCCCCCAATAGTCGCGGGCGATCCAGTATCCGACGGAGTCGAACCCTTCCATGTTGAAACACGAAATGTCGCCGACGAGCACGGAATCAAGCGTGATCGCGCGGGCGACGGTCGACGGATCTGCGAGGACCCTCTCCCAGTGGGAGAAGAACGACTGCGATTCGCGTGGAATGACGGCCGCCATGCGTGCGCCGTCGGGGTCGGACTGAAAACGAAAGAGTTCCGGGAGATCGGCCGGAGTCACCGGGCGGAGGCAGACGGAGAGCGGGCCTGAACGACGTCCGAAGGATGTCATGCGAGCAGGATACAGCGACAACGCGACGAATCCCCGCTACTTCCTGGGCCTCGGCACATGCTGGTCGACGAGGACGGGGTTGCCGTCGGGGTCGGTGAGGGCGAAGAAGGCCGGGCCGTCGGTCGATTCGTCGGCGGCGGGCTCCGGGGACAGGCCGCGTTCGCGGAGTGCGCGCTGGATGTCGCGGACGTCGGTGAATTCGGGGAGCGTGTTGCCCTTGCGATCCCAGCCCGGGTTGAAGGTCAGGGAGTTCTTGGGGAACATGCCCTGGAAAAGCCCGATGGTGCAGGAGTCGTTCTGCAAGATCAGCCACGTCTTTGCGTCGCCGTCGATGGAGCGGAACCCGAGCTTTTCATAGAACGCGCGGGAGGCGGCGAGGTCCTTGACGGCGAGGCTGACGGAGAAGTTGCCGAGCTGCATGGATGATCCTTCCTTGGCGGGTGCGGCGGGCTTGGCCGAGATTTGGGCCGCGGGTTGGGTCGCGGTCTGCGCGTCGGGCGTGGTTGCGTTGGAGGAAGACTGGTCGGACGCGCAGCCGAACAGGGCGCAGGCGCAGAGGGTTACGATGAGTCGGTTCACACGTGCCTCCGAGAATTGAAGGGTCCTTGGGACGGTCGATTCGTGGTGTCATGCTACCAGTCGGCCGCGTCGTGGACACCTCGCAATGGGATGGCCGGCTCCGGATTCCGCCGCCGAGCGAGCCGGGATGATGACGGCCGTCGACGCCGGTATTCTGCGGACATGCACATCACGATCTGTGGCGTCATGTCGGCCCTGTTGGTGCTCGGGGGAAGCGCGGCGGGCGCGCTTCCCGACCGGGACACCGCCGAGATCACCCGGACCGAGGCCTCGTACTCCGACGCCGCCCGGGAGGTCATGGAGTCGATCGAGCGCGAGTTCCTTGACCAAGCGAGCGGGCTGTATGTTCAGACGCTGGACACGCGAGAGCCCGAGTTCATGTGGGGAAACGGCGTGATGTTCTCGGCGCTGGTCGCGGCGACGCGGCACGAGCCGGAAACGTACCGGGCGCGGATGGAGCGGTTCTTTGGCGCGATGGATCGATACTGGGACGACAAGGCGCGGATCCCGGGCTATGAGCCGTCGCCCACGGACGGGAACGGGCACGACAAGTACTACGACGACAACGAGTGGATGGCCATCACGTTCGCCGAGGCGTATGAACTGACCGGCGAGGCGAAATACCTGGAGCGCGCGGAGCAGGCTCTGCGGTTTTCGCTGAGTGGATGGGACGACCAGTTCGGCGGCGGCATCTGGTGGCACGAGGAGCACAAGGATGGAAGCAAGAACACCTGCGCCAACGCGCCCGCGGCGGTCGCGTGCCTGCGCCTCGCGCGGTTCGTCGATCGCGAGGACCACATCGACTGGGCTCGAAGGCTCGTCGCGTGGACGCGTGCGCACCTGCAGGACGGCGACGGGCTCTTCTTCGACAACGTGCGAGTTGCCGACGGCCGCGTAGCCACGTTCAAGATGACGTACAACAGCGGGCTGATGATCCGCGCGAATCTCGGCCTGTTCCGCGCCACGGGAGATCGACGGTTCCTTGATGAGGCGGCGCGGATCGGGCGTGCCTGTGCGGCTCTCGCCGACCCGAAGACCGGCGTGTACAAGAACGCGTGGCGGTTTTCGCATCTGTTGGTCGAAGCGGATCTTGAGTTGCATCGCGCGACGGCGGACGCGTCGTATCTCGCACGCGCGAAGCGGAATGCCGATGCGGCGCTGGCCCGGTGGAGGGCGTCGCCGCCGAAGGAGTTGATCGAGCAGGCGTCGCTGGCGCGGATGCTGTGGCTGATGGCGGATCAGGACACGCAGGCTGGCCGAGATTTCTGGTCCAAGTCGGATGCGCCGCGCCTGCCGCCCGAACCGGCGGAAGCGATTTCCGGGGACTCGGTCATTCGCGCGCCGGCGCTCGGCTCGGAGATCGTGATCACGACGACGTCGCGGCTCGCGGGCGCGATCCACTCGCTGATATGGAATGGCAAGGAGTTCATCGATAGCACGGACCATGGTCGCCAGCTGCAGTCGGCGAGCAATCTGGATTGCGCAACGCCGATCGCGGCGGAGACCTTCAATCCGACGGAGGCGGGCTCGCGGCGCGACGGCGCAGGGCCGACGTCATCCGGACGCCTGCTGGTACTCTCGGCGAGCGGGAACACGCTCCAAACCACGACCAAGATGGCCTTCTGGCTCGCGCCGGGCGAGACATCAGAAGGGAGTCCCGCAAAGAACACGACGGTGCTGTCGGATCACGTGCTCCGCAAGCAGGTGCGGATCGGGGCGCTGGGGCTAGAGCAGCTCATCCGATACGACGTGACGTTTGTCGTGCCGAATGGCGAGCATCACACGCAAGCGGTATTCGAGGCGCTGACGGGCTACATGCCGTGGGAGTTTCAGAAATTCTGGACGCTGGAAGCGGACGGCTCGATCGCGCCGATCGACGCGGGCCCGGGCGAACAGACCAGGCCACTGATCTTCTCGACCGAGGACGGCAAGTTTGCGATGGGGATCTACTCACCCGACCAGCCGAGCCCGGGCTTTGAGCACGCGGGGTACGGGCGGTGGGCGTTTGACTGGGCCAAGGTCGTGAAGTGGAACTGCGTGTTCCGCGTCTCTGACTCGACGGGCATTCGCGCCGGCGAGTACATGTATCGGATGTACGTCGCGGTCGGCACGCTCAAGGATGTGCGGATCGCGCTGATGAAGGCGCGCGACGCGGGCGGCAAGTAGCCCTCGAGCGATCCGTGCGCGAAGCGGAGCGAGACTCGTGCCGCTCCGCTTCCTTTCGATCAGATTCCGGCGTCGGGATACGGCAGGTCGCCGGGCTTGGCGATGGCCGGGTCCCAGTGCTTTCGGATCGCGGCGTCGGCGATCGCGTACCCCCAGTTGATCAAACGCCTTTGAAGGTCGTCTTCCATGGCATCGAGGCGCGTCGGGATGCGGGCGAGCTCTTGCGTTCGATCGAACGGGGCCGGGAACGCGTCAGGAAGCTGGTAGTTGGCGATGTCGCTGCGCACGCTCCAGAACGCACCGGTGCGGCGGTGCTCGGCGTCGCCCGACGTGAACGCGTCGAGCAACTGACGTTTTCGCAGGCTGCGCACCTGGTTGTCGACGAGGTCGAGCACGCGCTTGCTGTGGCTGGCCCAGTTTTCGGCGGCGTCCTCTTCGGCCTGCACCTGCCCGCCGGCATCGCTGACGAGGAGCGTTCGGCAGCGTTTGAACGCGGTCTCCAGCCCGAGGTTGTCGTAGACGCCGCCGTCGGTGAGGACCATGCGGGTGGTGAAGGGCGGGCGCTGCAAGCCGCTCCCCGAGTTGGGCTCAAAGTCGCTGTCTTTGAACTTCAACGTGACGGGCGAGAGCACGGGCGGAAACGCGGACGACGCGCCGACGACGACGGCGAGTTCGGTTGTCGGCGAGGGCACCTTGCCGACGCGCCAATCCCAGATGTAAGGCTTGCTGAACCGGACAAGCGCGCCGCTCTGCACGTTGGTCGCGTTGAACACGAAGCGCGGTGAGTCCGGCAGGTCCTGCAGCGTCGCGCTCCCGAAGATCGCCTTGCGATATTCGCGCGCGACCAGGTCGCCCACGGTGACGCCGGGGAGGATCATGCCGATGAGGATCGATTCGAGATCGACATTGGTGGAGGCCATGTTGCGGAGCGGCGTGACGACGTGCTGGATGAACGAGGCGCGGGAGAATGCACCCGCCGCGAGCTTGGGCCACGCCAGGCCGAGCACCGCGCCGGTGATCGAGCCGCCGGAAACACAGGAGACGCGCGAGAGTCGGGGGAGCACGCCCGCGTCGTTCAGTCGCCAGAGTGTGCCGACGTGGAAGATCATGGCGCGATACCCGCCGCCCGACAGGCACAGGGCGATGGCGTCTTCGAGCCCTGAGTCGGCTTCTCCCGCGGCCTCGCCGATCAGGCCGGCGTGCTCAGAGTTGATACGGAGAGCGGCATTGTCGTCAACGCGGGACGTCTCAAGTGCCATGTCAGTCTCCTCGTTCAACGAGGATACCGATTGCGACGGGACTTACAAGCCGATTCAGTGCACCTCCGACGACCGTTCTCTCAACGCGCCGCGTCGGCCTGAAGGCCTCAACCGCCGACCGAGACATCGCGGAGCAGCGCCGTCGCAAGATGTCAACGTCATCTCGGGCGGCTGCGGCGATCGCAGCGTCCGCAATCACCTCGAGCTGGTGCCCGCTTCAGAAGTCGAACTGATCGATGTTGCTCTTATCGAACGTGAACGGCGTGCCGAGCATCACGTTGTCTCCGACGACGTCCTTGATTCCGAGCTTGCCAGCCTTGAGCTGCGATTGGCCCGGCTTCAGTTCGCCGCGGCAGATCGCGTTTGCGGCGTGGACCGCGAGGTATCCGAGGTCCATGGTGTTCCAGAGGACCACTCCGTCGGTGATGCCTTCCTTTACGAATCGCTTGTTGTCGTTGGGGAGCCCAAGCCCGATGACTTTGACGTCCTTGCGTCCGAGTTGCTTTACGGCCTCGGCGGCGCCGGGAACGCCCGGCGAGCAGATCGCCATGATGAGCTTCACATCGGGGTTCGAGTTGAGAATCGACGTCGTGACTTCGAACGCCTTGCTCTGCTGATCGTCGCAAGGCTGCACGCCCGCGAGCTTGATGTCGGGATACTTCTCCTTCAGACGAGTCTCGATGTGCTTGCGCCACTCGTTCTGATTGGCGGCGGTGAGCGACGCCGTAACGATCGCGAATTGGCCCTTGTTGTTGAGGAGGCGGGCGGCGTTGTCCATGAGCGTGTAGCCGATGCCCTGGGGCGTCGCCTGGTTGACGAAGAAGTCGCGGGCGTCGGGCTCGGCGTCGGCGTCCCAGGTTACGACCTTGATGCCGCGCGAGCGGGCCTTGCGCAGCACGCCGGAGAGGGCCTCGCGATTCTCAACCGAGACAGCGATGACATCCACGCCGCGGGTGATCCAGGCATCGACGACCTCGCTCTGCTTGGCGGGGTCGGTTTCGGTCGGGCCGTCCCAGATCAGATCGATCCCGAGCTCCTTGGCCGCCTCTTCCGCGCCCTTTCGGCAGGCGATGAAGTACGCGTTGCCCTTGCTCTTGGGCATCATGGCGACGGTGAGCGGCTTGCGCGCGGGCTCGGGCGCTGGTTCCGCGGCACGAGCTGATAGATTCGGCGCGGACTTCGTTTCCGCGGCGTGGTCACGCGCCCCCTGGAACGATCGGGCGAGCATCCAATTGCTTCCCGCGACCAGCCCGGCCGCCACGAGGATCACGATGCACAACGCGGCCAACTGTGAGTTTTTCATATCAAGCTCCGAGACATCGGCGCGAGTGCTCGCGCCGGATACAGTCTGTTTTCCGGCACGATCCGCGGCGATGCTCGCCAGGAGCACGCCGCCCGTCAAGAGGCCGGCGAGTTCTGCCGGGGCGTCGGCCAATCGAACGCCATTCTGCAGAACCGCGATGGTGAAAAGACCAAGGAGGGTGCCCGCGATGCTCCCGCGCCCGCCCGCGATGGAGGTCCCGCCGAGTACGACGGCGGTGATCGCCGAGAGTTCGTAGCCGCCCCCCGCGTCGGCCTTGGCCTGTCCGATGTGGGCGACATAGACGATGGACGCGACGCCCGCGGCCAGGCCGCTGAGCGTGTACGCGAGCGTGAGCGAACGTTCGACATCCACGCACGCGTGTCGCGTGGCGGATTCGGAGAAGCCGATCATGGTCCAGGTGCGTCCCGCGATCGCGCGGTGAACAAGCATCCAGAACACGATGGCGGCGACGATCAGGATGGGGAGTTGCGTGGGAACTACGCCGCCGAGATAGCCCTGACCGAGCGAGAGGAACCAACCGGGGAACCCGGTGACGGTGTCGACGCCGCGCGTGATGGCCTCTGCGCTCCCGCGGAAGAGCCAGAGCGTGCCGAGGGTGACGATGAGGGGTGGGATCTTGGCGCGCGTGACGAGCGTGGCGTTGAGGAGCCCACCGAGGCCGCCGACCGCGATGCCGGCGCCGGAGGCGAGCCAGAGCGGCCAACCCGCGTCGCGCCAGAGGAGGCCCATAACAACGGCGGAGAGCGCCATGAGCGCGCCGACCGAGAGATCGATGCCGCCGGTCATGATGACGGGCGTCAGGGCGAGCGAGAGCAGGCCGAGTTCGACCGAGAGACGCCCGATTTCGAGGGCGTTCTGGGTCGTGAAGAAGTTCGTGCCGATCACGCCGAAGAACGCGACGAGAAGGGCGAGTGCGATCGACAGGAGCAGGCTGCGCGGGGCGGCACTCGTGAAGGCTCGCGTGCTGGTGGCCGGGCTGCTCATGCGCGGGACCTCCGCACCGAAACGTCGGCACCAACCGCGATCAGGATGATGAGCCCCTGGATCACGCGCTCCCACTGAGGCTGCACGCCGAGGAAGACGAGCGCGGGCCCGATGATTGAAAGCAAGACCACGCCGAGGAGCATGCCGAGCATCGAGGCCCGACCTCCCGAGACCGCGGCGCCGCCGACGACCGCGGCCGCGATCGCTCGGAGCTCCAGCCCCGCGCCGGCACCGGGATCGATATCGCCGAATCGAACCGAAGCGAGGACGGCGGCGAGAGCGGCCGTAACCCCGCTGAGGACGAACACGCCGACGATCACGCGGGTTGGTCGGAGCCCAAGAAGACGAGCGGCCTCAGGATTGGAACCCACGAGGAAGACATCGCGCCCCGGTTGCGTGTGCCGTGCCGCCAGCGCGATCGCGACCCAGAACGCCAGAGCGGCGGCGACAACCGCTATCTGTCCGCTGGTCTGCGAGAGACCGAACCACTGAAACCCCGCGGGGAGATTGTGAACGAACTCGCCCTCGCGCCACCAGCGGAGCAACTCGCGCCAGATGACCATCGTGCCGAGCGTGGCGACAATTGCCGGGAGTTTCACCACGCCGACGAGCAGGCCATTGGTCAGGCCGAGGACGGCGCCGAGAACGATCGCGGCGAAGATCGCCAGTGGGATCGGCACGCCGGCGGTCACCATCATGCCCGCGCCGACGGCGCACAGGCTGAATTGCGACCCGATCGAGACATCGATCTGGCGTGTGACGATCACAAGAGTCGCGCCGATCGCGGCAACGAGGAGCGGGGCCGCGCCGACCACCATAGAGAGCACGTTCGCCAATTCGAAGAAGCTGGGGGCACGCCACGCCAGGAGCGCCAGCAGCACGCCGATCGCACCGAGCAGCGCGAGCGTTCTGGCCCATGTGGAGTTCATGCCTCGCCCCCCACCGCGAGGGACATCACGCGTTCGGGCGTTGCATCGGCTCGTCCGAGCACGGCGACCAGACGACCGGCCCGCATCACGCCGACGCGGTCGCTCATCGCAAGCACTTCGCCCAGATCGGACGAGATCATGAGCACGCCGGCGCCGGCGCTGGCCATCTCGCGGATGATGCGGTGGATCTCGGCCTTGGCGGCGACGTCGACGCCCTGCGTCGGTTCGTCGAGGATCAAGATGCGCGGCTTTGCGGCGGCCCGCTGCGCGATCGCGACCTTCTGCTGATTCCCGCCCGACAAGGAAGAGACGAGCGCGTCCGGGGCCGGTGGACGCACGTCGAATCGCGCGATCGCATCCGACGCGGCGGCTCGCTCTCGCGACCGATCGATCAGCCCGAGGAGCGCAGCTTCGCGACCCGATCCCGACAGCGTCGCAGCGTTGACGTTCTCAATGACGGTCATCTCGCCGATCACACCGTCGCGACGCCGGTCTTCGGGCAGATAGCCGATCCCGAGCCCCGATGCATCGAGCGGCGAGCGCACAGGGCATGCACGCCCTTCAACGATCACCTGGCCGCTGTCGGCGGGCTCGTACCCGGCGATGGCGCGTGCCAACTCGGTCCGCCCCGAGCCGACGAGGCCCGCGACTCCAAGGACCTCGCCCGCGCGGATCTCGAGCGAGACATCGCGCACGCCGGACGCGGAACACGACAAGCCCTTCAACTCCAGGAGGGGCGAAGCGATCGCTGGGCGCTGCGATTCATCGCTCCCAGTCGCGTTGTCGGCGAAGGCGAGTGGAGCGGCAACGGCGTGCACGAACCCGCGACCAATCGCTGAAGCGACTACGGGCGCCGCGTACTCACGGCCCACCATGAGCGAGACGATCGCATCGCGCGAGAGCTCGCTCATCGCACGCGTCGCGACGCTTTGTCCATCGCGCAGCACGGTGATGCGATCGGCGATCGCGGGGAGTTCTTCGAGGCGGTGCGAGATGTAAACGATGGCCGCGTTCTGCTGCTTGAGCTTGCGGATCAGATTGAAGAGGCGATGCGCGTCGTCAACGCCCAGGCCCGCGGTCGGCTCGTCGAACAGGATGATCGACGCGTCGCCCGCGAGCGCCCGTGCGATCTCGACGAGCTGCTGCTGCGCGAAGGAGAGTCGCCCCGCTTCGGTCTCGGGCTCGACACGCGCGCCGATGCGATCGAGCACGTCCTTGGCCTTGCGTCGGCGCTCCGCGTGATCGATGAGGGTCACCGCACGCCTTGACTCCCAGCCCATCGCGATATTCTCTGCGACCGAGACGTGCGGGAAGAGCGAGGGGTGCTGGTGGATCACGGCGATACCCATCGCCCGCATGGCGGCGGGGCTTGGGTCGCTGACAATCCGGCCGCGAACGCGAAGTTCGCCCGCGTCGGCGCGGAGTGCGCCGGCGACGATATTGATGAGCGTCGATTTGCCCGCGCCGTTCTCGCCCACAAGGGCGTGGGCCTCGCCGGGGCGAACATCGAACGAGACATCCCGCAGAGCGCGAACCCCGCCGAAGGACTTGGACAGATTGGACAGCCTGAGCGCGTCCGGCACGAGGTCCTCCCTCACGTCGGCGGCAGCTTACCCGCGCCGCGACAATTCGTCGCGCTCGTAGCGCCTGACCTCGGCCAGCCATGCGGACTCGCCGGGCACGCCGCTCCGGCGGCAATGCTCGTCCCAGAGCACGCCGTACGGCAGAAGCCTCGCGGCCTCTTGCAGGGCGAGCCGCTCTGTGTAGTCTCCGGCGGATTCCGCCGCGCCCAGTTTCGCGCGCGGCGACAGCAGCGCGATCAGGATCGCCTTGAGCAGCGCGCGGGCGCCGATCGCCCACGCCGCCACGCGATTGATGCTGGCGTCGAAGTAGTCGAGCCCGAACCGAATCCGTTCGCCGGCGCGGACGCCTTCGCTGGCGATCTCGCGGAGGTCGTCGGTCAGCGTGACGACGTGGTCGCTGTCCCAGCGCACGCCCCGCGACACATGGAGCAGGATGCCGTCGACCCACGGCAGGGCGGCGGAGATCTTGTCCGCGATGCCCTCGGTCGGGTGGTAGTGCCCGGCGTCAAGGCAGAGCATGATCTTTCGTGCGGTGGCGTAGCCAAGGTAGAACTCGTGCGAGCCGACGACGAACGCCTCGCTCCCGATGCCGAAGAGCTTGGGCTCGACGCAATCGCGGTGGATGGAGCGTTCGATCGGCTCAGCGAAGGTCGCGTCGAGCGATGAGACGAGGCGCTCGCGCGGGGACCAGCGATCCGCGGGCGTGTCCTTCATGCCGTCGGGAATCCACACGTTCGTCACGCACGGGGAACCCAGCGCTCGCCCGAAACTCGCGCCGATGCGCCGGCACGCTTTCCCGTGATGGATCCAGAAATCGCGCACGCCAGCGTCCGGGTGCGCGAGCGTCATGCCGCTGCTTGCGAGTTTGTGCGCGAAGAAGGTCGGGTTGAAGTCCAGGGCAATGCCCAGTTGCCGGGCCCATGCGACCCAGCGCGCGAAGTGCTCGGGCGCAACCGCGTCGCGTTCGATCTTCTTTCCGTCGGTTTCGGCGTAGATGGCGTGGAGGCTGAAGCGGTGTCGGCCCGGGATCAGGCTCATCGCCTTGGCGGCGTCCTTTCGCAGTTCGTCGGGAGTGCGGGCCGCACCGGGATAGGAGCCGGTGACCGCGAGCCCGCCGCCGAGTGCTTCGCCGGCGTTTTCGAAGCCGCGCACGTCGTCGCCCTGCCAGCAGTGAATGGATAAGGCATACTTCGATATCGCGCGCAGGGCGGCCTCGGCGTCGACCCCCATCGCGGCGAACTCGGCGCAGGCGTCGGTGAAGCGTGTCGGGCCGCTCACTTGGAAAGCTCCCGCTCGACCATGAGCTTCTTGCGGTAGTCAACGTCCGCGCGTGCGCCCATGCGCCGAACATCCGCGTCGCTCATGAAATGGAGCCCGCCCAGCATGGCGGCGGCGGTGCGGACTTTCGCGCTCTTCACCGCCATCAAAGTGATGTTCAGCACGTCGCGGGCACTGGAGCCGGCCGCGATGAACCCGTGGTTCTTCAGGTAGATTGCTCGCGGCGGCTGGTGGTACTTTTTCAGGTACTCGCGGGCCCCCTCGCGCACGGCGATTCCGAGCGGCACGCCGGGGTCGGCGTACTCGATGAGCAACGACGCGGGCCCGAGCACAACGACTTCCTCAGGGAATACGCGACCGGCGAGCAATTCGCCGAAACGCAGCGAGCAGGTGATCGCGTTGATCGCCGAGGGATGCGTGTGCCCGACCCATGACACGCCGTCAAACTCCAGCAGCGCGGCGTGCATGGTCGCCTCGATCGAAGCGCGGGTGGGCCGCCCGTCGTCGATCTTCGCGCTGCGGAGACATTCCGCGACCTGCTGGTCGCTTGCACGCTCGTCGAGCAGTCGCGTGATCGGCTCGCTGCGCATCTTCACCAGCTCGGTCTCGCCCAGCGTCGCCAGGGATGCGCCGCTTGCCTTGATCCAGAACGTGCCGTCGTCGGCGCGACACGAGGCGTTCCCCTCGCTCAAGATCGCCAGGTCAGGATCGCCCAGGGCCCGCGACAGCTCGACCAGGTCCCGGGGCGGCGTTGCCTCTTTCTTCATCGCGTCGTCTCCCGCGTTCGACCGACCAACCGTCCCCAGCCTGGCTCGCTTCTGGGCGAGTACTCCATCGGCCGACACGACTTCCGAACGATTTCGCGCGCCTGCGCGAGCCCGGCAACCTCGCCGATTCCCATCAACTGCACCATGACATTGCCCATCGCGGTCGCTTCGCTCGGGCCCGCGAGCACACGGCGGCCGGTCGCGTCCGCGGTCATCTGATTCAGCAGCGTGTTCTTCACTCCGCCGCCGACCAGGTGGATCGTGGCGATGGTTCGGCCCGTGATGCGCTCGACCTGTTCGATCGTCCGCGCGTAGGCGGCCGCGAGCCCTTCGAGGCACGCTCGCACGAGTTCGCCGGGGGTGGTCGGTTCGGGGTCGCCGGCCTCCCTCGCGAGCGACTGCACTTTCTTGATCATGTCGCCCGCGAGCGTCAGTTCCGGCGCGTCGACGTTGATCCGCGAACGGAACGGCGCGGCACGCTCGGCAAGAGCGGCGAGCTGCTCGTAGGTCATGTCCACGCCGCGGCGGGCCAGGTCGCGCTTGATCTCCTGCACGAGCCAGAGCCCGATGACGTTCTTCAGGAAACGGGTCGTGCCCGATACGCCGTGCTCGTTGGTGAACTCGGCGGCGCGGGCCTCGTCGCTGACGATCGCGCGATCGAGTTCAACACCCAGGAGCGACCAGGTGCCGCTGGAGAGATAGCAACTCTGCTCGCTCGAGAGAGGCGTGCCGACGACGGCGCTGGCGGTGTCGTGGGCGGCGGGCGCGACCACGCGGATGGAGGGCGAAAGGCCCGTATCGCGCGCGATCTCGGGAAGCAGCGGGCCGAGAACGCTGCCGGGCTGAACGATGTTGGGCAGGCTCTCGCGGGGCAGACCGATCGCTCGCAGCACGTCGCCCGACCAATCGCGGGTTTGGGCGTCGAGCAGTTGCGAGGTCGAGGCGATCGATTGCTCCGTACACGCGACGCCGCTCAGCATGAAGTGGAAGAGGTCGGGCATGAAGAGCAGTCGGCCCGTGGCCTGGAAAATCGACGGTTCGCGCGCGACCCAGCCGGCGAGTTGCGACGAGGTGTTCAAGGCCATGGAACGGATGCCCGTCAGGCCGTAGATCCCGGCCCGGCCGAGTTTGTCGTCAAGCAGGGCCAGGCCCTCGGCGTGTTCCGGATTGCGATAGCAGCGCGGCAGGGCGAGCAACGCCCCGTCCTTGCCGAGCAGGGCAAAGTCCACGCCCCAGGTGTCGACGCCGACGCTTGCAATTTCCACGTCATGCTCATCCGCCCACGCCGCGGCACGTTTCAGCCCCTCGCGGATTTCACGCCAGATCAGAGGGAGGTCCCACGTAAGAGCGCCGGGCATGGGCGCCGGCGCGTGGAGAAAGCGGTGCGATTCGTGGAGCGAAAGTTCGCCCGTGCGAAGTACTCCGATCATGACGCGCCCGGATTCCGCGCCAAGATCGATCGCGATGGACCCGCGTGCCGCCAATCAGAGTCTCCGATCGCGACCAGATCGGCCGCGGGTGTGCTAACGCATGAACGCCTCGACCAGACCGCCGTCGACGCAGAAAACCTGGCCCGTCGTCTTCGACGAGCGATCGCTGGCCAGGAACCAGATCGCCTCGGCCTGATCGGCGGGCGTGATCGGCGTCTTGGTCAGCGTCCGCTGGGCATAGAAATCGGCGAGCTTGGCACGCAGAGCCTCGGTGTCGGCGTTCTCTTCGAACGCGATCTTGTACTTGATCAGCGAGGCGATCACGCGATCGCGCGGGAACATCGTCGAGCCAGCGACGACGGTCGCGGGCGCCACCGCATTGACTCGTACGAGCGGCGCCAACTCGATCGAGAGCTCGCGCGCCAGGTGATTCGCCGCGGCCTTGCTGGTGTCATAGGCAAAGCTGCCGCGCTTCGACACCATGCCGTTGACGCTGGTCGTGAGCACCATGCTGGCGCGAAGTCCCTGCGAGCGGAAGAGGGCGGTCGCCTCGTCGGCGATGAGGTACGAGCCCATCACGTTGACGTCGAAGGTCTTCTTCCAGGCCTCGTCGCTGATCGAGCCCGCCGCGTCGGGCGCGACGTAGACGCCCGCGGTGACGATGAGCATGTCGATCCCGCCGTAGGCCATAAGGGCGCGGCGGAGCATGGCGCGAACGCTGGCGCGGCTCGTGATGTCGACCTGGGCCGCCAGAGCCGGGCCGCACGAAGACACTCCCGAGCCCGCGACGCCGATGCCCTCGCCGTGCAGTTTGACAAGCTCGGCGGCGGTGGCTTCCGCGTCTTTCATCGCAAGATCGGCGCAGACGACATGGGCGCCGTCCTTGGCGACGCGGTGCGCGACCGCCTTGCCGATGCCGTTGCCCGCGCCGACGACGATCGCCACCTTCCGGCCCATCTCGGGCTCGGGGGGCATGCGTTTGAGCTTGGCCTCTTCGAGCAGCCAGTATTCGATGTCGAACGCTTCCTGCTCGGGGAGCGCGATGTAGCGGTCGATCGCCTCACTCCCGCGCATGACCTCGACGGCACAGTTGTAGAACTCGGCCGTCACGCGCGACTCGCTCTTGTTCTTGCCCCACGCGATCATGCCCACGCCGGGGATCAGGATCACCGTCGGGCTCGGGTCTCGCATCGCGGGCGAGTCGGGACGCTTGCAGCGCTCGTAGTACGCCGCGTAGTCCTTGCGGTACTGCGCCAGCCCCGCCTCGATCGCGGCCCTGAGCTGATCGATCGACTGGCCGGGCAGCCAATCGGCGAGCATCGGGCGGATCTTGGTGCGGAGGAAATGGTCGGGGCACGAGGTGCCGAGCATCGCCAGACGCGGCGCGTCGCTCGAGCACACGAACCGCAGGATCGTGTCGTCGGTCTGGACCGTGCCGATGAAGCGACGCTCCGCGGAAATCTTGCCGCGCAGCCAGGGAAGGATGTCCGCGAGCAGTTCGTCGCGCTTTTCGGCGGGCATGGGCGCGCAGCGCGGGCCGCCGAAGGTCTTGTCGCCCTTGTCGCGGGCCTCGATGAACCGGGCGGCCCTTTCGATGAGGTCGAGGGTGAGTTCGTAGCACGCCTTGTCGTCGTCGGCCCAGTTGATCAGGCCGTGCTGGCCCAGCACCACGCCCCGAGCCTTGGGGTGCTTCTCGCAGATGCTCTTAAGGACGAGGCCGAGATCAAAGCCGGGGCGTTGCCAGGGGGTCCAGATCACGTCATCGCCGTAGACCTCGCGCGTCAGCTCAGCGCCGCGGGCGCACGCCGCGATCGAGATCACCGCGTTCGGATGCATGTGATCGACATGGCGACGCGGCACAAACGCGTGGAGGGGCGTGTCGATCGACGAGGCGCGCGGGTTCAGGTTGAACGTGCAGTGCGAGTACGCGCCGACCATCTCGTCTTCGATGGGGGTCTTCGGACCGCGGGTGGAGGCGTTGCCCCAGACGCGCTGGAGTCCTTCGAGCTTCGACATGTAGAGCGAGGCGAAGAGGCCCTTGTTGGCGGTGCGCAGGTCGCCGCCGCTGCCCTTGACCCACAGGACGTCGAGCGTCTCACCTGTAAGCGGGTCGCGCTCGTTGATCTTGGACGACGTGTTTCCGCCGCCGGTGTTGGTGATGCGTTGATCGCTTCCCAGGATGTTCGAGCGGTACACGAGTCGGGCCAATGGGTCCATTGCCCCGGCCTTGGCGTCGTCCCACAGGTGGCGAACATGACGGTACTCTGAAGGCTGTCGTGACATCGCTTTCCCATCAAACCAGACAGAACACCAACTCGCAACCGCCGGCGAACAGTTGGCGCGGCGAATCGTGCGAGCCAGACGCTTTCCGCTTGCCAAGGTTACGGGATATTCCAACACTTTCAAGCATATTCAGTCAAAATCGGGCATTGCTATCTGAATCCAGACACCACATTTACAGCCAACTCGGCCACCCAACCATCCACACTGCGTGAGTCGCGGGTTGAAGGGTCATCGAAAGCACTTGAACGTTGCTCTTTTCATCACCTGCCTGACCGAGCAATTCGCCCCGAGGGCGGGAGTGGCCGCCACGCTGGTGCTGGAGCGGCTCGGCTGCCGAGTGCACTTCCCCACGGCCCAGACCTGCTGCGGGCAGCCGATGTTCAACACGGGGCACCACGCCGATGCGGCTGTTCTCGCGAGGCGCTGGATCCATGTATTTGAAGGCTTCGACGCGATCATCACGCCGTCGGGCTCGTGTGCCGCGATGATGAAGGTGCACGCGCCGGAGATGTTGAGGGACGACCCGGAGTACGCCACCCGCGCGAAGGTGGCGGCGGGAAAGACCTATGAGTTCGTGGAGTTCCTCTCGCGCGTTCTGCGCGTCGACCTGGCGGGGATGGGCGCACGCCACGATTCCTCGGCGACGATCCACCCCGCGTGCCACCTGCGCGAGCTTGGCCTGATGGACGAGCCGGCGGGGGTGCTGGCGCAGATCAAGGGACTCGAGCTTCACCCGCTCCCGTCGCGCGACGAGTGCTGCGGCTTTGGCGGCGCGTTCAGCGTGAAGCACCCGGCGATCTCGGGCAAGATGGTCGAGAACAAGGTCGCCAGCGTCGCGTCGACGCGGAGCGACGCGCTGGTGTGCAGCGACGCGGGGTGCGCCATGAACATCGACGGCGCTTGCCGCAAACGCGGCGTGCGTCAGCGGATCATCTCCGCGCCGGAACTGATCGCCGAGTCGCTCGGGCTTCTGGAGCGGGAGCCCTTGCCATGAACGAGGGCCTGCTGTTTCCGCCCCTCCCCCACCGCATCGAATCGCGTGCGCCCGCGGCCGCCCGCGACATCAGCCTGCAGCAGTTCGTGCGCCACGCGACCGTGACAAAGGACACGGGGCGCGTGGACGCGTGCCGGGCGGCGTTCGGCGAGAGGTACGACAACCTTCGCCGGCACGCGGGCGCGATCAAGTCACACACGCTGGATCACCTTGACGAGTATCTTGAGCGATTCGAGGCGGCCGCGACGCGCGCGGGCGCAACGGTGCACTGGGCCGCCGACGCCGCGAGCGCCAATCGCATCTGCCTCGACATCGCGAAGCGGATCAACGCGAAGGTCTGCGTCAAGAGCAAATCGATGGCGACGGAAGAGACGCGGCTGCTCCCCGAGTTGGAAGCGGCGGGCGTCAAGACCATCGAGACCGACCTGGGCGAGTTCATCGTGCAACTCGATGGTGACGCGCCGTCTCACATCGTTACGCCCATGATCCACAAGAACCGCGCGTCGGTGGCGCGGGCGTTCGTGCGCGACCTCGGTGCACCGTATACCGAGGACCCCGGCGAACTAACCATGATTGCGCGGGCGCACATGCGCAAGCTCTTCGAGCGCGCGGACCTCGGCATCAGCGGCGGGAATTTCCTGATCGCCGAGACCGGCTCGCTTGTCATCTGCACCAACGAGGGCAACGCCGACCTGACGGTTTCGCTCCCACCCGTTCACGTCGCGCTGGTCGGCATCGAAAAGCTCATCCCGGCGATGGAGCACCTGCCGATCTTCCTGAAGCTGCTCGCGCGGAGCGCGACGGCACAGCCGCTCACGATCTATACAACCTGCGTCACGGGCCCGGCGCGATCCGCTGGGCAGGGGTCAAGCGCCGACGTCGACGGCCCACGCGAACTGCACATCGTTCTGCTCGACAACGGGCGATCGGAGCTGCTGCGCGCACCGACGCGCGAGCTGCTGCGCTGCATCCGGTGCGGCGCGTGCCTGAACGCGTGCCCGGTGTACAAGGCGGTGGGTGGCGGGCACGCGTACGGATCGGTCTATTCGGGGCCGATCGGCGCGACGATCACGCCGCACCTGAAGGGGCTGCACAACTATCCCGATCTTGCGACCGCAAGCTCGCTGTGCGGCGCGTGTTTTCACGCGTGCCCGGTGCACATCGACCTGCCCGCACAGTTGATCGCGTTGCGGGAAGAGGCGGCACGCAGGCATCTCAATCCCGCACCCGAGCGGGTAACGATGAAACTGTGGCGATGGATCATGCAGTCGCCGGCGCGGTATCGAATCGCATCCGGGCTCGCGAGGTTCGTGCTCTCTCGCCTCGACGGCGTGGATATCCCGTTGCCCGGCCCGCTGGGCGCGTGGACCTCGTGCAGAACGACGCCGCGTCCGGGCGCGATCGACTTCCGCGCGTGGTGGAACGAGCGCCAGCGAACGAAGGCCAACTGCGGGCGGCCCGCGAGCGATCGGGGGCGGGCATGAGTGACCGCGAGCACATTCTGTCGCGGGTGCGTGCCGCGCTCGGCCGGTCGAACGCGGCCCCGTCGGGCGTGCGGCCGCCGCGTACCGAAGATTCGCTGGCGCGGCTGGTTGGCGCTGACGTGGACATTTGCTCGCGGTTCATTGAGGCGGCCAATCGAACTGGGATGAACGCGATCCGCGTCCCGCGGGAGTCCTTGACGCAAGCGCTGGAAGCGATCGTTGCCGCCGAAGCTCCGAATCGCGTGCTGGTTGATGTCTCGGGCGTGGCGCTTCGCGTGCCCGCGAACGGCGCGTGCCGAACGCTGGGCGTGCCGACCAGCACCGATCCGAGTTCGCGTGCGTTTGACGTCGATCTTGCGATCATCGACGCGACCGCCGGAATCGCCGAGACCGGCTCGGTGCTGCTCGCGAGCGACGGGCGACGGCGTTGCGCGTGGATCGTACCGCCGAAGGTTGTGATTCTCGTGGCGTCGAAAACGCTGGTACCCGATCTGCTCGATCTGTGGTCGAGCCCGTGCTCGCCCGGGTCCCCGCTCGCGAATGACCCGCCGGCGGCGATGCTGCTGGTCAGCGGCCCGAGCAAGACCGCCGACATCGAGGGCGTGCTCGTCACGGGCGTTCACGGCCCTGGCACGGTGCACGTCGTGCTCGTTGATGATGTCGAGTAACGCCCGCGACGAGTTTACTCGGCCTCCTCGCGAACCTGTTGCACGAACCGGTCCGCGCTCCACACCGCGTCCCGCCCGGACTTTGCGCCGTGCTTCTTTGCGACCAGTTCGGCGTGGCTGGTGAAGTACTTCAGACTGTGCCCGCGGAAATCCTCGATCGATCGGAAGGCGTGGCGCTCCATGAACGCGCGCAGGCCGCGCTCGAGCTCTCGCGCGAGCCCATAGCCGTGGATCATCACGCCCGTGCAGACCTGCACCGTGGAGGCGCCGAGCAGGACGTACTGGGCCGCGTCGTCGCCCGTTTCAACGCCGCCGATCGCGCTGAGAGACGCGCGCCCGCCCATCGCCCGAGCGATCTCCATCGCCATCCGCAGCGCGATCGGCTTGACCGCTCGCCCGGAATAGCCGCCCGGCGTTGAGTACCCATCCACCGTCGGCTGGGGGCGCAGCGTGTCAATATCAACACCCATCACGCTCAGGATCGTGTTGATCGCAGAGATTCCGGCACATCCAGCGTCGACCGCCGCACCGGCGACCTCCACGATGCTCGTGACGTTCGGCGTCATCTTTGCCCACACGGGCACCCGCGCGACCTCGCGCACCCAGCCGCACACTTCGCGGAGAAGTTCGGGCGACTGGCCCATCGCCGAGCCCATGCGCCGCTCGGGCAGGCCGTGCGGGCACGACATGTTCAGTTCGATCGCGTCGGCCCCGGCCCGCTGCATCCGCTCGACAATCTCGTGCCACGCCGATCGCCGGTACTCCTCCATCACCGACGCGATGAGCACGCGCCCGGGGTATCGCATCTTCAGCGTCCGAAACTCGTCTTCCCACGTCTCGATCGGGCGATCACTGATGAGCTCGATGTTCTCCCAACCGACGATCTCATCACCCACACGCCACCTCGCGTAGCGCGGCGAAACGTTCACGATCTTGGTCGAGTCCAGCACGATCGTCTTGCACACCACGCCGCCCCAGCCTTCGTCAAAGGCTCGGGCGATCACATTGGCATTGGTCGAGGGTGGTCCGCTCGCGACGATGAAGGGGTTGGCCAGCCGCAGGCCGTCGACGTGGACCGACAGATCGATCATCGAGCAGTCTCCGATGCCTCTCGAGAGGTGCGACCGGAAGAGCTCCGGCGGCCCGTTCACCTCTGATCGCGCGAATTACAGAGCCGCCACGCGCCGCGCCGTTTCGTACGCGATCAGGTCCTTCACGAGCTTGTCCAACTCGCCGTTCATCACCTCACGCACGCCGTACTCGCCTGGCAATCGCTCGTCGGCCACGATGCCGTCCTTGAACCGATACGTCCGGATCTTCTCGCTGCGTCCGCCCGTTCCGATCTGGCTGTTGCGGGCCGCGGTGCGCTCGGCCGCCTGCTTGGCCCGCTCGGTCTCGTACAGCTTGGCCATGAGAAGGCGGCGGGCCCGCTCGCGGTTCTGCTGCTGGCTCTTGGCCTCCATCATCTTGATGATGATGCCGGTCGGCTTGTGGTGGATCTGCCACGCGGTCTCGACCTTGTTGACGTTCTGGCCGCCCGGGCCCTGGGCTCGTGTCGCGAACTCTTCGACCTCGTTGGCCCAGTCGATTTTGACGTCAACATCCTCGGGCTCGGCAAGCGTGGCGACGCTGGCGGTGCTGGTGTGGATGCGCCCCTGCGCTTCGGTCGCGGGCACGCGCTTCACGCTGTGGACGCCGGCCTCGAAATTGAGCTCGGTCCACACGCCCTCGCCACGCACGTTGACCGTGGCGCTTCGCACGCCGCCCACGCCTGGCTCGGGCGTCAGTTCCAGCACTTCCCAGTTCCATCCCCGCCGAGCCGCGTATTTCTGGTACATCTCGAGCAGATCGCGGGCCCACAGCGCGGCTTCGTCGCCCCCGGTCCCCGCGCGGATTTCCATCATCACCGACCCCACCTTGCCGTCGTCCGCCGTGACCAGGCGCGAGGTCACGTCCTGCAGGAGCGAGTCGACCTTTTCCCGCGCGCCGGGAAGCTCAGCGGCGGCGATCGCCGCCAACTCCGAATCGCCCCCGCTCTTGGCCGACTCGAGCTCCTTCACCTCCGCGATCGCCGCGTTGTACGCCCGGAAGGCCCCGACCAGCGGCTCGAGCCCCGCCTTGCGGATCGAGAGTTGGCGCACCGCCTTGTGGTCGGTCACGACCGCTGGGTCCTCCAGCTTCGCGCAGACCGACGCATATTCCCGCTCGAACTCGCCGAGCTTGGCCACGATCTTTCCCAGAGCTTCTTGCGCCAATACCGTCATGCACCCGAACGATAAGCAGCCGAAAGCCGCCCGGCATTCGTGAAACCCCCGGCCCGGCGATCGGTATCATCTCTCGTCCGCACTCTCGGGGGATCCACACTTTGCTCGCCATCGAAATCCGCGGCCTGACCAAGACCTTCGGCCCGAAGGTCGCCGTCAACAAGCTTGACCTCTCGGTGCCTCAGGGCAGCCTGTGCGGGTTCATCGGGCCCAACGGCGCGGGCAAGACAACCACGATCCGCATGATCATGTCGATCATTTTCCCGGATTCGGGCGAGCTCCGCGTCTTGGGAAAGGCGTCGGCCGTCGAAAGCAAGGACCGGATCGGCTACCTGCCCGAAGAGCGCGGCGTGTACCGCAAGATGAAGGTCGGGGCGTTCCTCAACTACATGGGCAAGCTCAAGGGCATCGACCCCGGCGCGACCGAGAAGAAAGTCCGCTCGTGGCTGGAGCGCATGGGCCTGCCCAACGAGTACAAGAAAAAGTGCGAGGAACTCTCCAAGGGCATGCAGCAGAAGGTGCAGTTCATCTCCGCCGTCATGCACGAGCCTGACCTCCTCATCCTCGACGAGGTTTTCAGCGGTCTGGACCCGGTCAATCGCCGCCTGATCCGCGAGCTGATCGACGAACAGCACAAGGCCGGGCGCACCGTGATCTTCAGCACCCACGCGATGTTCGAGGCCGAGCAGTTGTGCGATCAGATTTTCATGATCCACAAGGGCAACAAGATGCTCGACGGGTCGCTCCAATCGATCCTCGCCAAGCACGACCCACGCTCGATGCTGGTGGAGCCCGCCAGCGGCGCCGACGCCGATCGGCTCCCGGCGCTCCCCGGCGTGGTGTCATGCCAGCCGGCGGGCAAGGCGCTCTACGAAGTCCGCTTCGACGAGTCGGTCGATCCGGCGGCGGCGATGCGTTCGATCGTGGAGTCCATGCCGTTGCGCCGCGTCGAGGTGAAGCGAGCGACGCTCGAAGACATCTTCATCGACGTGGTGCTGGGGCGCGCGGGCGCGGTCCATGCCGATCGAGAGACCATCCGCAACGAACTGGCCGCCGCCTCATCGGAGTAACCCATGAATCGCATGTTCGCCGTCGCCTGGCGCGAGTTCGTCTCGGTGGTGTGGACCCGCGGCTTTCTGCTGGGCGTGTTTCTCCCGCCGATCATGGCCGCCGTCGCCGGCTTCGCGATCATGCTCGTGAAGAACATGGAAGGCCCGCGCGTGCAGGGGCACATCGTGGTGGTCGACCACTCGGGCGTCGTTGGAGAAGACGCGGTTCGCCGATTGCCCGACGACATGGCCGCCCGCAGCCGGGAAAAGGCCGAGCAGATCAAGAAGGCGGCCGAGGAAGCGAGCAAGAAGCTCAATCTCCCGCCCGACCAGGCGGCCCAGGCCAGTTCGATGGCCGAGATGCAGACCAAGCAGGCTCTTCCCGTCGCCGACGTGCGGGCGCAACTCGGCGCACCGGACGAAGACATCGAGAAGCTGAAGGAAACCCTGCGAAACGTGGTGATCAAAGCCCGCGGCGAGAGCGCCGGTGCCGACCCGCTCCTGGCCGTCGTCGTGATCCCCAAGGGCGCGATCGAACCGGGCCCCGACGGAAAGTTCGGCGTATTCGACCTTTTCGTCGCCCCCAAGCTCGACATCGAGATCCAGCAGGGCATCGAGCGTTCGGTCGGCGACGCGATCGTCGACGCCCGCATCGCGGGCGACGCGCGCGTCAAGGCCGCCGGGCTCGACGCGAAGTTTCTCCGCTCCATGCTCGCCCGCCCGAACATCGACGCGGTGACGATCACCAAGACCGGCGAGCGCAAGTCGATCGGCGAGCTCCAGATGCTGATCCCGGTCGGATTCATGATCCTGCTCATGGTCTCGGTGATGACCACCGGCCAGTACCTGATGACGACCGTCGTCGAGGAGAAATCCAGCCGCGTGATGGAGATCCTGCTCTCGGCGGTCTCCCCGATGCAGCTCATGACCGGCAAGATCATCGGGCACCTGGCGGTGGGCGTGCTCATCATCGGCATTTACGGGAGCGTCGGCATCGCCAGCCTCATCTACTTCGCGCTCACGCAGCTCGTCACGCCCATGACCTTCCTGCTCCTGATCGGGTACTTCGTCTGCGCCGCGGTGACCATGGCCGCCCTCATGGCCGCGATCGGGGCGGCGGTCAACGAGCTGCGCGAGGCGCAGACGCTGATGACGCCCGTCATCATGATCACCATCCTGCCCTGGATGATCTGGTTCGTGATCCAGCGAGCGCCCAACTCGCCGCTGGCCACGACCCTCTCCTTCATCCCCGTCGTCAGCCCGTATGTCATGGTGCTGCGCCTCGGAGGGAGCGAGCCCATTCCCAGCTGGCAGCACCCCGTGGCGCTGGCAATCTCCGCCCTCACCTCGTTGGTCGTGCTGTGGGGAGCCGCCAAGATCTTCCGCATCGGCATCCTGATGTACGGCAAGCCGCCGAATTTCAAGACGCTGCTGCACTGGGTGCGGATGGCGTAACAGGGCAGCCGAGCATCCGCGGTCGCCGCACGAATGGCGTCCGTCTCGTGGTTGCCACCGCGCTCCGCTCGGACCACGACTCACAGCTCACGGCACGCGACTCACGACTCACGACTCACGAGGTATTCTCTTCGTGACTTCTTCTCACCCCGCGTCGCGCGGTGCGACCACCACGCGCCTCTTCAGGTCAGGAACCCACGTCCCACCCGGGTTCTCGATGGTGATGGCAAAGAGCGCGACGCGCCCGACATCGATCCCCGGAGCGATCGGCACGACAATCTCGCCGTCGGCGCTGGCGTTGAAGACCCCGCCGCCGACCTTCTGCTCCATGCCCCGCTCGTCGATCAGCCACACCTGGTACTGCTCGGCCTTGGGATCATTCACCTTCAGCCCGACGAATCGCAGGTAGCCCTGCTGCAGTTCGTCGTTCCACACGACATCGCCCTGCACCTGCCCCTGCTCCGCCGGGTTGTTGGGCAGATCAAACGGCTTCCACGCCACCCGCACCGTGCCCGGAACCTCGAGCAGCTTGGTTCGGTTCTGCTGGAGCGTCGCCGGGTCGACCGGCTTCTCGTACATCGCGATGCGGAGCTTGGCGGCGTCGAGTTCCTTTCCGGTCTCGGTCACCTTGCGCGTCGCGTCGGCGAGTTGTCGGGCAAGATCGACCGAGCGCTGGGCCTCCGCGGCGGCCGCCGCCCGCTCGGCGCTGAGCGCGGTGGTCGCGCTGGTCAGGTCTTTCTTCAGGCCGTCGGCGTGAGACTGCGCTTGGGCGAGCATCGCGTCGTTGGCCTTCACGCGATCGGTCATTGAGGTCAGTTCGACCTTGGCTTGCTCGAGCGCGAGCCGAGAGGCCGCCAGCTCGCGCTGCTTCTCTCGGAGAGATCCCAGCGTGAGCATGAGTCCGCCGCCAGCGACGATGAGGATCGCGGCCACGGAGAGCCAGGGCCAGACGGGGTTGCGGCGGGTCTCGATCCGCATGTTCGCACCGGCGTGGTCGCGCGTTGCGAGGTGCGGAGAAGCGGGTGATGCGCTCATTCCCGCCCCCGCGCTCGCTTCGGCGGTGACGCCCGCACTGGCCCGGGCGAAGACCCGCCCCTGCGCGATCAGCTTGTCACGCACGCCGCCCGGCAGGGCAAGGCGGGCCCGATCACCCGCGTCGGCGCGGTCGAAGGCCCGCATGAGCTCGCCGGCGCTTCCTTCGATCGCCTTGGCGGCCGCCAGGTCCTCGGGCGAGGCCGACGCCATCAGTTCATCAAGTTCGCGGCGTTCGTCGAGCGAGAGTTCGCCGAGCTGTTCGCCCGCGAGCAATTCCATCAGGCGTTCGCGCTCCATGGGTGTGCTCATGCGCCACGCTCCTGGCCCGCCGGCTGCGGCACGCCGCCCAGCACCGGACGCAGGGCCTCGGTAAGCCGCGACAAGCCGCGCCGCAATCGTGTTTTGACCGTGCCGAGCGGTGAGTGCGTGGCGCTGGCAATCTCGCTGTGGGAAAGCCCGCGGTGCAGCGAAAGCCACAGGGCCGTCCGCTCTTCATCCGGGAGGGTGTCGAAGGCGCGGACCACATGCCCGAGGTCCTGATCTTTCACGTAGTCCGCCAGGCGTTCGGGCCCGCGCGGCGTGGTCTCGCCCTCGCCGGACCGCGCCGCAACGTTCGACGCCAAGCGGGCGCGGGCCGCACGCCTTCGCTGATAGTCCGTGAGTCTTCGGTGAATGATCGTCGCGACAAACGCCGGCTCGGTTCCTTTGGCGGGATCGAACCGGCGAGCGTTCAGCCATAGCTCCGTGAACACGTCCTGCACCGCGTCCTCGATCTCCGGGCTTGCCGCGCCGAGGTAGCGTGTCGCAAGTCGCCACGCCAGCCCGCCGTATTCGTCCACGCACTGCGTGACGGCGGACTCGTCCCCCCGCGAGATTCGCTGCAACAGTGTCAGCACGCACTCCCCGAGCCGTTATCTCGACCATGCGGTGTGGAATCACACCTGCAACATCAGCCTATCGCGATTCGACCGCAAAAGAAAATCGGTTGCTCCAAAAACCGAGCCGGGCCGCAGCCGCGAAGGAGGGGCGTCCGGGATTTCCGCCCCGGGCGATCGTCAAGGGCGATCCGCACGCAAGGCGCGTGCCTGGATGCGCCATGGCTTCAACACACGAGGAGAGAACATCATGCAGAAGAACGCCGCCGCACTCACCCCCGCCACGCTCGTCGCGCTCGCCGCGCTCGCTACCCCGCTCGGATCGTCCGCCCGCGCCGGCGAGTTGGTGTACGGCGTGACGGAGAACCAGACGCTGATCTCGTTCGACTCGAACGCGCCGACGACGATCCTGTCGGGCGTCGCGATCTGGGGCATGGCCGCCAACGAGCAGGTGCGTGGGCTGGACTTCCGCCCCGCCACCAACGAGCTCTACGCGCTCGGCTCCTTCAGCATGCTCTACAAGATCAACGCCATGACCGGCATGGCGATGCAGGTTGGCTCCGGCACGTTCGCGCACACGCTCAACGGGTCGTCGTTCGGGTTTGACTTCAACCCCGTCATCGATCGCATCCGCGTCGTGAGCGAGGCCGACCAGAACCTCGTTCTCCACCCCGACACCGCCGCCGGCCAAAGTGCAGCAGCCGGCCAGGCCCGCGCTGTCCGAGCTGGAACAGCGCGAGGCGCGGCTACGGGCGCAGATGGAAGCCAAGAAGGCGAAACGCCAGGAGGGCAAGAAGCGCGGGCGATGACGCTTGCGAATTCTCGGATGTTCGATTAGCATCCGAGTTAGCAGCTAGAAGCTATATAGCAGCTAGTTAGCTTACACCGATGTTCAACAAAAATGGCCGGGCGCAACGGTGTCGCTCAGGTCGGGTACCGGGACAACGATTCGGCGTGTTGTCTCTGTGATGGCCCAACGCCGCCAGTTTGCCGAAAAGGCAGCAGGCCGGCGCAGCGCAGCCGCTCATCACATCGAGGTACTCGACCATGAAACACGTCCGCCTTTTAGCGGCTAAAACCGCGCTCGCCGCTGCCCTGGCCGGCAGCATCATCATCACCCCGGCGCAGGCCGGCATTCCCGTCATCGACGGCGGCAACCTGGTGCAGAACATCATGTCTGCGATGGAAGCGGTCGCCCAAACTGCCAAGCAAATTCAGCAGTACCAGACCCAATTGCAGCAGTACGAAAACATGCTGCAAAACACGATGGCCCCGGCGGCCTATATCTGGGATCAGGCGCAGTCCACGATCAACGGGCTGATGAATGCCGTCGATACGCTCAGCTACTACGAGCGGCAGCTTGGCAGCCTTGATAGTTACCTGGGCAAGTTCCAGGACGTGGCCTATTACCGTGGTTCGCCGTGCTTCTCGTCCGCCGGTTGCTCGGATGCCGAGTGGGCCGCGATGGATGAAAACCGCCGCCTGGCCAGCGAGAGCCAGAAGAAGGCGAACGACGCGCTGTTTAAGGGCTTGAAGGATCAACAGCGCAACCTTACCGCCGATGCGCGCCAGCTCGAACGGCTCCAGGCGGCCGCGCAGGGCGCGGATGGCCAGATGCAGGCCATCGGCTTCGCCAACCAGCTCGCCGCCAACCAGGCAAACCAGCTTCTGCAAATCCGTGGCCTGCTGATCGCCCAGCAGAACGCCGTGACGACCAGGATGCAGGCCGAGGCCGACCGCGAGGCCCAGCAGCAGGCCGCCCGTGATTCGATTTTCGACATGGGCGCAAAGACGAACCGCAGCAAGGCCAAGGGGTACTGACATGAAGAACATGCTTCGTACAGCCGCCTTGATCGCCCTGGCGTCGGCTCTGGTCGCCGGGTGCGGGAAAACCGAGGACGAGAAGCTGAACAAGAGAACGCCGGAGCAACAGCAGCAGGCCGACAAGCTCTATGACATGGGCGAGCCGACCGACCGCAGCAAGAGCAAGGGGTACTGACCATGAGATACCTACTGCTGCGCCTGGCGGTCTTGCTGTCGGTGCTGCTGGTGTCTCAAACAGCATCAGCGGCGATAGATCAAAGCGGCGTGCTCGATGAAGTGGCGGATCGCTTCATGACGCAAAGCGCGACATGGGGCACGACGATTACCACCTATGCCACCTGGTTGTTCTGGACGTTGGTTGTGATCTCGATGGTCTGGACGTTCGGCATGATGGCCTTGCGCAAGGCCGACATTGGCGAGTTCTTCGCGGAGCTTGTCCGCTTCACCATCTTCACCGGCTTTTTCTGGTGGCTGTTGGAAAACGGGCCGAGCTTCGCAATGGATATCGTCAATTCGTTGCGTGACATAGGGGCCGCTGCCGGTGGCGTCACGCGAACGCTGACGCCATCCACACCCCTAGACATAGCCTTCGACATCATCGTGAAGGCGGGCAAGAGCTACAGCATCCTGCACCCCATCGACAACCTGGCGATTTTTCTCACAACGCTGGCGATCCTAGCGTGCATGGCCGTAGTCGCTGCGAACGTGCTGCTGGCCCTCGTCACTGCGTGGGTGATGGCCTATGCCGGAATCTTCGTGCTTGGCTTCGGCGGTGCGCGCTGGACTTCCGATATAGCGATCAACTACTTCCGGGCGGTCGCCGGCATTGCCCTCAAGCTGATGACTATGACGCTGTTGATCGGCGTGGCGGTGGCGGTGATGGACGGGTTTCACGCCGACTTGCAGGAAGGCGCACCGATGCGCGAGCTGCTGGTGATCTTTGTTGTTGCCCTCGTCCTGGTCGTTCTCATCCACTCGATCCCGAACGTCATTGCTGGGCTGATTCCAGGCGGCGGTCAGGCGGCCAGTTCGGGTAGTTCGTTCAGTGCGGGAGCTATCGCCGGCGCGGCAGTTGGTGCCGGTGCGGCCGTGGCGTCTGGCGGCGCGGCTTTGGCCGCTGGCGGCGCTGCCGCGACTGGTGGAGCGCAGGCCCTGATGGCAGCAGTCCGAGCCGGTCAAGCGAATGTTTCTGCCGGTACGGACAGCGTTTCAAGCCTCATGAGCGCGTTCCGTGGCGCTGGCGAATCTGCTGGATCGTTCTCTGATGCGGCGGGCTTTGGTGGCGGAAGTGGCAGCAGCGGCGGCAGTGCTGGCACCAGCACCCCGCTTGCGCAGGCGGCAGGCTTCGGCGGAAGTGGTGCCGGCAGCAGCTCGAAGGGCGGTGGTCAGAGCCAGGCCAAGAGCGCCCAGGATGGCGGGAACAAGGCGAGCGCGGGCACCAGCAAGACCCAGCAAAGCAGCACAGGTGCATCGAGTGGCGACGGCGCGGGCGGCTTCTTGGCTTCTGCGGCCAAGGCCGGAAAGGTAGCTGTAGAAGCTGGTTCGATCCTGGCCCAGCACGCGGCCAGCAGCATCGGTGATGCTGCGCAGGAGCGCATCGGCCAGACCTCCGGGGGGAAGCTCGCAGCCGCGATTCGGGCAAGCAGCCAGAAAGAACAGGTGGCCGAGGACGTGCCGACCTTCGGCGACAACAGCCTGGCGGCGGCCGATTCTGATGATGAAGTAGCCGCGTTCGCCAACCGCGACCGCAACAGCGACAAGGAGGTATGACGATGACGCCAAGAGGATTTTTCGACTGCCTGGACGTTGCCGCTGCCGATCCGCGCCAGGCGCAGACGGTTGAGGTTGAGCCGGTTGGCGATCAATCAGCCGAGCTTGATGCAGCGGCGGAAGTGGCGGTCTTCGTTGATCGCCCTGCCCCGTCTGCCGTCGAGGCCACCAGGCCGGCGGCCAGGTCATCGAGCAACAGCTACAGCGGCAGCAACAGGAACACGCCGCTGGCCGAGGCCGCCGGCATCTACAGCAGCGGCCAGCGATAAAGCGCGCCGGCCGGCGTGGGGCCGGCCGACACTTCCACAACCCACCTACCACAGAGGTGAATCATGGCAACTTTGAATCCTACCAATGCAATCGCAACCCAGGCAGTCCATCATGCGGCCGCGCAGCTCGCGGCCCTGGACTGGATCGACCAAGAGGCGGCGCGGCAGCTCTCGCCGATGGCGGAAGCCGTCGCCAACATGTTCATGGTGCTGTACTACCAGGCCGAGACGGGCCAGGCCACACGGGACGATTTCCGCCAGGCACTGGACGCGGTGCGGCAGTCACTCACCGCGTAGGCTCCACCAGAAACAGCAAGGGCGGCCAGTGGCCGCCCTTGTTGTTTCCGGGCCTGTACCGTCGGCAACGGCGTGCTGCACTTGACGTGCATGCGGGAATTGTTGACACAATAATATTGTTCACAATATTATTGTGTCTCACATAATGGAGATGATTCGATGAGCGCACTTCTATACAGCACGAAGGTCACGGCAATCGGCGGCCGTGCCGGAACCATCAAGAGTGACGACGGCTTGCTTGATCTTCCACTGGCCCTTCCCAAGGCGCTTGGTGGCAAAGGGGGTGCGACCAACCCCGAACAATTGTTCGCGGCCGGTTATGCCGCCTGCTTCGAGAATGCCGTGATCCATGTGACGCGGGCGGCGGTCGAGAAGGTGAAGGACGATGACATTATTGTGGTGGCCACGGTCGGGATGCAGCCAAACGGCGCGGGCGGTTTTGCGTTGACCGTCGCGCTCGACGTGACGATCACCGGCCTCAATCAGGAAGCGGCCGAGGAAGTCGTTGCGAAGGCGCATGCGGTCTGCCCCTATTCGAACGCAGTAAAGGGCAACATCGACGTAGCCATCACAGTCGCGACGAACTGAGAACGAAGAACATGGACTTGCCGGAAGATGGCGACCCTCTGGACCTTGATAGGCAGGTCTGCTTTCCTCTCTATGCCGCCTCGAACTTGCTCAATCGGCTGTATCGGCCGATTCTCGCCGAGCTGGGCCTTACCTATCCGCAGTATCTAGTGATGCTGGTGCTCTGGAAGCAGACACCCCAGACGGTCGGGTCACTCGGCGACATGCTCTATCTCGATAGCGGCACGCTGACGCCGCTGCTCAAGCGGATGGAAACGACGGGACTGATCAGCCGCACACGTGACGCCGGGGACGAACGACGCGTGTTGATCGATGTGACGGCGAAAGGCCGCGCCTTGCGGTCAGCTGCTGAAAATGTGCCCGCCGTTCTGGCGGCGGGCATCGAGATCGACGCAACGTCCGTGGCTCAGTTACGCGATCAGGTTCGCGGTCTTGTTGCGATTCTCCACGGTGACTCTAAGAATGCGGACACAGCTTCATCATAGAGCAGAAGGCACTCACCGCGTAGGCTCGCGCACCAGGAACAGCAAGGGCGGCCGGTGGCCGCCCTTGTCGTTTTCGGGCCTGCATCGCCGTTTCCGATGATGCGCGCCGGCGTTCTCGAGCATCGCCAGATCGAGCGATGACGGCCGCCCTGTCCTTTCCCTTGGCGTGGATCTCGCATCGTCATTTCCGGCGATGAGATCCACCTGCAGCACCGCCAGAAATGGCGATGCTGGCCAGCCCTACCCTTCCAGGCCGTGCATGGCCCTGGCCTGCGCCGCAACTTCGCGGGCGTGCTGGATATAGGCCGGGTCGGCCGTGGTTTCGGCATCGGCCAGGAACGCAGCTATAGCTTCGGCGGTTTGCAAATCCTCGGGCAGCAGCTCACGGCCAACGGCCGGGGCATCGACCCATTCGCGTTGCTCAGGCGGCAATGGATACTGGCCGGATGCTTCGGCTTCGGCCAGCAGTTCATCGAGCGTGTAGCGCACCTGGTCAGCCGTGACGGCGCGGGCCGGGTCGGCCTTCAATGCGTCATAGGCCGGGCCAGCTTTCTCATGCAGCCAGCTTTCCAGGTTCTTCGGGTCGGTCATCGGCGGGCCTTATCGAGCCAGGCCAGCGTTTCAGCATCGCGGGCGGCTACGCGGGCCAGCAGCTCGCGCAGCAGCGCGGCCATGCTCATGCCGTGCGCGGCCGAGATAGCGGCAGCTTCGGCCTTCACGGCCGCCGGTACGGCGGCGCTCACGGTCTTGGTGGTCATCAGTAGCCCGCCTCTTTCTGGTGCCGGAAGGCCAGAACATACACCGCATCGTCGGCCGGTTCGTGGCGGTACAGGGCCACATAGCCGGAATCCCCGAAGGCAATCACCAGCTCGCGCAGCTCGGGCATTTCAGGGAACGGCCGGCCAATGTCCGGGGCCGTCTCCAGCAGCAGGAATTGCCGCTCGATGGCCTGGCCGGCACGCCTGGCGGCGTCCGGTGCCTTGACGGCCAGGAACCGCCGGCATCGTTCCAAGCCTTCCGCCGCGCCTTCGGTGACGATTACTTGTGGCACTCAGGCACCGCCCTTTCGTCATTGGTGCCCCAGGTGTTCAACCAGGTGCGAACTTCCTGGCCGGTCAGGTGGCGGCCGGTTTCCTTGTAGGCCGCCCAGGACGCCAAGGCTTCCTGCTTGAAGCTCTCGCGGGCTTCTTCGCGCTCGACGTACTGCTGGATCGCTTCGAGCATGATCCAGTGGGGCGAGCGGCGGCGCTGGCTGGCGAGGTGCTGGACGCGGCCTTTCAGCGTGTCGTCGATCTTGAGAGACGTTGCCATAGTGGGCCTCTTATCACGTGGTAATACTTAGTGATAATAAACCTTCCATGCCCCCGAGTCCATCGCGCTGAAACTGTCTTGAAAAGGCTCTTTAAGGCTGGTGTTTTGAGCTAGGCGCATATAGATCGTTCTTTGATAAATGAGCCTTCCGGGCTGTCGTTTTCAGAAGACGGCTGCACTGAACGTCAGAAGCCGACTGCACTATAGCAGCGGAGGGGTTGGATCCATCAGGCAACGACGGGCTGCTGCCGG
>JABWBC010000128.1 GCA_013360695.1 Phycisphaerales bacterium
ACGCGCTCGAAGGCGCTCGCGTTCGCATGGCGACGCTGCACGCGCTGGCTCGCAAGGGACGATTGAAGGAAGCGATCGACGCGGGTGAGGCGGCGTTGGCCGCGTTCACGCGCGCGGGCGAGTCGTTGCTCGCGGCCCGCGCCAACATCAACCTGGGCGTCGTTCGCCGCATGTCGGACGAGCCCCGACGCGCGGTTGAGCACTTCGATCGCGCCCTGACGCTCCTGGTCGATCAACCGATGTTGTCCGCACAGCTCCAGAGCAATCGGGCCGAAGCACTGCTCGACCTGCATGAGTTCCACGCCGCGGAAGAGGCCTTTCGCTCGGCGCTGTCGGGTCTGGAGGCACTCAATGCCTCGCGGGCGGCGGCGATCGTTGAGGGAAATCTCGCCGACCTGACAAGCCGCCAGGGGCGGATGCAGGAGGGGCTGGCGTATTTCGAGGGCGCACGCCGGAAACTGGCGGCGGACGGCGCGCCGGGAGACGTGGCCCGGTTGTGGATCGAGCAGGCCGAGGCGATGCTCTCGCTCGGCGCCACGACCGACGCCGCCGACGCATTCCAGGCCGCGATCCCCGCACTGCGTCAGCACGGGATGTCGCAGGAACTTGCCCGGGCGCTGCTCGGGCTCTCGCGTTCGCAGAGCGAGCGGGGCACGTGGGCCGAAGCGCGCGAGTCGATCGCGGAAGCTCGATCGCTCCTGACCCCCATGAACAACAGGACGGGCCTGGCGAAGGCCGACATGCTCGAGGCCCGCGTGCTGGAGTCGAGCGGTGATCTGGCAGGCTCGCAGGCGCTGCTCCGAGAGGCGATCTCGCTTTTGGAGGATCGCCCCGCGGACGCGGCCCTGGCGCACCTCCAGATCGGCGACCTGCTCCTGCGATCCAACGGGCTGGCGGAAGCCGCGGAGCACATCGAGTGTGCGATGACCGTCGCGGAAGCGCTCGACCTGGCGCCGCTGAAGGCCGAGTTGCACCACGCGCGGGCCCGCATCCGCGTCGCGGCAAAGAAGCACGAAGAGGCCGCCAAGGACTTTGCCGCGGCGATCGATCAGACCGAGCGCGTGCGCGGCACGCTGAATGCCGAGGCGCTGCGGGCCGCGTTTCTTGGGCGTCGCTCGAGCATCTACGCCGACGCCGCGTCGTTCGCGTTCGACACCGGCGATGTGCCGCTCGCGTTCGATCGGATCGAGCGCGCGCGGGCCCGATCGATGCAGGAGGCCGCGGCCCAGGCCGTGTCGGGCCGGTCGCTCGCGCAAAGCGGCCAGGAAGATCGCGACATCCTGATCGAGATCGATCGGTTCCGTCGCGAGCTCACGGCGTTGTACTCGCGCACCGGCGACGTCGGCGCGTCGGCACGCGGGAGTGCCGCGGACCGCATCGCGGGCGTGCGTCAGCGTGAGCATGCGCTTCGACTCGCCGAACAACGGCTCGCGTCGCGATCGCCGCGGCGTGTGATCGACCGCGACCCGACGCCTCTGCGTGACGTGCAGCAGGCGCTGATCGCCGGGCAAGCACTCATCGAGTACTTTGAAGAGGGCGACTCGCTCTCGGCGCTCATCGTCACAAATCAGGGCGTTCGCGTGCATCGGCGCATCGCGGACATGGCTCAGGTCCAGCGAGCGGTAAGCGCCCTGGCGTTTCAGATCGATCGGGCCGTCATCCGCGGCCTGCCCGCCGGCCAGTCCGGCCAGCGCCTCGCTCGAGACGCCGAAAAGACTCTCCACGAGCTGCATTTGCTTCTGCTCACGCCGATGTCGGCCGACCTCGCGGATCTTCTCCGCCTCTCGATCGTCCCCTTCGGCGTGCTCCATCGCGTGCCGTTCCACGCGTTGATCGATGAAACCGGCCGGCCGGAGCTCGCGCGGCGCGGCGTAACGATCGCACCGAGCTCGAGCGTCGCCATGCTGCTCCGCTCGCGCAGACCGAATACGACCTCGCGGCCGCTGGTGATCGGCGTGTCCGATGAGGCGATCCCCCACGCCGAGGACGAGGCCCGGGCCGCCGCGAGCAAGATTCCCAACGCGGAGCTGCTTATCGGAAGCAACGCGACAATTGAGAATGTGTCTCAGGCGATGCACGATCGCCCGCTGATTCACGTCGCGTCACACGCCCGCTTCGTCGCGTCGAACCCCGGCGCCTCGGGGCTGCGGCTTTTCGATGGTTGGATTTCGGCCTGGAATCTGGGCGAAATCGACCTGGGCGGGGCGCAGGTTGTGCTCAGTGGATGCGGGACGGGTCGTGCGGAAAGCTCGCCCGGTGACGAGCTTCTGGGTCTCGTTCGGGCGTTCCTGGCCGCGGGCGCTTCGTCGCTCGTGCTTACTCACTGGGCGCTGCACGACCAATCAGCGAAAGAAATGATTGCGGCCTGGTATTCCTCAATGTACGATAATCCGACGTGTAATTCCGCATTGCCTTCGGAGGCACTCGGGCGCGTCCAACTGGAAATGTTCCGCCAAGGCCACCATCCCGCGGGATGGGCGCCTTTTTTCGTGATCGGACCCGCATGAACCACGCTTCACTTCGAGCCCGTCTTTCGCCCGTTGCCGCACTCCTGATCGCGGCGTGCCTGGCGCCATCGGCGCTGGCCTTCGATTCCGGCGACGCGTTGGAGCATCAGTTCATCGTGCGCTTGGCGCCGAATCAGAACATCGAAGACGTGGCCGCGACGTACGGCGCGATCGTGCTCGCGAGCTACCAGCCGCGTGGCCTGTATCTACTGGGCACCGATCCGAACGTGCCCGACGCCGACCAGGACTCCGAGTTCGACTTTGACGACCGCATCGAGGGCGATGAGCAGAACTCCGAGAACTGCGTCGCCGAGGGGCACACCCAGAGCTTCTTCGTTCGCATCGCGGAACAAACGGTCGGCAAGCAGCCGGTCGCGAGCTTTGTCTCGCTTCCCTTCGCGCATCGCCTTTCGACCGGGGCCGGCGTGGCCGTGGCGGTGCTGGACACCGGCGTCGCACCCCACTCCTATCTCGTCGGCGCGATCGCGCCGGGCGGCTACGACTTCATCGACGGCGACACCGACGTGAACGACACCGGCGCGGGCGTCATGGCGGGGCACGGCACATTCGTCGCGGGACTCATCCACATGGTCGCGCCCGACGCGAAGATCCTGCCGATCCGCGTCATGGATTCCACGGGCATGGGCACCTCGTTCATGATCGCCGAGGGAATCTACCACGCGATCGATCACGGCGCGCGCGTCATCAACATCTCCATGTCGTCGCCCAAGAACTCGATCATCGTCGCCGACGCCATCGCCGAAGCGCAGTCAATGGGGATCATCGTGGTCGCGTCGGTCGACAACCGCGACAGCGACGACAAGGTGTATCCCGCCGCAAACGCGGGAGTGATCGCGGTCGCTTCGACCGACCTGGCGGACGTGAAATCCGCGTTCTCGGGGTATGGCTCTTACGTCGATCTCTGCGCGCCGGGCGAGGACCTCGTCAGCATCCTTCCCAACAACCATTTCGCGGTTGCGAGCGGCACGAGTTTCTCCGCGGCGCTCGTCAGCGGCACCTCGGCGCTGGTGACGGCCCGTTTCGATTCGCAGGGCTGCTCCACCATCAACACGCAACTGCTCGAATCGGCTCTCGACCTGACACGGACCAACGGTGAAACGGCCGAGGATCTCGGTTTCGGTCGGGTCCGCCCGTGGCAGGCCTTGCAACGCCTCCGTCCGCCGCTGGACCGAACTCGCTGAGCCCCGAGGGCCCAAGCCTCGGTGACATCGCCCATCTCGGGGCGCCGTTTGCAGGAGTTCCATGCGACTGTGGTGGGCGGCCACCCGAGCGCGCCCGATCGGGGCGCGATCAGCGGGGCTCTTGGCGCGGGGAATAGAACCCGGTACCCTCGGCGCGGAGCTTTCCGGCGCGAACGAGCGCGTCCCAGATGTCCTTGGGGAACTCTTCCGGCGGATGGATCGCGTCAATGGAAGACTTGCGCCCGCCGGAGGTGTAGCGCCCGCCGAGCTTGGATTCGTCGGCGAGACGCATGAGCTTGAGGCGCTTGTTGAACGCCTTGAATGCGTGGTCGAGATCGTGCTCCGAGTAGTCGTGGGCCGCGGGGGCTGGCGCGGGGTTTTCGATCCGCGTCACCAGGCGATCGAGCGCGTCGAGGTCGCGCCCCTTCATCAGCTCGTCGAGAGCCGCGGCGCCGACGTTCATGCGTGAGAGCAGGCGGAAGGCGAGTTCCCAGTTGTCCTTGACTCCCTTGCCGGCACGCAGTTCGGACAAGATCGATCGCAGCTTTTCTACGGCGTTCATGAGGGACGATAGCCGCCGGGTGAGAGCACGGGCGCCAGGGCGGGCGCCGACGTGCCGAATGAAGTAAGGGCCACCGACCGGCGGGAACCGCCGGGCCACCCAAGGCACGCGCGGACCCAGAGCACGGACCCGAAGACGGGTCCGTGGCACGGGGGCCGATGTATTCACTTTTCAAAGACGCCGTGGTGGCGCGGCGGGTGATGGGCCGCCGGCTGGCCTCGGTGAGGGCGCGGGGTTCACGTACGCGCTCTCCAAACGAAGGGGCGGACGGACACTTTGGTGCGCACGGAAGCGGTGGTAAGCGGTCACTAGGCAATGGGGAACGGGCAATGGGAAAGGCAGCAAACCAAGGCCGTGGAGGAGGTTGCGCGCGGGGGGAAATCGCGCGAAGATTTTTTTCGGAAATCTGGAAAGAGGGGAAAAAGACGGACACTTTGGTGCGCACCAGGGCGGTGATAAGCGGGTACTAACCGGGAAGAGCGGGAGTCTGGAGTGGGGAAGAGAAGAGGATTCAACGCGGAGGCGCGGAGGTCGCGGAGAAGGAAATGAAGATGAGGGGAGGAGGGCCAAGGGGAAGGACACGCCCTCCCTGACGGTCGGGCGACTGATGGAGAAGGCCGCGGCCGAGGCGACCTCCCGCCTCGTCCGCGGAGTTCATGGATATCGATGGCGCTGAGGGGCGTGGCCTGGTGGGGCATCGTTGGCGGGTGGCGAAACGACGAGCCGACGGCTCTGGTAGACTTCGCCATCGGCTTCCGTGCGGACCCCGGCCTGGCGGCGTGCCGAGCGCGATCCGGGCGGGCGTTGGAGAGCCTCGCATGGAGGTCGAGCGCGGGCCCTCGTGGGCCGCACACTTTCGCGCGAGATACCAAAGCTTCCTCCATCTCTTGAGCCAGCATGCCGCAGCTCCGCTTGCACACACGAATCGTCTTGCTCGTCACGGTGATCTTTTTCGCCATGCAGGGAGAGAGTTCGTCGGCTGAATCCCGCGTCGGGTGCAGGTCCGAAACGAGTTCGGACCTAGCCGGGATTTTGATCACGGACTTGCGGTGCGAGCGCCGGCGGGACCCCATCGCGGTGGACACCCTCGCCCCCCGGCTGAGCTGGGTCCTCGTTTCTGATCAACGCGGGCGGCGCCAGAGCGCCTACCGCGTGCTCGTGGCGGGCTCACGTGAGACGCTCGCGCAGGACTCCGGCGATCTGTGGGACAGCGGGAAAGTCGCCTCCGCGGAAACACTGAATGTGACATACGCCGGCCGTCCGCTGACCAGTGGGCAGGCTTGCTTCTGGAAGGTTCGGGTCTGGGATGAGAGCGACCGGGCGACGGAGTGGAGCCAGGCCGGGGCGTGGGAAGTCGCACTTCTGGACAGGGGCGACTGGGGGGCCTTTTGGCTCAACGACGGGAAGGCCAATCCGCCGACTGACGCCACTTTCTTCAATCCCGATCCGGCGCCCGTCTTTCGCAAGGAGTTCACGCTCTCCAAACCCCTGCGGCGCGCACGCCTCCACATCACCGGACTCGGCTACTACGAGGCCAGCCTGAACGGCGTCCGCGTCGGCGACCACGTGCTCGACCCGGGCTGGACGGCGGTCGATCGTCGCGTTCTGTACAGCACGTACGACGTGACCGACGCCGTTCGACCGGGTGCGAACTGTCTGGGCGTCATGGTCGGAAACGGCTGGTACAACCCGCTCCCACTGCGCCTGTGGGGGCACCTCAATTTGAGGGAGCACCTTGCGACGGGGCGTCCACGGTTCATCGCGCGGCTGACGTTGGACTATGCCGACGGCACATCGTTCGCCATCGTCTCCGACCCATCGTGGAAGTGGTCGGAGGGTGCGATTCGCTTCAACAACATCTATCTCGGGGAAATCTACGACGCGCGCCATGAAGTTCCCGGCTGGGACCAGGCCGGGTTCGATGATTCCGCGTGGCAAGCGCCCGCGGTGGCGTCCGAACCCGTGGGACCACTTCTGGCGCAGGCGCAGCCGCCGATCCGGGTGACGGAACGCGTCCCATCGGTGCGCACGACCGAGCCCAGGCCGGGGATCCTGATCTTCGACCTCGGGCAGAATCTGTCCGGCTGGGCCAGCGTTCGTTTCGAGGGGGCCTGGCCACCGGGCGCCAGCATCACGCTGCGCTACGGCGAGCTCCTTCACCAGGACGGAACGCTCAATCCGATGACGAGCGTCGCGGGGCAGATCAAGGGCACGCGGAAGAACGCGCAGGGAATCGACGAGAGCATCGGCGGCCCCGGCGCTCCGCCCATCGCCTGGCAGCGCGACGTCTACATCACGCGCGGCGTGCCGGACTCGTCCGGCGGCGAGACCTACACGCCCCGCTTCACGTTCCACGGGTTCCGATACGTCGAGATCACCGGCCTGCCCGAGGGAACCGACCCCGGACGCATCACCGTCACCGGGTTGCGGCTGAACTCCGACGTCGCTGACGCGGGATCGTTCTCCTGCTCCAACGAGCTTCTCAACCGCATCCAACAGATGTGCCGCCGGACGTTTCTCGCGAACATCCTCGGCGTGCAGTCGGACTGCCCCCACCGCGAACGGTTCGGGTACGGCGGCGACATCGTGGCGACCAGCGAGGCGTATTCGCTGAACTTTGACATGTCTGGCTTCTACGCCAAGAGCGTCCGCGACTTTGCGGACGCGGCGCGGCCTGATGGCCTGCTCACCGACACGGCGCCGTTTGTCGGCATCCAGTACTGCGGCGTGGGATGGGCCCTGGCCCACCCGCTTCTCGTGACTCAGCTCGGGCGCGAGTATTCGGATGATCGGCCTTTGGCCGAGCAGTACGACACCGCGAGGCGCTGGCTTCTCGAGTTCGCCGAGGACCAACCAGGTGGCCTTGTGGCCGAGGGCCTGGGTGATCACGAAGCCCTCGAACAGACGCCCGTGCCGCAGGTGGGCACGCCCCTGTATGTGCGGAGCGCTGAAATCCTGGCCGGCATGGCCCGCACGCTCGGCAAACAACAAGACGCCGCCCGATTTGATTCGCTCGCAAAAACCGGACGTGGCGCCTACCGGAAGGCCTTTCCTGGGCTTGACACCTTGCGCACACAAGCCAGTCTCGCGTTCGCGCTGGGCGCCAACCTCGTCGCGGATCAGGATCGCGCCGTCGCGCTGAGCGCGCTGATCGACCGCATCCGGGTCGAGAACCAAGGGCGTCTCACCACGGGCATCCTCGGGACGAAGTACATGCTTGACCAGCTCTCGCGCGAAGGGCGAGCGGACGTGGCATACTCCATCGTCAACCGGCGCGATTTCCCCGGCTGGGGCTGGATGCTCGAGAACGGAGCGACGACGCTGTGGGAGCACTGGGCGCTCTCCGACGACACCTACTCGCACAGCCACCCGATGTTCGGTTCCGTCAGCCAGTGGATGTTCAACTGGCTCGGTGGAATCCAGCCCGCGCCCGATGCCCGAGGGTACGACTCCATCCTCATCCGACCCCAGCCTGTGGGAGGGCTGGACTGGGTGCACACGAGCCATCGCACGGTCAGGGGCGACATCGTGAGCAACTGGCGGCGGGAGGAGCAGCGCCTGGTGCTCGAGGTCGAAATCCCCGTCGGCGCCGTTGCGCTTGTCTATGTTCCGGCGACGCGCGCCGAGGACATCACCGAGAACGGCCAGCCTTTGACGGCGCCGGGGCGAGCCGATATCGAAGTGGTACGGATCGAGCCAGCCCGAGCCGGCGTGCCAGCGGAGGAAATCGACCTCGCGGCGGGGCGAGTGGTCTGCCGAGTGGGCTCGGGGAGTTATCACTTCGTCGTGGACCGCGAGCGTTAGCGTGGCTTTGCTGGGAGTCGAGCGTCGAGTGCAGTCCGCGGCAATGGGCAACAGGGAATGGGCAATGGGAGGACGAGCTGGTTGACCTGAAACTGCTTTCGGGCTGGCGTTGCGGGATTGTGAAGGGAACATTCGGCGCCGAGCCGGGGCGGCACGATCGTCGCGCCAGCAAGCCCCAGAGCGCGCCGGCGTCTTCGAGTACATCGGGGTTGATTGGAACCGTCGGCGTCTGCACGCCGCGCTCGGATACCTCCGCCCCGAGCGGCTCGAGGTCTGTCGTGCCGGGCGAGAACCGGATCATGAAAGGCGGGTCGGATCAGTGAACGCGAGCGGCGGCGAAGTGTGTGGTGGTGGCGGGGAGTGAAGTCACGCTGGGGCCACCGAGAGTCGCACGGGCGAGTTGACGATTGAAAGACCACGAATGCGCCGCTAACACCGGGGCTGGGAGAGCGTCCTGCTCCTGGAAGGAGCATTGCATGCGCGCAAGTTTGTCACATCGTCGAGGGATCGTCGCCAGGGTCGGCATGTTGGGCGGGATCGGCATCGCGGCGGCGTTGGGGGCGGGGCGGCTATGCGAGCCGCCGACACGGGTGCCGCCGCCGGACTTTGATTCGACCGCGATCGCGTGCAACGCCGATGAAGCCGGCGAGCGACTGCTGGTGTCCGGGCGCGTGATCGACGCGAGCGGGAACCCGATCGCGCGGGCGAGCGTGACGCTGTACAACACCGACGCGACGGGCCTGTACAACCCGGCGAACTCGCCCACGCGCGTGCCCCGGATTCAGGCGACGGTGCACACCGACCGCGAGGGACGATTCCAGATTCTGACGGTGCTGCCCGGGGCGTACCCGAACAGCGACGATCCGCGGCACATTCATGTGACCACGACGGCCGAGGGGTATGAGTTGACCTGGTCGACGATCTGGTTCGAGGGCGATCCGCGCCTGACGCCGAAGCTGCGGGCGGAGGGGTCGAAGGACCACATCACGCAGATCGCGATGCCGACGCGCGACAAGGGCGTGGCGATGATCGAGCACGAGGTCAGGATGAGGGAGGGTGACGACGATTGAGCATCAAACGCCGCGATTTGTTGCACCGCCGGACTACCTCGCCCCCACCGCCGCGCAGACGCGCTTGGCGGCGTCGTTGAGATCGGTGGCGGGTTGCATGGTCGGGAGTTGGTGGCGTGCGCCGTCGAGGAAGCTGCGTGCGGCGGCGACGTTGGTGCCCTCCAGGCGCACGACCAGCGGCACCTTGAAGCCGACGCTCCCGTCGGGGTTCTTGAAGTTGCGGGCCGCGTTCACGACGCCCTTGGCGATGGTCTCGCAGTTCATGATCCCGCCGAAGATGTTGACGAGGATGCCCTTGACGCGCTGATCGGAGAGGATGATGGAGAAGGCCTCGGTGACGGCCTCTTCGGAGGCGGAGCCGCCGACGTCGAGGAAGTTCGCTGGTTCGCCGCCGTTGAGCTTGATGATGTCCATGGTGGCCATGGCGAGGCCGGCGCCGTTGACGAGGCAGCCGATGTTGCCGTCGAGCGCGATGTAGCTGAGGCCCAGGGCGTTGGCGCGGGTTTCGGCGGGGTTGTCCTCGCTGGCGTCGTGCATCTCGCCGATGGCCTTCTGGCGGAAGAGGCCGTTGTCGTCGAAATTGAACTTCGCGTCGATCGCCAGCACCTGCCCGTCGGGCGCTTCCTTGGTCGGCGGCGTGATCACGAGCGGGTTGATCTCCGCGAGCGTGCAGTCCTTGTCGACGTAGAGGCGCGCGAGCTTCATCATGATGTCCGCGGCCTGCGCGACCTGCTTTCCGACCAGGCCCAGACGGAAGGCGATGCGGCGCGCCTGGTGGCCCTGAAGGCCCGTGAGCGGATGGATGAACTCCTTGACGATCGCGTCGGGGCGATCGTGGGCGACCTGCTCGATCTCCACGCCGCCCTCGCGCGACGCGATGAGGACGTTGCGGCGCGTCTTGCGGTCGGTGGTGATGGCGAGGTAGAACTCCTCGCGCCCGCCGCCCTTGCGTTCGGCGATGTCGACGGCGCTGGCGACCAGGAGCTTCTTGACGTCGAGCCCCTCGGGCGGGGTCTGGGGCGACTTCATGCGGTTGGTGAGCATGAAGCGGGCGGCGGCGGTCGCTTCCTCGGCGCTGTTGACGAGCTTCACGAAGCCGGCCTTGCCGCGTCCGCCCGCGTGGACCTGGGCCTTGACGACCGCGAGTGGCTTGGCCATGCCCGCGGTGGCGCTCTTGAACGCGCTGGCCGCGTCGTCGATCGACGTGATCACCTGCCCGTTGGGCACGGCGATGGAGTAGCCGCGGAGAAGGTCACGCCCCTGGTATTCATGGATCTTCATGGCGCGGCATGGTAGCCCGCGGAGGGCCGGGCGGGGAGGGCGTTTCGACGCGGGCGGTGATCGAAGTTCGCCCGGACGCCCGCCGCTCATCGGTGCGTGGAAATCGGCAGGAATCTCGCGCTTCGGCCAGGCGCCGCACCAGGCGGTGGTCATGGCGATGAAGTCCTGTCCCAGCAGCAGGCCGTCGTCCTGCGGGCGCGTGGCGGCGCCGTCGATCTCGCGCAGCATCGGCCAGAGG
>JABWBC010000013.1 GCA_013360695.1 Phycisphaerales bacterium
TCCATGCAGTCCGTCCTCGACGCCGTCACACCCACCCACGCCGCCAACTGCTACCGCCACTGCGGCTACTCGCTACGTCTGGAGTAAGACTGCTCTAATCAATGGGCCACATTGCCGCCAGTACGTCCGCGTCCCGACCCCGGAGATACGTCGCGGCCCAGCGTGATTCGCGGGGGGCGTCCGCTCAAGCCCGACCCGGAATTCTGGTTCGACGTTGAATCACCGGCGCGGCGTCCGATATCACTGGAGCGGATCCTGCGCCATCACCCAGGAAAAGACGCCCTTGCTTGCGGCGTTCGGAGCAAAGACCCAGTGGAAGGCGTCGCGCGACGCGATGAATCCCGCATCGGGGCCCTGGGTGGCCTGGGAAAGCTCGAGCGTGGCGATGGGCGAAGCGTCGTCGCGGAAGAGCGAGATGGAACCAAGGGCGGCCGAACCCGGCGTGGGCTTGGAGCGCACCTTGTCGGCGCGGGTGTCGAAGATCAGCGCGAGCAGGTCATCGATGGCTTTGGCATCGGCGGGTGAAGCCGGTGTGTGGTCGCGGGTCCAGCCCGAGAGCGTTCGGATGAACTCGACCGGCTTGCCGCCCAGCACGTCGGCGGGCGAGAGCGAGATCCTGGCCACGTCGGCCCGAGCGCCCGGCGCGGGAGAGCGAGAGATGACGCTGGCGGGGTCGGTGGTCAGGGATTCGATGGCATGGCGAGAGAGCACGAGCGGCGCCGGGCCCCAGAGCGAAGTGCGGGCGGGGCCTGAATCGATCGAGGCGTTGGCGCGCGCGAGGATGGTGGCGCCGCCGACATCCGCGGTGCCGCCGATGAGAAGTTCCTGTATGAGCGTGGAGCGGGTGACTTCTTCGCCGCTGGGGGTGCGCTGATCGAGTTCGACGCGGATACTCGCGGTCGGAGTCTTCCAGTCGACGTCGGCGTCGGGGATGAATCGCTGGGCCTGGATGGAGGCGAGTGACTTGAGCAATTCATCGACCATGGCGCGATCGGCGGGCTCGGCGACGGGCTTGACGATGGCCCACTGCCGGCCGACGCGGGCGAGCGAGAGTTCTTGGCCGCCGGTTGAGATCGAGAGACGCGACGCCTCGGCGATCGGGGAAGGAAAGGCGGCGGGGTCGCGCCACACGGCGGGGTCGGGGGTGGTGAGCACGGAATGAAGACCGGTATCGATCAGCGAGACCGACGTGTCGTTGAGGCGGAACGCGGCGCGCCCAGAGACGAGCGATTCGTCGATCGTCGCGGTGATCTTCGTGGCGCCGATCGCGATCGAGAGGTTTGACGATTTCGTCGGGACGCGATCCGAGGGAGTGCTCGTGACGAGCCCCGAGAGCAGTCGCAGCACGCCGCGAACGCGGGGCGACGACGCGGGCCATCTCTGATCCTGGCGGCCGTCATTCCATGTGAGCATCCAGCGGTCGCTGGCGGCATCGAGCCGCGCGATCCTCATCGACCTCCCCGAGCTGTGCGAGAGCTCGATCGCATCGGCCCTTGACAGATCGGAGTTCGCGAAGAGCTTTGTAGGTGCGGCGACTTCACGCGGCGAACGAGTGACGATCCACGTCGGGATCGCCAGCGCGATCGTCAGGACTATCAGGGCGATGACTCCCTTGAGCGACATGGGGTGGAGTGTACCACTACAGGAGGCCGAGCGAGTCCTGAACACCCAGAGTGGCGTAGACGTCACGGGTGGCGGTGGACTTGTTCAGCGTGTAGAAGTGGATTCCGGCGGCGCGGTGGTCGAGCAGGTCGCGGCATTGCTCGGTCGCCCAGTGGGTGCCGACGCGCCGGACCGACTCGTCGTTGCCCCCGGCACGGTTCACCGCGCGGATGAGGGGCGCGGGGTACCGCGAGCCCGCGGCGAGTTCCGCCATCTTTTTCATGCCCTGCAGCGACGTGATGGGCATGATCCCCGCGATGATGGGCACGCGGATGCCCGCGAGTTCGCAGCGATCGCGGAAGTCGTAGAAGTCTCGGTTGTCGAAGAAAAGCTGGGTGATGATGAAGTGCGCTCCCTGGTCGACCTTGGCCTTGAGGCGCTCGATCTCCAGCATGCGGTTGGGGGTTTCCGCGTGCCCCTCGGGGTAGCCCGCGACGCCGATGGTGAAGCCGCGACGCTCGGTGTGACGACCGGACTCGTTGAACTTCCGAACGCGGGCGACGAGGTCGGCCGCCTGCCGGAGGTCCTTGTAGATGTCGACCCCCGCGGGGGTGTCCTTGGGCACGTCGCCGCGGAGGGCGAGGAGCTTGTTGATGCCGGCCTGGGCGTAGCGTTCGAGGATCGCGTCGATTTCTTCGCCCGAGTGCCCGACGCAGGTGAGGTGGGGCATGGGATCGAGCGCGGTGGTGGAGCGGAGTTTCACGACCAGATCGTGGGTGATCTGGCGCGTGCTCCCGCCGGCGCCGTAAGTGACGGACACGAACGTGGGCTTCAGCTTTTCGAACTCGCGGATGTGCTCGAAGAGGTCGGCCGAGGCGCTCTCGGAGCGCGGCGGAAAGAACTCGAACGAAAACGTCGTTCGCCGGGTATTGAAAGCGTCGAGCAAGTGCATGGGATGAAGCCCGGTCTCCGATCGCCCGTTCAGCCGAAATACAGACGCGACGCGTAATCCTGGATCATGCGGTGGGCTGAGAAGCGTGGGGCGTTGAGCGCTGCCGCGTGCTTGCAAATCGACGCCCACGCGGCTCGATCGCGGTACGCGGGGAGCACGCGCGTCGCGAGCGTCGCGAAGAGGTCGGCGGCGTCCTGCTCGTCGCTCTGGCCTTCGGCGCCAACGAACCAGCCCGTCACGCCATCGACGCAGCCCTCGAGCCACCAGCCGTCGGGCGTGGAGAGCGAGGGAACGCCGTTGGCGGCGGCCTTCATGCCGCTGGTGCCCGACGCTTCGAGCGGCGGACGCGGCGTGTTGACCCACACGTCGACGCCGGACACGATGGTTCGCGCCTGCTCCATGTCGTAATCGGGCAGGAAGACGACGCGGACGCGATCGCGGAGTCGCTCGGCGGCGGCGTGGATCTCGCGGATGATGCCGCGCCCGATGCCGTCGCCCGGATGGGCCTTGCCCGAATAGACGATCTGCAGTCCGCCGGCGCTGGCGGCGATCGCGGCGAGCTTGGCGGGATCCGAGAGGAGCATCGCGGGGCGCTTGTACTCGGTCTGTCGACGTGCGAAGCCCAGGGTGAGCCAGCGCGGATCGAGCGAGATCCCTACGCGCTCTTGAACCATGCCCGCGAGCGCCTCTTTGGCCTCGTAACGAGCGGACAGCATGTCGTCGTCGCGCACCGCGAGAACCTGCACGAGTTCGGCGGCATCGGCACGCCAGCCCTGCGCGGCGGAGTCGTAGAGGGCGGCCATGGTGGGCGCGACCCACGTCGCCGTATGCACGCCGTTGGTGATGTGCGTGATCGACGCACCGGGGAACATGTTGCGCGTGACCTCGCCGTGACGGCGGGCGACGCCGTTGACCTTGCCGGCGAGGTTGATGAGGAAGCGAGTTGTGTGAAACATGCCGCCCTGCGTGCACAGGTCGGGGCGATCAAAGACGGGGTGGTTTCCAACCGCGGCGCGGACCTGGTCGAGCTGGAACTGGTCGTGCCCGCCCGGGATGGGCGTGTGGGTCGTGAAGATGCAGTGCTTCCGCACCTCGAGCACCATCGCGTCGTCGATGATGTTGGTGTTTCGGATGGCGAGCTGCTCGCTCAGGAGCTCGACGGCGAGGAGCGCGGCGTGCCCTTCGTTGAGATGGAAGAGGTCGATCTGATGCCCGATGGCGCGGAGCATGCGGCGTGCCCCGATGCCCAGCACGATCTCCTGCGCGAGGCGCTTGTCGGTGCCCGACGCGTAGAGCGCGTCGGTGATGTTCCGGTCGTCGGGGTGGTTGAGGTCGATGTTGGTGTCGAGGAAGTAGACGAAGCACTCCGATCCGTAAACGCCGCGGACGATGCGGCGCCACGCGCGGATGTAGACGCGTCGCCCAAAGATGGGCACGCTGACGAGGGCGTCAACGGGTTCGAGCGAACGCTCGGGGTTCCACGCGGTCGGGACTTCGGTCTGCTGCCCCTGCGCGTCGATTCGCTGGGTGAAATAGCCGTCGCGGTAGAGGAGCGTGGCCGCGACGAAGGTCAGCCCAAGGTCGGCGGCGGCGCGAACGGTGTCGCCCGCGAGGATGCCAAGGCCACCCGCGTAGGTCGGGATGGAGGCGTCGAGGCCGATCTCCATCGAGAGGTAGCCGATTGTTCTCATGGGGCGCTCCGTGCCGGGTCGGGAAAGGGAAGACGGCGTCGCCCGAAGGTTAGTCAATCCGAATCAATAGCGGTAGTGGTCGGACTTGTAGGGGCCGTCGACGGGGACGCCGAGGTAGGCGGCCTGCTCGGGCGAGAGCTTCGTGAGGCGGACGCCGAGCTTTTCGAGGTGCAGTCGGGCGACTTCTTCGTCGAGCTTCTTGGGGAGCGTGTAGACCTTGCCGCTCTCGTACTTGAAGCCGGAGAGGGTGGGCTTGTTGTTCGCGCTGAACCACAGGTCGAGCTGCGCGATGGTCTGGTTGGTGAACGAACTCGACATCACGAACGACGGGTGGCCGGTGGCGCAGCCGAGGTTCATGAGGCGGCCCTCGGCGAGTACCAGGATGCTCTTGCCCGACTTCTTGAACACGAACTCGTCGTACTGGGCCTTGATGTTGACGCGATCGACGCTGCCGCTCTTGGTCGAGGCGTACAGGGCAGCCATGTCGATCTCGTTGTCGAAGTGCCCGATGTTCGCCACGATCGCCTTGTCCTTCATCCGCTTCATGTGATCGATCGTGATCACGTTCTTATTGCCCGTCGCGGTGATGAAGATGTCGGCGGTGTCGACGGCATCCTCGAGCGTGGCGATCTGGTAGCCCTCCATGGCGGCCTGGAGCGCGTTGATGGGATCGATCTCGGTGACGATTACGCGGCAGCCCTGGCCGCGCAGCGCTTGGCAGCAGCCCTTGCCCACGTCGCCATAGCCAAGCACCATCGCGACCTTGCCCGAGAGCATGACGTCGGTGGCGCGGTTCAGGCCGTCGACCAGCGAGTGCCGGCAGCCGTAGAGGTTGTCGAACTTGCTCTTGGTGGCGCTGTCGTTGACGTTGATGGCTGCGAAGGCGAGCTGGCCCTTCTTCTGCATCTCGTAGAGGCGGTGCACCCCGGTGGTCGTCTCCTCAGAGACGCCCTTGATGTTCCTGATGATGTTCGTGTAATAGGTCGGGTCGCTCTTCAGGCTGTCGCGGAGTACCGAGAGGATCACGCCCCATTCCTCGGGATCGGACTTGGCGTTGAACGCGGGAATCTTGCCGACCTTCTCGAACTCCGCGCCCTTGTGGACCAGAAGCGTTGCGTCGCCGCCGTCGTCGAGAAGGAGGTTGGGCCCGATGACCGAGCCCTTGGCGTCGGTGAACTTCAGAATCTGCTCGGTGCACCACCAATACTCTTCGAGCGTCTCGCCCTTCCACGCGAACACCGGGATGCCGCGAGGGTCGTTGGGCGTGCCGGTCGGGCCGACGGCGACCGCGGCGGCCGCGTGGTCCTGGGTGCTGAAGATGTTGCAACTGGCCCAGCGCACGTCCGCGCCGAGCTCGACGAGCGTCTCGATCAGCACCGCGGTCTGCACCGTCATGTGGAGCGAGCCGGAGATTCTCGCGCCTGCCAGCGGCTTCTTCCCCTTGTAGCGATCACGCAGCGCCATCAGCCCCGGCATCTCGTGCTCGGCGAGCCGGATTTCCTTGCGCCCGAGCTCGTGCTGCGAGAGGTCCCTGACCTTGAATTCGAGCTTCGTGGATTTGGAGGTCTTCGAGACAGTCTTCGGGCCGGTGGGCTTGCTGCTCAGGGCGGTCATCGTGGTTCCTTTGCTGTTCGGGTTCTTTTGACGGCTAAGGGGGGTGATCGGCGATTGAACACCGCGTGATACGGACAAAGGCGTGCGATCAGGATTCCTTGGCTCCGATGGCGACGAACAGTCCGGGGCCCTTCGCGTCGACGTCGCGGGAAAGTTCGCGGAAGGAGGTTGGGGCAAGGCCCGAACCGAGGAAAAACGCGTCAATAGCCTTGCGCGCGAAGCCCATGTGCTTGTGGCCCATCACGCGCCGGAAGTCCTCGCGGTTGTGATCGAGCATGTCGATCAGCACGACGCGCCCGCCGGGCTTGGTGATGCGGGCCATTTCGCGGAGCAATGAGGCGGGCTCTTCGATGTGATGGAGCACGAGGGCGGCGATCGAGATGTCAACACTCGAGGTCTTGAGCGGAAGTGACTCGCCCGTTGCCTGGACGAAGTCGATATTGGTGCGTTCGCCCAGACGCCGCCGGGCCGCGTCGAGCATGGGTTCCGATGAGTCGACCGCGATCACGCGCGAGACCCAGGGCGAGACCTGCTCTGCGATGTTGCCCGTGCCGCAGCCGATGTCGGCGACGACGGCGTCCCGCGGCAGAAGCGAGAGCAGCGCCTCGCCGGTGAATCGATCGCCGAAGAGGCTCGCGCGCAGCGTGTCCCATTCGCCCGCGACGCGCCCGAAGAACGTCTGGCTGTCGGTGCGCCGTGCCGCCAGGACGGCCTTGAGACGCCGCTTGTCCTCTCGACCTTCGTTCGCGTCCGGGCGACGCTCGAACTCGTCACGCACCGCGATCCACAGGGCGCGGGCGGACTGATCAAGCTCGTCAAAGATCACTCGGTACAAGGTTGCGGTGCCCTCGGATCGACGCACAAGCCACCCCGAATCGGTCAGCACCTTCAGGTGGCGGCTCACGGTCGATTGCGGGAGCTGAACCACCTGGGACAACTCGCCGACCGACAGTTCATGCCCGTCGAGAATCCGCAGCACGCGCAGGCGTGTGGGCTCGGCCAGAACGGCCAGGTGATCGGAAAGGTTGGGGGTGGCTGCTCGCTTCATCCGTTGATCCGGATAAAGCGTAGAATCGAGAATCGCCGGGTCAAGGCGGGAATTCCAGATCGGATTCGCAGCGCATCCGTCGATTCGTCCCCGATGCCCCGTGCGCGCTGCCACGATGTCAATCAGCGAGAATCGCGGGGCCGAAGTCTTCGCGCGAACGGCCCTTTCGTCGGTCTCGGTGCCTATTCAAGTTCGACCGGCATCGCAAAGCTGGGCCCCGGGATCTCGCCCAGATCGCGGATGCGCTGGTTGACCTCGGGGTCGCGAAGGTCGATCGAGAGGGCCTGCCGGAGGGACTTCACCTGGTTGGGCTTGTCGTTGACGCTGCCATAGAAATCGGCCAGAGCGATCAGCGGCTTGGTGGACTTCCCGCCGTCGAGGCGCTTGGCGGTCTTGAACGCAGAGAGGGCCTCGTCGGCGTTGCCGATCTTGGCGGCGTAGGTGCCCAGGCGCAGGAAGTCGTTGATCTGGCCGCGTTCCAGCGAGAGGCGTCGGAGGAAGGACATGAGCGTGTCCTGCTCCTTGGCCTCGTAGAGCGCGACGCAATAGGCGTCGATCACTTCGTCGCGGGTGGGGTCGACCTCGTACGCGATCGCGAGTTGCTCGCGGGCCTTCATGGGGTCGTTGACCCTAAGGCACGAGATACCCAGGCCGTAGCGGGCAGTGGGGTCGCCCGGATAGCGTTCGACGAGCTGTTCGTATTCGAGCCGCGCGAGTTCATAATCGCCCTTGTCGTAGGCCGCCTCGGCGGCGGCGCGGATGACGTGGATCGGGCGCTGCTGGGTGCAGGCCGACAGGGTCGAGAGGGCGGCGACGGACAGGGTGAGGGTCAGGGCGAGGCGGCGGGGCGCGTCCATGAAGCAACTCCGGTCATTGGGCGGCGCCGGGGCGACCATGCCCCGGGCGTCCGCGAGGGCTTCAATGGTATCGGCCAGTTGCCGCCTTGGCCCGGAGTAGTCAATGTCACCTTCCACGCCCCCCAAGTTCGTTCCCAGCGTGATCTTGCGCCACGTTACGCCCGATGGCCAATCACACTTTGATTGGATGATTCAGCTCGAAAGCGGGCGACTCATGACATTCCGGGTCAACATGCGACCGGATGAAACCCCCGGTCGGTATGCGGCGACGCGGCTGGACGACCACCGTGCGGCGTACCTGGACTTCGAAGGCGAGATTAGCGGCGGACGCGGACGGGTGACGCGCATGGCCCGCGGCGAAGTGCGATTGCTTGAGTTGGCAGACGAGCGGGTGGTGGCGGAAGGGTGGTACGCTGGCACGGATGGCACGGGCCTCCGAACGACGTCTCGATGGACCGGGAGCCGGGTCAACGCCGACCTGTGGGAGTTTGAGCGGACGGGCGCGAACGGCGATTGAAGCGGCGACGCTCGTGCGCTGGCGGCTGTGTTGTGATTGCCCGCGGGCGGTCGATATTCTGGCGTCATGTGCGGGATTGTCGGCGTCGCGACGACGCGGCCTCATCCTGTGTCGGTTGATGACGCGACGCTGCGGCGGATGCGCGACCGCCTTGCGCACCGCGGGCCCGATGGCGCCGGCCTCTGGCGCTGCGAGAATTTCGCGCTCGCCCATCGGCGTCTGGCGGTCGTCGACCTGTCCGAGGCGGCCCATCAGCCCATGATCGCGCCGGGCGGGCGGCACGCGATCAGCTACAACGGCGAACTCTACAACGATCTTGAACTTCGGCGTGAACTGAGCGCGGAGGGTGTTGGATTCCATTCGGCATCCGACACCGAAACAGTGCTTCATGCGCTGACGCGCTGGGGCGCGGGAGCGATCGCCAGGCTGCGGGGGATGTTCGCCCTGGCGTATGTCGATGTCGACGCGAAGAGGCTCGTTCTGGCGCGCGATCCGCTCGGCATCAAGCCGTTGTACTACGCCGTGGTTCGCGTGGGCGGCGGCGAGGACGCCCGCGACGAGCTGGTCTTTGCCAGCGAAATCCCGGCGATCCTCGCGCACCCCGCGGTGCGAGCACGCCCCGACCCGATCACGGCCAGCGCGTACCTCACGACGATCCGCGTGACGCTCGGGCCGCGAACGCTTTTCGCGGGCGTGCGCACGCTGCTCCCCGGGCAGACGCTGGAGATCGATCTTTCGGGCGAGCACGCGGCGGTGAAGTCCTTCGATTCGTGGGGCGATTCCCGCGTCGGTGCGGGCGCTGCGGCGGGAGGCGAGTGGACGCTGGAGTGGGCGAGCCAAGCCGTGCGGGCCTGTGTGCGTGATTCAGTGCGCCGCCACCTGCGTTCCGACGTCCCCGTGTGCGAGTTGCTCTCCGGCGGCATCGACAGCTCGATCATCGCGCGGATTGCCGCGGAGATCGCGAGCGAGCGGCGGACAGCGGGGGGCGCGAGCGACCAGCCCGAGAACTCTCTCGACACGATCGCAGACTGCCAAGGGCACGTGATGACCTACTGCGCCGGAGCCGCGAGCGCCGAGGGGCAGGCCGGAAGCGACGACTTCGCGTATGCGCGATTGATGGCCGAGGCGATCGAGAGCCGTCACACCGAAGTGCTCGTCGATCGCGCGATGTTCGCGAGCCAGTGGGAATCGATGATCCGCCGCACCGGCGTGCCGCTCAGCACGCCCAACGAAATCGCGATCAACGCGGTGGCGGCACGGATCCGCGCCGACGGGCGCGTCGTCGCACTCTCGGGCGAGGGTGCGGATGAGCTCTTTGCGGGATACGTCGCGCCGATGCAGGGAATCTTCGAGCACACGCGCGGCAAGAGCGAATCGCAGTGGCGACGTGAGGGCGGGACGCATCAGCTGGTGAGCAACGCGTGGATGTCGCCAGACGTGAAGCGGGAGGCGATCACGAAGGAGTTCCGCCGCCTGAGCGAAGACGACGAGACACTGCACGCGACCTATGACGCGGAGTTCGAGCGTGCATCGCGGGGTGTTGATGATCCCGCCGAGGCACACCTGCGGTTCATCCGGCGGATCAACCTCACGGGGCTCCTGCTTCGCCTCGATAGCGCGTCGATGCTCGAGAGCATCGAGGGGCGCACGCCGATCGCGGATGTCGAGGTGGCGCGTCTGGCCGACGAATTGCCGATGGGCATGAAGTTCGCGATAAACGGCGACGGGCCGGGCGGCGGATCGGCTGGCCTGGTGCGGAGCAAGATCGCGTTGCGCGAGGCCTTTGTGGGCGATCTGCCGCGAGAGATCGTGGAGAGACCCAAGGCGAGTTTCCCCCTGCCATTCCAGTCGTGGGTGGTCGATCGCGGCTCGGAGATCGAGCGCTCGGAGTGGGCTCGAGGAGTGTTCACGCCGATGCTGCGCGAGATGATCCGATCGGACGCGTCGAAGGTGTGGCAGCTCGCTTGGCCTTCGATCAATCTGGCGATGTGGGCGCGTGTGTGGTGGGAGTAAGCCGGAGGCGGAGTCATGGGCGGTTCGGCTACCCTTTAGGGACGAGGTGAACGGGAGGCACGATGGGCACGCCGCTCCTGGACGGAACGAGACCCGAGCTTGTCGAACTACTCGCGACGTGCCCGATCGTCGCGGGTGCGACCGTCAGCCGCGCGCTCCTCAACACGCCGGACGGGCGTGTGATCGTCTTTGCCATGGACGCGGGGCAGGAGATGAGCGAGCACCGGGCGCCGTTCATGGCGAGCGTGCAGGTGCTCGACGGCCGACTGAGTTTCGGCGTGGATGGCAAGGACCGCGAGATGCGGGCGAACGACTGGCTCATCATGCCGCCCAATGCGCCGCACCGATTGCTCGCCATCGAGCCGACGCGATTCGTGCTCACGCTGTTCAAGCGCGGCTCATGAGGCGAGGGCGGGCGGGTATTGAGTTGCCCGATGGCTGAGCGATTAGCTCTGCGCGAGCCGCTTGACCGCGTCGCCCGTCATGCGGTACACGGTCCATTCGTCCATAGCGACGGCGCCCAGCGACTTGTAGAACCCAATGGCGGGCGTGTTCCAATCGAGTACCGACCACTCTACGCGGCCGCAGTTTCGTGCGACTGCAATCCTCGCGATCTCGCGCAGCAGAGCCTTGCCGAGCCCCGAGCCTCGCGCGGCGGGCCGCACGAACAGGTCTTCGAGGTAGATCCCCGAGCGACCGACCCATGTCGAGAAGTTCGGGAAGAAGATCGCGAATCCCTGCGGCACGTCGTCGATCAGCCCGATCAGGCATTCGACGACCGGACCGCGACCGAAGCCTTCGCCAAAGAGATTCTGCTCGATGTCGGCGGGAGTCGCCTTGGCGTCCTGCGGCGCCTTCTCGTACTCGGCTAGTTCGCGTATGAGCGATAGGATCAATGGCACGTCGTCGCGCGTCGCGGGGCGGATGGTGAGTGAGTGCGATGGTGTGCTGGTCATGGAGTGCCTCGCGGAGGTCGTCTGGGCTTCAAACGCGGGAGAAGCTGGGGATGCTCGGTGATCATCAGGCGGTTGGTGCGACAGGCGCGCCCAGCCGCGGCGCCGCGTCGACCAGCGCACGTGTGTATTCGTGCTGCGGGCTCTCGATCACGCGATCGCACGGGCCGGTCTCGATGATCTTTCCATCCCGCATGACGGCGACGCGGTCGCACAGGGCGCGAACAACACCAAAATCGTGGCTGATGAAGAGGTACGAGAGGCCCAGTGATGCCCGAAGATCGGACATGAGATTGATGATCTGGGCCTGGACGGATACGTCCAGGGCGCTGGTCGGTTCGTCGCACACGATGAGCGAAGGGTGGAGCATGAGAGCGCGGGCGATCGCGATACGCTGCTTCTGCCCGCCGGAGAATTCGTGCGGGAAGCGGTCGAGGGCCGTGGACGTCATGCCGCACCGATCCAGCATGGCACGGCACTGAGAAGCGATGTCGGCGGGCCCGGCGTGTGCGCGGTGAACGATCAGCGGCTCGGCGAGCAGATCGCGCACACGCATCCGTGGATTGAGCGAGCCGCCCGGGTCCTGAAAGATGATCTGCATTTGGCGCCGAAGTTCGCGCAGGCGCGCGGGCGTGGCGGCAAGCACATCTTGGCTATCGAAAGTGACACTCCCCGCTTGCGCGGGGATGAGTCGAAGCACGGCCCTACCGACGGTGGTCTTGCCCGATCCTGATTCGCCGACCAGCGCGAGGGCCTCGCCGCGTCCGACGCTGAACGAGACCGAATCAACGACGGTACGAGCGCTTCGGCCTGTGCCGAACGCGACGCACAGCGACTCAACGCCAAGCAGCGGGGGAGATGGGGGATCGGTGGCCGGGACGGGCATGGATGGGATGGTACAGGAGCCTTGCGCGGGGCGGCGGGGGTCGGCCGACGAGTGGCCACTTGATCTTGCGAGAACTCCCCGCGTGCCGCTATGTCGCTGTTTGCTGGCCGTGATTTGTCCGCGTTACCCAGGCGGGCGGTGCCGCACGTGCGATGTATGCGGCATGTGCGGTGTGGGGTGCCGGACTCGGCAGGTCGAGCAACTCACCCGCTCGCTCGACGAAAGTACAGCTTGACGCGGGTCGATCCACGGCTACTGTTTGGGTCTGACAAGTCGGGTAGGTAGCTCAGTTGGTAGAGCACCGCATTGAAAATGCGGGTGTCGCCGGTTCAAGTCCGGCCCTGCCCATTGGTTCACTTTGCGCCGTCTCGCGTTCGCACGCATCCGACGGCGAAACCCCAGCAAAACAAGGCGCTTCCGAGGAGTCCCGCGAGGCTGTGGGAATCGGTGATGCTTCCTTTGGGCAGTCTCGGCGCGTCCACCCGCGTCGAGCGAGCGCCGGAATCTGCGCCTGTGTCCAGTCCCTCGGCGGCGCGGCCCCGTCTGCTCCCCACAAGACGTGCGCGGCCGAGCGGCTCCCGTTGACGCGAGTTTGGTCATTGCGGCGGCCATTGAGCCAAAGCACGGGAACCGAGGGCGCCCGGACGTATCGGCCTACGAGAAACAAGCGTGGGGGCCGAGTCGAGCGCCGAAGCCGGTCGGTGGTGCGATCGTCCACCCCGAGATTGAGCGACTCGATGCCAACAAAGCAACGGATTGCGCCCAGTGTCGTTCGCCGCGTCTCAATGCCATGCGTATGCGCCGCGAGTGTCGCTTCGAACGCTGCAGCGCGCGCCGGCCGAACGACCAAGGGTCGGTCCGCGCGAGAACGTGGCCGGCGTCGGCGGGAGACGGGTCCTCCGGGTGGTTTACGGCGGAGAATCGTCGCGGGCCTGCGAGCGAGTCCCTGTCGGCGTCGGGACGGCAGCGGCCGAGGTGATGGCGCGGACAAACTCAGAAAACTCGCGTTGCAGCGTGTCCTGATCGCGGTTAACGAACGACTCGAGCACGGCGGGGCCAACGCGCCGCGACATCGCGATGCCCGCAGCGCGATCGCCGAGGCGGCGTGAAAGCTCGGAACGCAGACGCCCGCGCGAAGCGAGTGTGAGAATGTTCGCGAGTGCCTCGCGACGTTGCGGGTTCTCGGCGAGAAAACGCGTCAGGGCCCACACCTGCGCGTAATAGGTCAGCGGCCAATCGCCTCCCTTGGCGATCCAGTCCTGCGGCAGGGTGTTGACGAGCTGGTCCAGGGGAATGAGCGAGTCGGCGCGGGAGGCCTTTCTCAACGCCTGCATTCGGTCGGGGTTGTCGCGAGGCGTGAACAGCGGGGTGGTGGCGATCCATCGATGGCCCTCGAACCAGGTCGCGAGGCCCTCGTCGAGCCAGATCGGGAGCGGCTCCTTGAACGACGCTTGCGCGAACTGGTGCCATCCCTCGTGGGCGAGCAGGACAAGCGTGTCGCGCGGGCCGAGCTCGTACAGAATGGATCGGCCCTGGAGGGTGAAGCCGCCGCGGTTCATGCTCGCGACAAGGTCGGAGTGTGAGCCGAGCAATTGAGTGACGATGCTCTGCCATTGGGCGCGATTCGACATGACGTATGTGTCGAGCGCGAACGGCGGCGGCGAAAGCGGCGTGATCGCCCCGCGATACTGCGCGCCCGCCGCCTCTAGGAAGACGGGGAGTCGCTCACGCAGGACTTCGTCGTCGAGCGTCGTGAATAGCCGGTAGGAAGGCGTGCGGATCGTAACGCCGCGCGAAGCGCCGAAGCTCCACGGCTCGAGCGACACGACCACATACGGGCGAGAAGCAGGGGATTGGGCGTCGGTGTCGAGAGGCGAGGGGGCGTCGGAGTGTGTTGATGTGCGAGAGGAACACGAAACCTGCGCGAGCAGTGCGAAGATGCAGCACAGGCTTGACGTGAAAAAGCCTCGCTCTGGAAAGCGACGCCACCAAGCGCGGCGCAATGCGGCTCCACGATACGACAACGCGAACGCTATTCGCCGCCGCGCCATCACGACGCGCTCAGGGAGGCGAGCGCCGCCCGATTAGCGGCGAGCTCCGCCTCGGCCTTGGCGAGCTGGTCCCTTGTCTGCTGAACCATCGCGGGGGGCGCGCGGTCGGCGTAGCCGGGGTTCGCCAGGCGTGCCGAGAGCGTGCGCACCGAGTTCTCCTTGTCGGCGATCGCTTTCTCAAGGCGAGCTCGCTCCGCGCCGGCGTCCACCGCGTCGGCGAGGCTCGATGCCTTCCACTCCGTGGATTCGAAGACGAACGAGACGCTTGGACCCTTGACGCCGTCGCCGGTGATCGACTCGATCGGGACGAACGCACGAAGAAGCGGCGAGTGGGACTCGACCAGTGTCGAGCAGGCGGTTGGCGCGTGGAGCACGATCTTCCGCTTGGGCGGCACGTTGTGCTGGGCCCGAACCTCGCGGATCGTGGTGGCGAGTGTCTGCACCCGAGTGAACTCGTGAACGCAGTTCGCGTCCTCCGCGCTCGCGGCGAAACGCGGCCACGCGGAGCGGCACAAGAGCGCCGACGCCGACTCGTCGAGCACAAGCCACGATTGCGAGCGCACGAGCGTCGAGCGAAGATGCTCGAAAATCGTCTCGCTGATGAACGGCATCACCGGATGCGCCAGGCGCAGCAGCACGTCGAGCGCCGCGCGGAGCACGAGCTTCTGCGACGCATCGGCGGCGACGGTCGGCTTGATCGCCTCGAGATACCAGTCGCAGAAGTCGCGCCAGACGATGTCGTACAACGCCTGGGCGTACCCCGCGAAATCAAACTGGGCGATGCACTCATCGATCTGGCGCGTCGCCGCGGCGAGGCGCGAGATCATCCAGCGATCGACCAGCGACAGCTTCGGCAGTTCGACGCGCTCCGCCGCGGGCGTGCCGGACGAGAGCATCGAGACGGCGAACCTCGCCGCGTTCCAAAGCTTGTTGGCGAAGTTGCGCCCGAGGTCGAACTTGCTCGAGGTGTTCTTGGCCAGCGGCATCTCGGGCGTGGGTTTAGCCTCGCCGGAGGCGATGCCGTACACCGTCACCATCTTCTTTGACTTATCGGTGGGGCACTCCTGGATCGGCGCGGGGACGACGTAGCCATCCTTGTTGGTGAACATCTTGGGCGTGAAGGTCGCGCCGGTGTGCGGGCAGATGAGATCGACGGGCATGCGGACGTCCTGCGTCTGCGTCGCCATGTTGCAGAGCGTGAACCGCATCGCGTCGGCGCCGTGGCTGGCGATGATGTCGAGCGGATCGACGCCGTTGCCCAGGCTCTTGGACATCTTCTGGCCCTGCCCGTCCTGGATGACGCAGTGGATGAAGACGTCGCGGAATGGGAGCGGCCCGCGCCCCTTGCCGTGATTGGCGAGTTCGGCGACTTCGCCCGCGTGCGAGGCGTTCCAGCCCTCGGGCATCAGGTAGCGGTTCATCATCACCATGCGCGAGACCCACAGGGTGATGATCTCGCGCGCCGTGCAGAGCGTGGAGGTCGGGTTGAACGCGGCGAGCAGGCCGTCGAAGGCCGGGCCCGCGGCCTTGGGGTCGGGCCAGCCCATGGTCGACATGGGCCAGAGCGCGGAGGAGAACCAGGTGTCAAGGACGTCGGGGTCGCGGACGAAGCCGATCGACTCCAGAAGTTTGATGAGCGAAACGTCATTGGTGTCGCGGAGGCAGACCTGCGTTGTCCCGTCGACTGTTGTATGAACAACCTCGCCGGCAAGCGTTGGCCCGTCGATCATTGTCAGGAACGCGGCTTCGTCCTCTTTGGTCCATGAGGCCTTCGTCCACACCGGAATCCGATGTCCCCACCAGAGCTGGCGGCTGATGCACCAGTCGCGGATGTTGTCGTGCCAAAGCTCAAAGGTCTTGGCATAGCGATCCGGGTGGAAGCGCAGCTGACCATCGCTGCCCGTCAAATTCGCGGCCCCGGAGCCCTTGGAACGCTGCTCCGGCGCGAGGGCCTTGTTCGCGGCCGCCGCCAGGCGCGGGTCGGTCACCTTCACATACCACTGGTCGCTGAGATACGGCTCGATGATTGCCTTGGAGCGATCAGAGTGCGTAACGGAGTGGCGATAGGGGCGCGTGCGTTCCAGCAGGCCGCGTGCCTTGAACTCGTCGATTACGAGCGTGCGTGCGTCGTCGCGTGACTTGCCGACGAAGAGGTGCGCGCTGCCCACGTCGTGCCAGCCGTGCTTGTCGCTCACGGTCGCGTCGGGCGCGAAGACGTTCACGAGCGCCGCGTTCGGCCCGCCCGCGAACACGTCCATCACTTCCTTGTGACGCTGGTACAGGTCATAGTCGTTCGCGTCGTGCGCGGGAGTGACCTTCAGGAAGCCCGTCGCGTAGGCCGCCTTGGGATCGGCGCGTTCCTCGTCGTCGCGAGCATAAATCTCGGGGAGCACGACGTAGTCATCTTCAACGATCGGGATCACGCGACCGACCAACGGCAGGTCTACGCACAGCCCGCGGAGCGCCTTGGCGCGCGGGTCGTGGGGGTTCACCGCCACCGCGGTATCGCCGAGATAGGTCTCGGGACGCGTGGTCGCGACCACGATGTACGCGGGATCCTCGGGCGGGTGACTGTCGGCCTCTGCAAAGCCGCGGCGAGAAAGCTCCGACCACGTGACCGGCACGGCGTCGGCGGGTGGGAGCTTGCCGTGGCGACGCTCGCCCGCCGTCGATTGTCCGTGCGCGTGAACGAGGGGATAGCGCAGGTAATAGAACGCGGCGTCAACTTCCTCGTCGAAGCACTCGTCGTCCGCGACCGCGGTCTGCAGCACGGGGTCCCAGTTGACCAGGCGTTTGCCGCGATAGATCAGGCCGTCCTTGAAGAGCTGGAAGAACGCCTCGCGCACGGCGCGGGCGCAGACGTCGTCCATCGTGAAGCGCTGGCGGTCCCAGTCGCACGAGCAGCCCATTTTCTTGAGCTGGCCGGTGATGACGGCCTCGTACTCGTCCTTGAACGCCTGGATGCGCTTGATGAACTCCTCGCGCGTGAAGTCGTGGCGGCGCTTTTTCTCCTCGTTCCAGACACGCCTTTCGACCACCGCCTGCGTCGCGATTCCGGCATGATCCGTTCCCGGCATCCACAGGGCTTCCTGCCCGCGCATGCGATGGGCACGGACCAGGATGTCCTGGAGCGTGTTGTTCAGCGCGTGCCCGAGGTGCAGGCGGTCGGTCACGTTGGGCGGCGGAATGACCACGGAGTAGGGCTTTGCCTGCCCAGCAACGACACGTGCGGCATTCGCATTGAAGGCGAGTGCCTCTTCCCATCGGGTCCAAGTGCGGGACTCGTGGTCGGCGGGCCGATACTGCTTGGGCAGTTCGGCGTGAGAGCTGCTTGGAGTTTGTGCGGGATCGGACATGAGCGCATGGTATGCGAGCCGGGGCGGGTTTGGGCTGGGCTGTTGGCCCGTGGGTCGGGCTGCGCCGCGCGGCGCGGCCATCGGAGTGGCGGAGATGCCGCCCGCTTGCGATCATGTGGCGCTGAGAGCCGCGTCGCGCTGCCCGCCGCGGGTTGAGGGGTATTGGATGCCGCTGTTCACGCGCCCTGTTCTTATGTCGACGTCGCTGTCCGTGTTCGCGCCGTTGTCGGTCCGTCCGGGGCGCGCCGGCTTTGCGGTCGTCGCGACGCTGTCGATCTTTGCTTCGGCGGCCGTGACGACGTGGCTCTTCGTGCCACGTGCGGGCGGCATGGACCTCGCCGAGCCGCCACAGCCCGCGGTCGCGGCCGGCGAGACGCTGAACGCCGTGCTGAGCTCGGCCGCGACGTACGTGAATCAGAAGGAGCCGGAAAAGGCCGAGGCGATCATGCGCGAAGCGATCGCGAGGTTCCCGGAGGAGCGGGAACTCCGGACGCAGTACGCACAGGTGCTCCTGGCCCTCAAGAGGAGCGCGGAAGCCTACGAGCAGTACGCTGTGGCGCTCAAGCTCGGCCCCAAAGACGCCGGGCTGGAGTTCATGGCGGGGACGATCGCAAGCACGATGGGCAGACCCGACGCGGCGGTCTCGCACTATTCCAATGCGCAATCGATCGATCCGAGCGAGGCCAAGTATCCGCTGTTCCTCGCGCAGGTGCAGATCAAGCAGAACAAGATCGACGACGCCAAGGCTAATCTATTGCGATCGGCGCGCATTGATCCCGACCAGGCGGTCGCGTGGGCGACGCTCGCGGAGCTCGCGCTCCGCGAGAACAAGCCGGGCGTGGCGCTCCAGCACGTCGCACGGGCGCGTCAGATCGAACCGGGGGTCACCGACTGGCGGATCATCGAGGCCAGGGCGTTCAAACGTTCGAACAAGCCCGAGGACGCGATCAAGCTCCTCGTCGGGCTCGATCAGGCGGAGCGGTATTCGCCCGCGATCCTGCAGATCATGGGCGAGTGCTACGGCATGCTCTCGCGCCAGGCGGACGCCGCCGCCATGTACGCCGCGGCATCGGAGGCAAATCCGTCGAGCGCGGCGATCGCGCTCTCCGCGGCAGAGTGGTATGTGCGCCTCAATCAGCCGGAGCAGGCCAGGAAGTTCGTGCAGCGAGCCAGCGTGCTGGGCGATCCGAACGCCAAGAAGATGCTGGAGCAGATCAAGTAGGCGTCAGCCGATCGATCTTCCGCCGTCCACGCGAATGATCTGGCCCGTGACGTACCGAGCCTCGAGCGCGAGCCACCGCACCGCCTCCGCCGCGTCCTCGGGCTGTCCGGGGCGCGCCAGTGGCACGCGCTGCAGATACGCCCGTTGCATCAACTCATCGCTCTCGGGCCCCTCTTCAGGCCACGCCACGACGCCCGGCGCGACCGCGTTGACACGCACGCGAGGCGCCAGGTCGCGAGCCAGCGATCGCACCATCTCGATTAGTGCGGCCTTTGACATCGCGTACGCCGCGTGGTTCTTCCGCGGATGGCCCATCGCGTGGATGTCGCCCAACGCAATCACGCTGCCGCCGCCTTCGAGCGTGGATTCGGCGAGGCGGGGCGCGAGCCTCTGCGTGAGCACGAGCGGCGCGAGCGCATTCACGCGGAACGCCTCGCTCGCGCGATCGGGCGTGAGAGACTCCAAGGGCGTCGGCATGTACACGGACGCGTTGTGAACCAGCACATCGAGCCTCGGGAGTTCCGAAGCCAAGAGGGAACCGATCGCGCCAACGCTGTCAATGTCGGCCAGATTCACGCGGATCAGCCGAACCGCGATGCCGCCCGAGGCCAAGGCGTCGGCCGCGAGCTTCGCGTCCTCGACGCTGTTGTGATAGGTCAGTACCAGGTCGCAGCCGGCGCGGGCGAACGCCGTCGCGATCGAGAGCCCCACGCGCCGCGCGGCGCCGGTGATCATCACGACCGGGCGCTGACCGCTCGGCCAGTTCTGTGCGTTGCGCACTTCCGTCTGTGCCGAAGCACCAGTCGAGGTCGGCGCATCTCCGGGCGCGGGCGACCCCGCGGCATCGAAGATGCGGGTCTCGGGCTCGGCGCGGCGTCCGGACTCCGCCCATGCGTCGAGCATAAGCGAGGGCTTCCGCACCTTCGCGGAACGGGCTATGGCGCGACGCCGGTTGATCAGCACCGCAAACGCTGAGACGACGAACGCGCCGATGATGATGAGCAGGATGAGAAGGTAAACGGCGCTGCGCACCGCGTCGGCCGGCGCACGCGTTTGCGCGAGACACGGCGACCAGTCGACCGCGGCCAGTGTGGCGGTGAGAATCGCATTCATCCGCCGCACTATACCCCAACGGCGATTGGTTGCGGCGTCGCCATGGACCGCGGCTTGTCGCCCCTGTCTCCCGGCGATTGCAAATCCTCGGGGCGAATAAGCGTGTCGCCCGAGGCCGCGTACAGCCGCCCGTCAACCCGAACGAGTCCGGACCCCGGGATTGCCGCGTGCAGAGCTCGCGCGAGGTCCTCATCGGTCGCGCGAGAGATAGTCGAAGATGCCGGCTCGGTCGCGAGCCTCCTGGCGATGCCAGGCGTGGTCGCGACGCGCTCCACGATCAAGCGTGCCGACTCTTGTGCGATCAGGCGATAGCGCGGATCTTGCCTTCCCGAATCTTCGGGCGTGGGAATCCGCGGCTGGCTGGCCATCTTCTCACGAATCGCGCGATCATCTGGTGACTCCGCCATGGGACTGTCGGGCGAAATCGGGGAGCTGGTCGGAATGACACGCCACGCCACAAGTCCCACAACGGCGACGATCAATACGACCGACGCGCCCGCGGACAGCGCGCGACGCCCGCGCTGGGTGAATGCCTGCTCACGCAATGCAGCGTCCAGAATCTCGCTTCTGCGATCGTGACACGGTGTTTGATCGTTCATGGGTGGTCATCTCCCCGCGATGCTCGCCGAAGCGATCGGAGCGAAGCGCGGACCTTGCCATGGGCCGCGTCCTCGCTGATTGAAAAGGCACGCCCGATGGCGGCGAGCGATCGCCCAAACCAGAATCGCAGCGTCAACGCGGCCCGTTGGTCGGGCTTGAGCTCGGCGAAGTGCCGCTGAAGCATTTCAAACGATTCGTCGATGGTCGGCCTCGAGCGGTCGTTGCGATGCGTGGCTGAAACGGTCGATGTGCTGGGTTCGGTGTTCCTTGCAACACCACGCCTTGCCACCTCTCTCGCTTCTTGCTTGAGACGATCGAGCACGCACGTCATGAGGACGCGAATCATCCAACGCGAGAGATCGGCGTCTGTCTCGAGCCTCGGCATGCCCCGCGCGACCCGGATGATCGCGTCGTGTACTACGTCGAGCGCGAAGCTCTCGTCGCGCCCGGTGCGGGCGCGGACGATCGCAACCGAGCGATCAAACCAGTGCTGGTAGAAGTCGGCGAGCGCCGTCGGATCGCCGGCTCGAATACCGCGGCACCACGCCGCAGCCCGGGCGTCCGGCGAGTCGTTCGCCCGATCTGTCGGTGTGACGCTTGGCACGAAGTGCTCGATGGTGGCGACGCGGCTGATCGGCTCTGGCTCCTGGAGGTGGCTACTTGGCGTTCTTCTGCTGGCGAAGGGCGTTCAACTCGTCCGTGAGCGCCTTGATCTGGGCGGCCTGATCCTCGACGAGCTTTCGGAGCGAAGCGAGTTCGTCGGAGGCGACCGTGGGAGCAGCGGCGGCCTTTTTGTGGATGATCGCGGCGAGCCCCTCGGCCTCCTGCAGGTCGGCGCGGGCGGTAAGCACCATTGCGTTTGCGTTGGCGAGCGCGGACCGTTGCTCCTGCAACTCACCGGTGCTCACGGAGCCCTGTTTGACGAGTTCGGCAAAGTGATCGAGCTTCTCTCTCATCATTGCTGAGGTCTGCTCGGCGGTCGCGAGCCGAACTCGTGCCCGCTCAATTCGCGCGGTGGCTTCGATCATTTCCTTCTGTGCGTGCCCGGCGTCCCCCAGCCGCTGCCTTTGATCGTCGATCATCGTCTTGATGACCTGGTGCACCGCGTTGGTGGCGCGGGGCGGGCCCTGCAGGATCAAGAGCTGGGATTCCTCGTGGTACTTCAGGCGAACAGTCTCTTCCCCTGGCGGGAGCGCGAGTTCGACCGCCGAAAGCACGATGTCGGACCTGATCGCAAGGTCCGCTCGGCTCACTCCATCGACCGTCGGACGCGTGAGCGGCGCGATAGAGAGGACTTCGAGTTCTTGCCGACCACGCGCCGCATCGCTCGATTTCTGAAGGATCGAAAACGTCGGAGACTCATCCTCATGAGCGCTCACATGATCGATGCGAAGTTCGCCGGGTTCGCACTGGGCAGCAAACCTCAACACGTCCATCGCAGTGTCAACCGAAACAAAGTTGAGTTCGATCGGACGAACGACGATCCGCTCGGTGTCCGGGCCCAGAATCACGTTCACAGGCCAGGAGTTGTCCTTGCGCTGGGACTGCACGGCCTTTACGTACTCGGCGATCGTCCCGCCGGGGAACTTGATGCTGATTGGCATCGAGTTCACCCGCATCGTGACCATTCGTTGCCCGCCGCTCTGCTCGGCCGGTTCCGCCTGCCCGAGGCTCGCAGGCGTCAAGGCTCCCAGCGTTGTTCCGGCGGCAAGGGCGAGGGCGGCAAGGTTTCGAGAGGTGAATCGCGTCATGGCTGGCTCCTGTGTTCTACCAACCAAACGACGCCGCGGATGGTTTCCGGCGCGAGCTGTCAGAAAAATCCACCGGATCGAGGCGAGACCACCCGACCGGAACCCGGCTACACTCACGCCCCATGCATTACGACGCCCACCAGCCCGTGATCGACGATCTTGAGGCGCGGATCACAACAATCCGCGACTCTCTTTAACTTCCCCGCGAAGTACAAGCAGCTCAAGGAGCTCGAAGGCCAGATGGCTGGTGAGGGGTTCTGGGATTCCCAGGACAAGGCCAAGAAGGTGCTCGCCGAGGTCAAGACCCTGAAGGCCCAGGTCGAGCCGCTCGCCAAGCTCATGGCCGACTTTGAGGACGCCAAAGTCGCGTATGAAATGTCACGCGAGGCGGCGGACAAAGAACTGCTCGCCGAGGCCGACGAGCAGCTTTTTAGGCTGCAGGCGCGGATGGAGCAGGTCGAGCTGCGCTCGCTCCTCTCCGGGCGTCACGATCATCGCAACTGCTACCTCACCATATCGGCGGGCGTCGGCGGCACCGAGGCCAACGACTGGGCCGACATGCTCTATCGAATGTACATCTTCTACTGCGAGAAGATGGGCTGGGAGATGGAGGAAGTTGACAAGGGCTTCGGCACCGAAGTCGGCATCGACTCGGTCACGCTCCACGTCAAAGGCGCGTACGCATTTGGCTATCTTTCCGCCGAACGCGGCACGCACCGACTCGCCCGCGTCTCGCCCTTCAACGCCCAGGGCAAGCGCCAGACCAGCTTCGCGACCGTCGAGATCGTCCCCGAGATCGAGGAGACCGAGGTCGAGATCCCGGAGAATGACATCGAGGTCATCGCGTTCGTGCGTGCCTCGGGCCCCGGCGGCCAGAACGTCAACAAGGTCGCGTCTGCGATCCGCATCGTTCATAAGCCGACGGGCATCCAAGTCGTCGCCAGCACCTACCGCGACCAGCCGCAAAATAAGCGTCAGGCGCTGACGGTGCTCCAGGCCAAGCTCCAGCAGATCGAGGACGAACGCCGCCGCAAGGAGATCGAGGGCGCGACCGGCGGCGCGATGGAGCAGGGCTGGGGCACGCAGATCCGCTCGTACGTCTTCTATGACAACCGCGTGAAGGACCATCGCACGGGCTACGAGGAATCTGACTACGAGATGGTCCTCCGCGGCGGGATCGAGCCGTTCATCGACGCGGAACTCAAGCGCCGGCGCTCCGAGAAGGAAAAGGGCAAGTAGCGGCCCGGGACATCGGACGAGTCGCCAGAGCGGAGGGGCCTTCAAACCCGACGATCGAAAAATCCTCGGGTCTCGTTCCCAGCCTGTCCGCGTGGCATCGGTTCCGCGGCTTCCAAAACGCCACAACCGCCGGACTCAGGGAGAGCTCGGCGGCGACCTTCAGTGGATTGTCGCGCGACGCCCGCACGGGCCGGGTGTGGTACGCTCAGGCCTCAAGGCCGCGCGGGGGGCTCGTTCAGCACAGGGCCAGGAACGAGAGCACGCAGAAGAGGCCGATCTGGCGACGGAACGCGGTCATGACGAGAAGGTTCTTCACAGTCCACCTCTTGGGTTGTGCCCACACATGGGAACAACACCCATGCCAGTGTCGCGCCGACGCCACGTCAACTCGCCACGACGGTTCTTCCCGGACCTTAGGGGGGCGCCGGGGTTCCAACGGCGCCGCGACGTCGCGCAACGGCGACATCACGCGATGCGTTTTCGCAACATCGCCGTTTGATGATGCACACAGCATCGTGTCGCGCGCTCGCCCCGCCACGATTTCTCGGGCGTGCTGCACGATCGCGGCGATCGCACTTTTGCTCCTTGCATGGCCGACCGCGACCCGCGCGCAAGCGACGCCTCATACGCCGGCACAGCCCGAGAACCAATCCACACAGCCCGCCGCGCCCGACATCACGCCCCCCATGCCCGACGACGCGATGAGGGCATACGCCTTCGTGGACGCCGCCCTGCGTTCGTGGACGATACCCGACTCGGCCACCAAGGACGCGGCCGCCGTCGGCGCCTGCTGCGTGACGCTCCGCGCCCGCGGCAAGGTTCTGGGACGCGGCGAAGCGGTGGGGGGTTCGTCGTGCATCGCGATCGCGACGCGCGAGGCGATGATCCAGGCCCAGGCGGGCGTCGCGGCGATCCGCGACGAACTGGCCTTCACGACCATGGCCGAAGCCGCCGGCATGGTCTCGATTGGCGTTGAGTTCGCCGGCGCGATCATTCCCATCGACTTCCAGAGCTTCGGCGAGATGGATCGGGCGCTCTCTCCCGGGCTCGACGGCGTGGCGATCCGTATCGCCGAAAAGCTCGAAGCAACCTTCCCCAGCGTGATCCTTCAACGCACCATCGCACCCAGCCTCGCCAGCGCCGCCGCCGCCGCGCGGCTTACGGGCGACCCCGCGCTCGGCCTGCCTGAAGCCTCCGAAGCACAACCCGCCAGGGTCCGTGAGACACGCAACGCGACGTACTACCGCTTCCGCGTGCGACATCTGGCGCAGACCGAGCCGAGTGTGCCTCCCGTGTTCCTGCAGCGTGGCGGAAAGGTCTTCGATCAATCCCGTCTCGACGTGAACGAGCTTCGTCGCTGGGCCGACGGCCTGGCGCGCAATCTCGTCGCGCGGCGCTGGACCGGCCATGGCGCGATCGGCATGTCGGGAACCGATTGGCCCTTGCTGGGAAAGACCGATCCCGCGATCGCGGGCCCGAACGAGCAGAGCCTGGCGATTCTCGCGCTGTGCGACTACATCGCCGTCCGCGCCGGCGTTGGGCGGTTCGATCCGGCCCCGCGAGCCATGAAAGACGCGTACGGCGCGGTCGCGCTGATGCTCGCCGACGAGCTTCTGACGGTCGAGGACACCGAGGTCGCACCCTGGTCCGACCCGATCACCGCCGCCACGACGATTGTCGCCCTCCACGCCGTGCAGCGCGTCGTTCAGCCGAAGTTTGTTCCCAAGCTCGAACTCGTGGCCAAGCTCGATGAGCCCGTCCTTGCGGCGTTCACGCGAGAGGGCTGGTCTCCGAATGTGCCCGAACCCGCCCGCGGCCTCATCGCATGGGCGATGCTCATCCGCGCGGGCGACGACCCCGCGAAGCGCGAGCTTGCCAACAAAGCGATCACGTCGATCTATCTCGGCGTCACGCCCGGCCGCCTCGTAGCCCAGATGCCATGGCTCGGCTTCGCGGAGCTCGATCGTGCCGGCGCCTCCGGCGACATCGCCGCCTCCGCCGCGTACCGCGACATGCGCGATCTCCTCGCCGGGGCCCTCTTCGAGCCCGGCGACGACGACCAGGACATGGCGGGCGGCATCGTGTTCACAACGGCAGCTCTGCCCTATCCCACCTGGCACACCGCCCGCCCCGTGTCGTTCCTGGCCGCGATGCTCGGCGATCCTCGCCTCACCGACGCGAGCGAGCGCCCCCGCCAGACCGCCAGCCTCATGGCCAACCTCCGCTTCCTCCGCCAGCTGTCGGCCGACGAGTACGTCGCGACCTCGTTTGTCGATCCGAAACGCAACCTCTGGGGCGTGCGGTCGGCGCTCTGGGACCAGCGTCAGCCGGTCGAGGCGACCGCGATCACGCTGATCGCCGTGTGCGAGACGCTCCGCTCCTTCGACCGCATGGCCGCGCCCGCGACCAAGCCAAGCCCCGATCCGGGGTCCGGTCCTTCACCCAAGTAGCCCCTCGCCGGTGAGCATCCATCGTCGTTTTCGTGTTTTGCGTCAAGGGCCTGTTTTGCAGAGACTTTCTGAGGCTCGTTGTCGGGAATTATGGGCCGATGTCTGCTATGATTTTCGATGCGACGAGGCCCCTCCCGCGGAGGGTGACTTCGGGCGAGTGCGGGCCCCGCTCTTGCAGGCCTTGGCCCGGTCGAAACGCTGATGGACTGCCCCTTGCGGGCGCTGCTTTGAGGGACACGGATGTCGGACCAGCCTGTCAATGGTGCGGAAAACTCGCCTCGTTCTGATGGCTCGCTGGGCGGCTCGCCCGGCGGCGGCCAAGCTGGTGGCCAAACCGGTGGTCAAGTCGGCGGCCAAGTCATCGACCTGGACATCCAGCGAGAACTGCAGGACAGCTATCTCACTTACGCCATGAGCACCATCATGGACCGGGCGCTCCCCGATGTCCGTGACGGCCTCAAGCCCTCCCAGCGACGAATCCTCGTCGCCATGAACGACCTCAAGCTCCGCCCCGGACGCAAGCACCTCAAGTCCGCCAAGATCTGCGGCAACACATCCGGCGACTACCACCCGCACGGCGAGTCCGTCATCTATCCCACCATGGTCGGCCTGGCCCAGAAGTGGCGCATGCGCGTCCCCCTCGTCGATCCCCAGGGCAACTTCGGTTCGATCGACGGCGATCCGCCCGCCGCCATGCGATACACCGAGGCCCGCATGACCTGGGGCGCGGTGGAGATGCTCGCCGACATCGACCTCCAGACCGTCGACTTCCAGCCCAACTACGACGACCGACTCATGGAGCCCCTCGTCCTCCCGGGCAAGTTCCCCAACCTCCTCGTCAACGGCGGCGTGGGCATCGCAGTCGGCATGGCGACCAGCCTGGCGCCGCACAATCCCACCGAAATCCTCGACGCGATCATCCGCGTCATTGAAAACCCCGCGATCACGCTCCACGAGCTGATGACCGACGTGAAGGACGCCGCCGGCGATGTTGTTCGCTTCGGCGTCAAAGGCCCGGACTTCCCGACCGGCGGCACGGTCCACGGCAAGCAGGGCATCGTCGAGGCCTACGCCACCGGGCGCGGCAAGGTCGTCAACCGCGGCGCGATCCACACCGAGGAGATCGGCGGCAAGGGCTCGGGACGCGAGCAGCTCGTCATAGACTCCATCCCGTACATGCTCAACCAGACGACGCTCGTCGAGCGCATCGTCGAGGCCGTCAAGGAAGAACGAATCGTCGATGTCTCCGACGTCCGCAACGAATCAGGGCGCGAGGCCCAGACTCGCGTGGTGATCGAGCTGAAGAAGGGCGCCGACGCCCGCGTGGTCGAGAAGCAGCTCTACGAGTTCACGCCGCTCCAGCAGACCTTCTCGATCATGAACATCGCGCTGGTGAACCGCCAGCCGCGCACGCTGACGCTCCGCGAGATGATCGATTGCTACGTCGACCATCGCGTCAACGTGATCCGCCGGCGCACCGCCTACCTGCTGCGCGAGGCCAAGAAGCGTGCCCACGTCTTGGAGGGCATGATCTACGCCGTGTGCGACATCGACGAGGTGATCCGCATCATCCGCGCCAGCAAGACCCGCGAGGAGGCGATCCAGCGGTTGATGGAGCGCCGCTTCCAGATCCCCGCGTCCCATCCGCACGCGCCCAAACTCCCCGCCCGTCTCATGGACCGCGTCCGCGCCGCCGAGGCCGAGGGCGGCGTGCTCCTCTCCCGCATCCAGGCCGAGACGATCGGCGGCATGCGTCTGATCCAGCTCGTTGGCCTGGAGATCGAGCGCCTCGTCGAGGAGTACTCGGCGCTCGTCAAGGAGATCGAGGGCTACGAGCTGATCCTCGCCGAGCACCAGCGCGTGCTCGCGATCATCAAGGACGACTGCGCCCAGATGCGCGAGCGTTTCGGCTCGCCCCGGCTCACCACCATCGAAGACGCCGGGGCCGACGTCACCATCGCCGAACTCATCCCCGTGCAGGATGTCGCCGTCACCATCAGCCACCAGGGTTATGTGAAGCGCGTTCCGCTCGAGACCTATCGCTCGCAGGGGCGCGGCGGCAAGGGCATCAAGGCCTCCGACGCCAAGGACGAGGACTTCATCGAGCGCGTCTTCGTCGCCAGCACCCACGACGACCTGCTCTGTTTCACCAACACCGGACGCGTTTTCCTGATCAAGGTCTACGAAGTGCCGGAGATGAGCCGCACCGCCAAGGGCCGGGCGATGATCAACGTCATCGACCTCAAGCCGGGCGAACGCACATGCGCCTACCTCGCCGTCAAGAACTTTGAGGAAGGCAGCAACTACCTCACGTTCGTCAGCAAGGGCGGCATCGTGAAGCGCACCGCGCTCAAGGACTACCGCAACGTCAACAAGTCCGGCATCATCGCCGTGGGCCTCAAGGAGGGCGACCAGCTCCTCACCGTCACGCTCACCGACGGGCACGACGACCTGCTTCTGGCGACCGCCTCCGGCATGGCGATCCGTTTCAACGAAGAGGACGCACGCCTCATGGGGCGCGCCGCCGCGGGCGTGAAGGGCATCGAACTCGAAGAGGGCGACGAGGTCGTCGGCGTCGCGAGCGTTCCGATGGAAAAGGATGCCGAGGGAGACTTGGTCACCCGCGATCCATCCATCGCCCTCCTCACCATCACCCAGAACGGCTACGGCAAACGCACCGCCATCGATGAGTATCGCGTTCAGCCCGAGGACGGCAAGGCCCGCTCCCAGTCGCGAGGCGGAAAGGGCCGCGCCGACATCAAGACCAGCGAACGCAACGGCAGGTCCGTCGCCGCCATCGCGGTTAGGTCGGGCCAGGACGTGGTGATTGTCACCAAGGGCGGGCAGCTCGTCCGCGTGCCCGTGGACTCGATCTCCATGATCGGCCGAAACACGCAGGGCGTGCGCGTGGTGGGGGTCAACGAGGGCGACGCCGTGGTCTCCACGACCGCCGTCGACGCCGAGCCGGCCGTCGAGTCCGGCGAGTCGACCGATTCCCCGCCGCCCGAGGCCCAGCCCGGGCCCGATTCCAATCCCCCGCCCGCCTCATGAGCCCCAAGGTTCGTGATACACTGGGTCCACCATGGCCACCGACTGGTCCGATGACATCGCGATTGCCGACCTCGCCGACGAGCCCGCGCTCTCCGAGGAGTTGTCGCAGCTCATCGACCGCGTCGGCCAGACCGAGGCGAGCCAAGCGCCCCACGTCGTGCTCAACTTCGGGCAGGTGAACCACGTCCACAGCTCGAACCTCGCCCAGCTCCTTCGCCTCCGCAGCCGCATGAACGAGCGGGGCAAGCGTCTGCTCCTCTGCTCGCTCACCGAGGACGTATGGCAGGTGCTGAAGATCACTGGGTTGGACAAGGTTTTCCGCTTTGCGCCCGACCCCATGACGGCCCTGGCGACGCTCCAACTCGAACAGGAACCGGAGAAGTAGGTCCGCCTGCATTCCAGGGGCTCTGGGCCGGCGGGCTGAAGGGCCCATCGCGCGTCGAGCACCCGCGCCATGCGGATTCTCATCATCTCCTCCCCTCATTCCGCGCCACTACGATCCATCGTCGGAACCGCCCGCCCCCGGCGCGGGTACAACTCCGGCTCGATCATCTTGCCCGCGATGCTCCGCATGACCCAGACGCTCGCTCAACCCGCCGCCCACTCCGCCCCCGCCGGGACCACCCCAGTTGCTGAGCTGCGCGCCCTCCGAAAAATCTACTACAAGCCCGACGGCTCGGTGATGGTCGAAGCGCTCCGCGGCATCGACGTCACCATCAACCGCGGCGAGTACGTCGCCATCATGGGGGCGTCCGGCTCGGGCAAGTCCACCCTCATGAATGTCCTCGGCTGCCTCGATCGCCCGACCGACGGGCTGTACCTCCTCGACGGCCGCGACGTCGCCGCCATGAGCGACGACGATCTCTCCAACTACCGCGGCCTGAAGATCGGCTTCATCTTCCAGGCCTTCAATCTCATCCCGCAGCTCACGATCGAGGAAAACGTCGCCACGCCGCTCTTCTACCAGCGAGTGCCGCGGGCCGAACGGATCGAACGCGCGATCGAGACGCTCGGCAAGGTCGGGCTCGGAGATCGCCTCGGGCACCGCCCGCGTGAACTCTCGGGCGGGCAGCAGCAGCGCGTCGCGATCGCCCGCGCGCTGGTCACTCGCCCAGTCGTGCTCATGGCCGACGAGCCCACCGGCAACCTCGATTCGTCCACGGGCCAGGCGATCCTCAACCTCTTCGAGGAACTCCACTCGTCCGGCATGACCATCCTCATGGTGACGCACGACCCCGTCGTCGCCGAGCGTTGCCTACGCGTCGTGCGACTGAAAGACGGCCTGATCGAATACGACCGCCAGCAGCCCGGATATCGCGGTCGAAAGACCGCCTCCTCGGACCTCGCGAATCTGGGCGTCAGCGACGCCGTGCGATCCCCCGCACAATCGCACTGACCGCGCCAGCCCACGCGGGCCGAACGCCCGACACCCGCTCCTTCGCCGAACTTGAACGCCCGAAGGTCTTGATCGTTCGCCCTGTGTACGATATACATCGAATACCGCGCGAGGGATCTCGCGGTCGGAGGGGTGCCGTGGCTCACAAGGGCGGCCAATTCCATGAGGGCGCCGACGCCCGCTTCGGGGCGGATGGTGACTGCTTCCCATCCGACGCCGCCGACGACAGTATCCCGCCGGGCCTCGCGCACGCGATGTCCGGCGCCGCCGCCTCGATCAACGACGGCCTGAACGCCAAGGTGCTCGTGCTCAACAAGCTCTACGTCGCCATCCGCGTCGTCTCCGCACGCCGTGCGTTCTGCCTCCTCCTCAACAACATCGCCGAGATCATCCACGTTGAACGCGACGGCGAGGGGCACCGCTACACCAACTACGACTTCGCGACCTGGGCCGAGCTCTCGGAGGCCCGGGCTCGCTTCGAGCGCGAGCAGCACGACTGGGTGCGCACGGTGCGAGCGGAACTGGCCGTCCCGCGGATCATCCGTTTGCTCGGATATGACCGCCTGCCGGAGCAGACGGTGAAGCTGAATCGCCGAAATCTCTTTGCGCGCGATCGCAATCAATGCCAGTACTGCGGGCGGCTCTTCCCGACCTCGGACCTTTCGATCGACCATGTGATGCCGCGCACCCAGGGCGGGCGCGATTCGTGGGAGAATCTGGTGTGCGCGTGCATCCGCTGCAACGCGCGGAAGGGCGGCCGCACGCCCGAGCAGGCCGGCGTGCGATTGATCCGCAAGCCCGAGCGCCCCAAGCGCAACCCGCTCATCACGATCCGCCTCGGCAACGAAAAGTACGCGTCGTGGAAGGCGTTCCTCGATCACGCGTACTGGAGCGTTGAACTGGGCTCCGATCAGTAACGTCCACCGCCGGGCCGGCCTTTGCCTTTCACGTCCCGACACGCCCGCGATTTCATCAGGCTCCGAGGTTGGTCGCGGATGCGTCCAGAGGGGCCGGTATTCACGCCGGGAACGTCGCGCTCGTCCGATCCGTCTCCCACACCGTGATCGCCCGCAGGCTCGCCTGCCCCGACCACGCGGCCAATTCCGGCGCCAGCAAGCCGAAGAAAACCCTCGCGATGTTCTCGACCGTCGGGTTCACGCCGCCGCTCGCCGCGAACTCACGCGTGTCGAGGTTCAGGTGCTTGTGGTCGAAGCGATCGATAATCACCCGCTTCACCAGCCGCTCGAACGCCGCGAGGTCAAAGCCCGCGTCGGTCTCCCCGCCGCGCCATTCCACGCAAGGCTCGATCCGATAGTTGTGCCCGTGCCCCGACGGATGGTTGCACTTGCCGAAAAGCCGCTGATTCTCCTCTTCGGAGAGCGACGGAACATGCAGCCGGTGCGACGCCGCAAAGTCAAACTTCTGGCGGAGCAGCACCGGCGTCGTCACGGATGGTTCGTTCTTCATCGACACCTCAAGGCTGTAGGTGGGGGAGAGATGCCATCGCACGCGCTCGCCGATCGACGCCCCGGCCCGCCCCTCATCACACGCCGATTTACTGGCCGCATCGACCGACAGCGCGCTCGCAAGCTCCCGCCCGAGCTCGCGCAGAATCCGCTCCGGCGGCGTGCGTGCGTTCCTCGCCATCGCGTCTTGAATCCGCGGCACCGCCACATTCCGCACCGCCTGGTCCGCCCGCTTGATGTCGATGACATACCCGATCGCCGGGTCCGGTTCGCTCACGCAGGAAAGCTCAATTTCGTAGTGGGCGCACAGCCCGCCGCTGGCTGGGTCGCCCGCGTAGCCATTGCCCCCGTGTCCGGGCTGGGCACAATCCCACGGATACACAGCAAATCTGACTCGGCGCGACAGGCGAATCACATGCGAGGGTACGCCTCCCCCGTTCGACCGGATTCGGGCGAGGCTTACACTTCCCCGCATCTGCGGCCCGGAACTCGCACGCCCGCCGCGCGTCCTTCATCTGAGTGAGGAGCTCGATCCCGATGAACAACACCCGCCTCGCCGTCCTTGGCCTCTCGACCGCCCTTTTCGCCTTCGGCGGCCCGGGCTTCACCCAAGCTTCTCAACCTCCCGCCCAACCCGCGGAAAAGAAGCCGGAGACCAAACCCGAGGCCAAGCCTGAATCAAAGCCCGCCGAAAAGCCAGACCAACCACCCGCAGACAAGCCCGCCGAGAAGCCCGATCCCTATGTCTTGGGCTTCAAGATGAAAGACATCGACGGCAACGAAAAGAACCTCGAAGACTTCAAGGGCTCCGTCGTCCTCATAGTCAACGTCGCCAGCAAGTGCGGCTACACCAGCCAGTACAAGGGACTCGAAAAGCTGTACCAGGACAAAAAGGAGAAGGGCCTGGTCATCGTCGGATTCCCAGCCAACAACTTCGGCAACCAGGAGCCCGGCACCGAGGCCGACATCAAGAAATTCTGCACCAGCGAATACAGCGTCACGTTCCCGATGTTCTCAAAGATCAGCGTGAAGGGCGACGACCAGCACCCGCTCTACAAGCAGCTCGCCGCACAGCCCGCGCCCGTCGGCGGCGATCCCAAGTGGAACTTCACCAAGTTCCTCGTTGATCGCAACGGCAACGTCGTCGCCCGCTTCGACACCCGCACCTCGCCCAGCGACACCGAACTCAATCGCCAGATCGACGACCTGCTCGCCAAAAAGTAGTCGCGGCCATCAAGCCGCATTCGTCACACACCTCGTGCGATACTCGTGCGATCGATGTCGCGTCGCGACATCGGTGTTGGGTGCTTCCTACTGCCCCGCCGCAGTCGGCGTACCGCCCGAGTGTTTCTCGCGGATCGTTCTCAGCCACGCCTCGGCCATCCACTTGGTCTCGTCGCTCCGCGGCGAAAGCACCATCGCGTCGATTGTCTCGACCGCCTTGGTGCTCCCCATCTCCGCCAGCGCGTCGCCCGCCGCCCGAACCACGCGAAGCTCGTAGTCGCCGAGGTATCCGATCAGCGCCTTCTCGGCCTCCTCGGGGTTGTGCTTGGCGAGCCGCCCAATCACGCTCACGGCATTCGCCCGCGTCCGCGTCAGGACGCCCGGCTTGGCCAGCGTTATCGCCGCGACCAGGCCCTCCGGCAAATCGGCCGCCGCCATCGCGTCCAGGGCCGCTTGGCGAAGCTCGTCGTCCTGCGAGTCGAGCCGCGTCGACGCCAGCATGACATCCAAGCCGGTCGCGGCCTTGAGGTCCCCCAAGCTCCGCAGCGCCGCGGCACGGACCCGCGTGCTCTTGTCGCCCGCCGCCGCTTCGCGCAGCATATTGACAACGCGCCCGCGCGTGCGGCTCGATCCCTCCTCCGGCGTCATCCCGACCACCCGCGCCAGCCCGCGATACACCGTCTCTCGGAGGCCGGGCTTGTTCAGCCTCGCCAGGGTCAGCGTCTCAACGCGGTTGAGGTCGCCCTTGCTCGCCAGGGCGTTGGCCGCCTCGCTGCGAAGGCTTTCGGGCGCGTTGGTGTCCATCGCGAGTTTCATCATCGCGTCGGACGCGCCGGGACGATCAGGCTTGCCCAGCGCGCGGATCGCCTGGATCTTGGCCGCGTGCGTCGGCCCGCGGCGCACCTGCTCCATCCAGCGATCGGGGGACTGCTCCATGTCGAAGTTCATGAGGCAGGTCAGCTCGGGATCGACCGCGATGATGGTGGGCTCGGAATCGAGCGTGGTCGTGGCGCTGGCCGTCTTGCCGTCCATCTCGATCGTGATCCAGCGTCCGTTGGGCTCGCTGGCGGTCGAGATCCAGACGGGGATCGAGATCGCAAACGCGGGGTTGTCACCGTTGATGGTTTGCTTCTGCTCCGCATTCAGGGTCAGCACGCGTGAGCGCGGGTCGAAGTCCTGCGTGACAACCACGTTGGGGACGCCGGGCCGCTCGCACCACTGCCAGAAGAACCGCTCGAGGCTCTCGCCAGAAACTTCCTCGAGGCAGCGCCGGAAGTCCGACGTCTCGACCGTCTTGAACTTGAACCGATCGATGTACAGACGCACGCCGCCGAAGAACGCGTCGTCGCCCAGCCTGCGCCGGAGCATGTGGAGGACGCTGGCGCCCTTGCCGTAAGGGTTCGCACCACGTCGGAAGGTCTCCCATGGGTGGGTGTAGATCTTGCTGACCATGCCCGGGGCGTCGGGCGCTGTTCCGGTGTCGCCGCCGATCACGCCGTCGAAGTACGCGCGGATCGTGGCGTCGTACACCTCGCGTCCGCCGAGCGGGGCGGCGGTGCGTTCCTGCCAGAGCGGCGTCATGTACGTCGCCCAGCCCTCGTTGAGCCAGATGTGCTCCCAGGAGTTGCAGGTCATGAGGTCGCCGAACCACTGGTGGGCCAGCTCGTGCGAGATCAGCCCGTTGAGGTCGCGGTCCTTGGCGGATTCTTCCGAAAAGATCGCGGTGTCGTAGAGCGTGGTGGCGCTGGTGTTCTCCATGCCGCCGTTGTTGAAGCCCCACACCAGCACCTGCGCGTAGCGATCCCACGGATAGGGCTCGTCGAGCAACTTGCCGAAGATGTCAATCATCTCCGGTGTCTTGCCGTAGGTCCGCGCCACGTCCCCGCCGCGCCCCGGCGGCACATAGACCGGCATCGGGAGCACCGGCGTGCCCAGGTCGACCATGTCGAACTTGCCGACGACCATTGTCACGAGATAGCTGACGTGTGGCTTGTCCTGCATCCAGTGGAAGGTCTCGTAAGGGGCCAGGCGCGTCGTGCCCGGGCCCGCGAGCGCTTCACGCTTGACGCCCAGGAGCTTGCCGTTGCTGCTCACCACGAATCCGGCGGGCACGGTCACTTCCATCTCGGTCGTCATGCGGTCGTTCGGGAAATCGTGGCACGGGAACCAGTAGCTGTTTGTCTCGGGCTGACCCTGCGTGTGCAGCTGGGCCGCCCGCCCGGGGTAGTCCTTTGACTCGATGTTCCACACCAAGCCCTGCGGCGGGTTGCTGGCGGTGTAGTGGATCACCAGCGTCGCCTCCTGCCCGAGGGGCACGGGCGGATCGAACGTGATGCTCAGTTTCCTCCCGTCATGCGTGAAGCTCGCCGAACGCCCCTCGCACGAGACGCCCTCGATCGCCAGTGCCTTGGCGTCCAAGTCCAGTGTCTGGAGGTCCCAGCCCAGCGGCGAAAGCTTGAAGGACTGCTCCGCCCTGAACTCACGCGTGTTCATGTCGGCGATGGTGATGCCCAGCTTCATGTGGATCATGTCCGCCGCCCGATGGGGCGGATAGGCCCGGGTCCACACGCCGGTCGCTTCGTCAAAGGCGGGCTGTGCCACGATCGACGACCACCAGCGGCGGCAGTGCTCGCATTCCTCGATCGGGCGTGCGCCCGCCGCGGAGGCCAGGAACGTGGTGGCGGCGATCAGAGACAGTGAGAAAAGGGAACGCCGGACGGGCTGGGTCTTCAACATGCGGGATCTCGCGACGGAACGCTCGTTGGTTGGATCGGCTGAAAACGGATTTGGACGTTGATCGCGGGCTATCTTCCGACGACCATGGCGCGGGCGCCGAGTTGCACGGGAATCGAACCAAGGGATGCCGCGATCCGGCGGGCTTCGAGGCCCGTGAGCGACGCGAGCGAGGCCTCGCGCACCACGGGGTCCAGCGACTCGTCCGCGGCGGCGTGGGCCAGAAGCGAAAGAACCTCGTCGCCTTGATACGCCGCCAGCGCCTCGGCCGCGGCGACCTGCGCGAACAGAGACGGCCCGTCGCGAAGCTCGTTCATCCACATCGCCAGCGGCTTGGTGATCCGGTTGGCGCAGAAAATAGTGAGGGTCGGATCGACCGAGACCTGCGTGGGTTTGGCGGGGAGGGTGAAGTTGGCGGCGGCGTCGCGCCCCTTGACGTCAAGGTAGACGTATTGGTGGCGGCCGTCCTCGAACCTGCAGAGGAGCGGCAGGCTGAATTGGTACGCGGGGTTGAGCTTGTCGATGCGCTGGGTCTGCTTGGCGGCGACAGTCAGCGTGGAGGTGGCGTCGTCGAAGGTGAGGTCAACATCCAGACGCGGAAGGCCCGGGCGAATCAGCCACTGATCGAAGAATCGTTCGAGCGATCGACCCGAGACTTCCTCGAAGGCGCGGCGGAACTGGTCGGTCTCGACGTGGGTGAACTTGTGCTGGTCAATGTAGAGGCGGACGCCCTTCCAGAAGACGTCGTCGCCCAGCCCGCTGCGCAGCATGTGGAGGACGATGGCGCCCTTGGAGTAGACGTCGTCGGACTTGGAAAAGTTTTCGTCGGGGTTCCGGTAGCGGTTGCTGACGATCGAGGGATAGACCGGGGCGTAGGCGTTGTTCCCGCCGCGCTGACGCCGGACAAAGCCCAGGACCGTGCGTTGGTAGGCCTTCCGCCCGGCCTCGCTGGCGGGCGCGATCTCGCCGGTCTTGAGCGGATCGAGCCCGGCGGCCTCGGCGTTGGCGTATTGCTCGTCCCACATGGCTTCGCAATAGCTGGCCCAGCCTTCGTTGAGCCAGAGGTGCTTCCAGCCCTTGCACGTCATCAGGTCGCCGAACCATTGGTGCCCGAGTTCGTGGACGATCAGGCCGTCCTCATCGCCCCGCTCGGTGGCGTTGGCGGCCTGACGGTAGAGGGTGGTGGCGCTGGTGTTTTCCATGCCGCCCCAGTTGAAATCGCGGACGATGGACTGGTCGTACTTGGCCCAGGGGTAGGGCTCGTCGAGTTTCCTTTCGAGGAAGGCGACCATGGCGGGCGTGGACGAGAAGACGGTCTTGACGTTGTCTTCGGTGCCGATGGGGGTCCAGACGGCCATGGGCAGGCCGGGGCGGGCGGTGTCGTCGCCGCCGATGTTGACGATGGAGAATTTGCCGATGACGAGGGTGACGAGGTAATTGGCGTGGGGAAGGTCCTGGCTCCAGTGAACGATAGAGCGGGCGTCGGGCGTTGATTGTTTGGAGACCAGCCTGCCGTTCGAGAGAACCTCAAAGCCCTCGGGCACGTTGGCGATGAGTTCCGTGGTGAGCTTCTCGTTGGGGAAATCGTGGCAGGGGAACCAGAGGTGGTTGACTTCGGCCTCGCCCTGGGCGTGAACCTGGACGGCCTGGTCGGTGGGCGAGCCTTCGTCGCGGGGCTTGGAGTGGGTCAGGCCGATGCCGCGGTTGGCGGAGAAGTCGCAGACATAGGTGATAGCCACGTCAAAGGCCTGGGCGACGGCGGCGGGAGCGGGGAGGCGGATATCGAGCAGATCGCGGGACTTGGTGAAGTCGACGGGCTGGCCCGCGATGGTCACGGACTGGACTTCGATGCCCGGGCCGGCGCGGAGGGAGATGGTGGATCGGGGGGTGCCGCGGGCGGCGAGGGTCAGGGTCTGCGTGGCGGTGAAGGCGGCCTCGGACATGTCCGGGAAAGTCATGTCGAGCTTCATGTGGAGGTGGTCGAAGGTGGGGGGAAGAGGCCAGTTGGCGGTGTCGCGCCCGGTGGTGGGATCGATGCGAGGGTCATTGTTGGGTTCGGAGTCCTGCGCGGAGGCAAGGGGGGCGAGGCAGAGCAGAGACGAGAGTGCCAGGGCCGCGGTGGATCGCAGGGTCATGCACATACTCCGGTCCGACCCCAGGGGTGGACATGGCGTGGAACAGGTCCGGACGCCCGGACCCGCTCGGTGCTCGGGATAGAGTATCGAATGAGTGGCTGATTCGTTCCGAGTTTTGCGCGCATCACCGCGAGATTGCGCACAAACGCGGTGATAGTGATACGATCCGGTATGCCCCCGTCGCCCAGTCAGCCGACACCCAACGAGCCCGAACAATTTGGATTGAGCCGAACCACCCCCGCGGGGAACTCCGAGGGGGGAATCACCGGACGCCCCGGCGCGTTTGTCGCGGCGGCGGAAACCGGAGGGGATTCGGAGTATTACTCCCCGATACCCGAGGGGTATCAGCGAGGGCACCACAAGTACGTCATCGTTCTGGGCACGGTGATGTCAGGTCTGGGGAAGGGGATTTTTTCCTCCAGCCTCGCCAAGATGCTGAAGGAAAAGGGGCTGGTCGTCGCCCCCATCAAGCTCGAGGGCTACCTCAACATCGATTCGGGCACGCTCAACCCGTACCGGCACGGCGAGGTCTTCGTGCTGGAGGACGGGACCGAGTGCGACATGGACCTGGGCACCTACGAGCGATTGCTCGACCAGAACCTCTCGCGTCGGAACTTCGCCACCTCGGGGCAGATTTTCAGCGCCATCCTGGAGCGGGAGCGTCAGGGGGCGTACCTGGGGCGCGACGTGCAGTGGATCCCGCACGTGACGGGCGAGGTGAAGAAAAAGCTGCGTGAATTGGCGGTGCGCGGCGACGGGCAGCGCCGGGCGGATGTCGTGTTCGTCGAGGTGGGCGGCACGGTCGGCGACTATGAGAACGGCTTTTACATCGAGGCGATGCGCGAGCTGGCGTTTGAGGAAGGCCCTGGCTCGGTGTGCTTCGTGGCGCTGACGTACGTGATCGAGCCGCCGGCCCTGGGCGAGCAGAAGAGCAAGGCGGCGCAGCTGGGGATCAAGAGGCTGATGGAGGCGGGGGTGCAGCCGCACATCATCGCGTGCCGGGCGAGCCATCCGTGCCAGTCGAAGGTGATGCAGAAGATCGCGATGTTCAGCAACGTGCCGCTCCGTCGTATTTTTTCGATGCACGACAGGGAGAGCATCTACACGATCCCGGAGGAGATGCGGCAGGAGGGTCTTGATCGAGAGATCATGTCTATCCTGAACCTGCACGACCGGGTGGACGTGTCGCACGAGGACCGGGCGAGGGAGCGTTGGACGGCGTTCGTGAAAAAGCTCACGGCGCCCAAGCCGCGGACCGTGACCATCGGCGTGACGGGCAAGTACGCGCATCTGCGCGATGCCTACGCGTCGATCGACAAGGCGATCGAGCACTGCTCGGCCCATGCGGGCGCGCGTGTAGAGTTGAAATGGATCGAGACGACGGAGATCACGCAGGCGAACGTCGCGGGGCAGCTCGCGGGGCTGGACGGCGTGATCGTTCCGGGCGGGTTTGGGGCGCGCGGCGTGGAGGGGAAGATCGCGTGCGTGCGGTATTGCCGCGAGACGGGATTGCCCTACCTGGGCATCTGTCTTGGATTCCAGGTTGCGGTGATCGAGTTTGCAAGAAACGTGCTTGGCTTGCGCGACGCGTCGAGCACGGAGTTTGCGGCCGAGTGCAAGGAGCCGGTGATCAGCGAGCTCCCGGAGCAGAAGAAGATCGAGGGGTTGGGCGGGACGATGCGTCTTGGAGGACAGGACGTGCTGCTCACGCCCAACTCGCTGGCGTCGAAGCTGTGGGGCGGCGCGACGACGATCCGCGAGCGTTTCCGTCATCGCTATGAGGTCGAGCCGGCGTTCATCGAGCGGCTGGAGGCGGCGGGGCTGGTGTTCAGCGGCAAGCACCCGAAGCGTCAGATCATGCAGGTGCTGGAGATCCGCCAGCCCGGCGCGAAGCTCGCGGATGGCTCAACGCCGAAGATGACGCACCCGTTCTTCATCGGCGCGCAGTATCACCCGGAGCTGACGAGCCGGCCGCTGCACCCGCAGCCGTTGTTCCTGGGGCTGGTGCAGGCGGCGATCCAGCGGAAGTTTGAAAAGAACGACGCGAAGACGCCGGCGCTGCAGGCGAATTGAGGGGTGGGGAAGGAACGAAACGGCGAGACAGCGAGACAGGGACGAGGCAGGGGTGCCTTCCCGAATGGTTGGCCACGGACAGGCTGAGCGAAGAGGCGCCGACTACAAAGTCGTGGTTGGTGGCACGCATCGAATGCGTCTCGCGCCAATCACGCGACCCAGCGATCGAGGGCGCGGGCGGCGTCGAGCAGGATGATCTGGGAGAGGCGGTCGGCTTCGCCGGTGGCGGCCTTGGCGGCGTGGATCATGCCGGAGGCGTCGTGTTCGGCGTGCGTGTGCCCGAGCACGCCGCGGATGATGACCGCGTGAACGCCCCAAGGTCGGTTGGTCGCGTTGTCGGCCTGGACGTTGTCGATGAGCCAATCCGCGGCGCCAAGGACGCGGTCGAAGAGTGCCGCGTCGCGGGCGATGATGGCGCGATTGATGGCGGCGTGCATGACGCGCAGCTCGCGTTCGGTCCACGATTCGACGGGTTCGCGTCCGAAGCCGGGGGTGAGCGCGCCGGCGGCGGCGCGGAGGGCCCGCGGCGGGAACGAATCGCGTGAGGCCAGGCACCACCACAGGCGTTCGTCGATCGGCATGTCGGCGGAAGGCGCCCGCACGGGGCGGGCGAGTACGCAGCGCAGCAGGGGCTCATCGATGGGGCGGCGGTGGGAGAACTCGTCTCGAAAGGTGGCGATGAAGCGGTCGCGGGCGTCGTCGGTGCGCAGAGAATCCAGCTCGGTCGCCATGACGCGGGCGGCGTGACGAAGGCGATCGGCCCAGCGACGGATCGGCGGGACAGCATCGGGTTGTGCCGGGAAACTCACCATGCTTCACACGATAGAACGCGACGCGGGGTTGGCGGGGATTGCCAGTTGGAATTCGTTCGTGCAATCACCCGCGGCGTAGACACGCACCAGTGGAGTCGGCTGATCCATTGGCGAGAGCAGGCCGAGCGTGCAATGAGTCGGGCCGGGCTGGTTGAAGCGAGCGACGCCCGGAGCGTCGGCCCACTTGCCGGGAGCGCGGGTGGGGTGGTGCTGGTGGTAGACGATGATGTCACGGACCCCGACGTGGGGGCGAGCGCCGGCGTGGTACGCCCGGCGAGAAAAGTCGTCGTCCTCGGCGCCCCACTCGATAAAGGACTCGTCGAAGCCGTTGACGGCCTTGGCGATCACGAGGCGCACAGCGAAGTTTGCGCCGAGGATCTTGGGCTTGTGTCCCTTGGAGAAACCGAGACGCCGAAGGAAAGCTTGACGGCGCGAGCGGGCCTGACGCCGATCGAGCTCCGCGAACTGCTCGGGCCGAATCGTGGTCGGTGGGCGGCGGTCTCGCACCGCGGCTTCGTCAAAGGCCTCGGTTTGCTCGGGGGTGAGTTCGACTCGATGGGCGCAGACGAGCGAGATCGACTCTGGTAGGGCCGCGAGCCTGGCGGCATGGTCGGGCGCGGGCGAGCAATCGCCATCGATGAAGGCGATGAGTTCCTGATCGGACGCGCCGAACTGAATGGCGGCGCGGAGAGCGTTGTTGCGGACCTGGGAGAGGCGGCACTGGTTCTGGTGCGGGCGATCGATGAGCGTGATGTCGAGCGAAAATTCGGCGGAGCACGCGGCGATCAAGGTGCGGATCGATTCGTCCTGCACATCGCACGACACGAGCACGCGCCGTGGACGCGGCGATTCACTTGCGACGCCGAGCAGAGTGCGGCGGAGATGCCGCGTCGTGTGGGTCGTGATGATCAGCCAGGGCAGGGTCACGGGGCGAGTGTACGCGGGGGTTTTCGGACGGTGGTGGAGGCCGGAATGCGTGATGGGACGTGGGTCGAGGTGGAAGGTGGCGTGTGAGCGTCGCGTGCGGCGCGACAGGGAGCGAAGGCGGATCGCTGGCGGATTCCGCGGAGACTCAGAGGGCGTGATGCCCGATCGAATCGAGGACCACAGGAGGCAGCATGGGCGAGTCCACGGACTGGGGCTTGGAAGCGGGCACGACAGCGGCGCCTCCCGCGCCGCCCGCGCCTGCAGAGCCGATACCGATGTAAAGACTGCTGGACTTGAAAATAAAAAAAGAGGGCGTCAGATGACGCCCTCTTTTTTTATTTTGGTAGCGGGGACAGGATTTGAACCTGCGACCTTCGGGTTATGAGCCCGACGAGCTACCGGACTGCTCCACCCCGCAGTAGTTTCGTCTCAATCAAACTATAGTAACAACTGAAAAACTCTTTGTCAACACCTGAAGCGGGAAAATCGGGTTTTTGACGGACTTTTTCCGCTCTACCCCGCGCCGGGCTGGGCGGCGGGCCGCGCGGAAGGCTT